>JBNKYJ010000117.1:0-23408 GCA_050300835.1 Sedimenticolaceae bacterium
CACCGATCATCCCCACTAGCCATAGCGAATACGCGTTCTTCCGGCCTGTGCCCGAATGACGATGCAACCTGAGGTATCATGATTCGGCATCAATCTACAGCCACGAACAACGAATACAGATGACCATGACCAGCATGAACGAACCCGACAAGTCCCAGGTCAAGACCTATCTGCAGAACCTGCAACAGAGTATCTGCTGTGCCCTGGAGGAGGAGGACGGCAAGGAGAAGTTCTTCGAGGATGGCTGGCAGCGTGACCCGGGCGACCACCTGGGTGGCGGCGGCATCAGCGCGGTGTTGCAGCAGGGTGCGGTGTTCGAACAGGCGGGGGTCAACTTCTCCCATGTCACCGGCAGTCAGTTGCCCGGCTCAGCCACCGCCCATCGACCTGAACTGGCCGGCCGCGCCTTCGAGGCCATGGGCCTCTCCCTGGTGATCCATCCCCACAACCCCTATGTGCCGACCTCCCATGCCAATGTCCGATTCTTCATCGCGGAGCAGGAGGGTGAAGATCCGGTCTGGTGGTTCGGAGGCGGATTCGATCTCACTCCCTACTACGGTTTCGACGAGGACTGCGTGCACTGGCATAAAGCCGCCAAGAACGCCTGTGACCCCTTCGGCAAGGAGGTCTACCCGAAATACAAGGCCTGGTGTGACGAATACTTCTACCTCAAGCACCGTCAGGAGCCCCGTGGCATCGGCGGTCTCTTCTTCGACGACCTCAACGATTGGGGCTTCGACAAGTGTTTCGACTTCATGCAGAGTGTGGGCGACCACTACGTGCCCGCTTACCTGCCGATCGTGCAACGTCGTAAAGAGACCGGGTATGGCGAACGCGAGCGGAATTTCCAGCTCTACCGCCGGGGCCGCTACGTGGAGTTCAACCTGGTCTACGATCGGGGCACACTGTTCGGCCTGCAGTCGGGCGGGCGCACCGAGTCGATCCTCATGTCCCTGCCGCCACTGGTGCGCTGGCAATACAACTATCGCCCCGAAGCGGGTAGCGAGGAAGCGAGACTCTACCAGGAGTACCTCAAACCCCGGGATTGGGTCTAGAGGCGGTCTCATGAATACATTGCATTTCAGTACCCTGCAAACAGGCCAAACCGACTCGCTGTCTGCGGGCAGTGGCAGGACCTTGGCGGGAATGGCAGCACAGCGTTGGCCCATAAAGGCGCCAGGATAATCGTATGTTCGACAAACTCTACGCGGAGTCCTGCGATCAGAACAAGGCGCCGATCCTGTCGGTGCTGAGTCGTCTCTTCGCCGATGCAGCAAGCGTATTGGAGATCGGCAGCGGCACCGGCCAGCACGCCATCCATTTCGCCGCTGCCATGCCGCATCTCGTCTGGCAGACCAGTGACGTGGTGGAGAACCATCCCGGAATCAGCGCCTGGCTCGGTGAGGCCGGCTTGCCCAATACGCCATCTCCCGTTGCCCTCGATGTCCGCGGAGACTGGCCCGGGCGGACCTACGACGCCATCTTCAGCGCCAACACCGTCCATATCATGAGCTGGCCTGAAGTGGAGCGCTGCTTCGAAGGCATCGGCAGCGTATTGGCTCCCGGTGGCTGCTTCGTGCTCTACGGTCCCTTCAACTACGACGGCGCTTACACCAGCGACAGTAACCGCCGCTTCGACGCCTGGCTCAAACAACGCGATCCGCTGAGCGGTATCCGTGACTTCACCGACCTCGACCGGCTGGCCGAAGCCCAGGGCCTGGCCTTCGAAGAGGATATCGAAATGCCGGTCAACAACCGCATTCTGGTATGGCGAAGCCAGTTGTCTCACAAGCGCGAATGATTCACCGGGGGGAGAGCGATGATCGCGCCGGGATCGTCGTTCAGCGCTTGGTCACTGCCACATCCGTGGTCTGAACATGCTCCTGTCCGAAGCGGACGCTTCTGCCGCGTCCTGATGTTTTGGCCCGATACATGGCCCGATCCGCCAGTTCGATCAAGGTTTCGGCGTCTTCGCCGTCGCGAGGGTAGAGGGCGTAGCCGATACTGGCATTGATCGCGATGCTGTGACCTTCGACATTCAATGGCCGCTGGAAGGCCGTCATCACGCGTTGTACCCCCAGCTTCGCTTCATGCTCGTCTTCCAGTTCGTTCAACAAAACGATGAATTCATCCCCGCCGAGTCGGGCCACGGTGTCGGTGCCGCGCAGCGTCTGTTTGAGGTTTCGCGCCACCGACATCAGCACACGGTCACCCACGGTATGGCCGTAACGGTCATTGATCGGCTTGTAGTTATCGAGATCGACGAAACAGACCGCCAACAGAAAGTGGTGACGCGTGCTGTGGGCAATGGCGGTTTCGAAACGGTCGAACAGCAGATGACGGTTGGGTAACCCGGTCAGTCCGTCATAATAGGCCTTGCTTTTCAATCTGCTTTCAGTGTGCGCCACTTCGCGTTCATGGCGTTGCATCAGGAGCAGGGTGCGTAAAATGGCCCCTCCCAGAAGCAGGATCCCGGGTATCGCCACGGCCAGTGCCAGCAACCAGGCTTCGCGCCGTACTTCGTCCATTGTGGAAGCGAGAAAATCGGATTCGATTTCAAGCCGCACCCAACCCACCGGCGTGCCCACTTTGACTTGTTTCCAAATCGTGAGGAACTCAGGATGAAGCTGTTCACTCTCAGGCGTGGTATCCGCAGGTGGCGGAACGTGGGTCAATGAGAAATCGGCGTGAGCCGGTCGGTCATTTGTGTGTCCGATCACATAGCTCAGCACATCTCCCTGCACGTTGATGGCCAACGCCGAACGTACATTGGTCGACGAGGCGGTCTGCAGCAAGCGGTTTTCCGCACCGCCATAGTTGTGGTGCACCAGTTCAGGTGCGACGGCGTTCGCCAGTCCCTCGGCTATCAGATGGGCCTCTCGATGGTGATGGGCTTCGATCATGTCGCCGTTGTTGTGGATAGTCCAGAGTGCGGCCGAAACGGCCAGCAGCAGTACGCCGCCCACGGCGACCAGAATCACAGGCAACAACAAACGTGCGGACAATGATCTCCGATTAAGGTGTCTCGGCAGGGTTTGGTCGTTCAATAAAGCGTTCAAGTCCCAGGCTCTCCAGTGCCTTGTAATCATCTTCGTAATCGGCCCGAATCGGATCTGTCATTTGGACGTGAGCAAGCATTTTACGTCCGTCGGGATCGCCGGTGAGGGAAATAAAGCCCTCAATTAGCTTTTCTCTGTCAGTCTCAGCGACCCTAGGGTGAACGGAAAAGGGGTGCGGCATATATAAACGGGTCTGATGAAGAATGCGTATACGTGATTTCAATGATGCCGGCTGATGTTCCAACGTGGTATTGGCAACGCCGCCGGCTTCCACGGCCTCCAACGCCACTGCGCGCATGACATTGCTGTGTGAGGTGACGTACTCGGGCCGGATAGCAATGCCCTCCTTTACCAGCAGGGCACGCAGCAACAGGGAGGCGACGTAGGCGTTGGGCGCCGGAAACGCCACGGTTTTTCCCTCCAGTTGGCGAATGGAGTGGATCGGGCTGTCGGTACGCACTACCAGGACGCCGGCCAGGCGGGAGTGTCCATCGCGAATCAGCGGCAGATAGCCAGGGGTGTCATGCGCCATCATCTGATGGTACGGGTTGAGGAAGATGAAATCGGATTCACCCGCTTGCATGGCGCGCTCGAATGCGGGAAAGCCATCGGGAACTCTGATATCGAAGCACAGACCAGCCTGCTTGCCGATCCGCTCGAGCAGTGGTGCCCAGGTACGATAGAGTTCCGTCGCGGGTTGTCTGGGAACAAGATTGACGGAATAGCGATGGCCGGTGAGCGTATCGCCGACACAGGTCTCGCCTGCGTTGACACTCTGACAGGATAACGCCAGAAACAGTAGCGTGGCCAGGTGCAGTCGTTCCATGTGCTTTTCCCCCGGGTCCTTGAAAGGGCTCCCTCTGGTTCGAATCTTACCGCAGTCCGAAAATCGAGCACATGATTCGCGGCAACATCGGCCTTAATGCACGCAGTTACCAGGCCGACCAAGTCTGCGACGCCACGTATCGCGCAACACTGTTAACTTGGATGTGTTGGTCCGAAATCAAGGGATAGTTCGACTGCACTGATCATTGTCTGAGGACGCCGGCATAGCATAATCGGTATCGCTCAAAGAACCCTGTGCCCCTCAGTTGAATGCAATGTGAATAACCAAATTGACATGCCATTGTCATGAATATTTCGATACCACTGCTATTGTCATTATTCGACGCTATCCAGTGCCCCGTCCTTCAATAGACGTGGAAATGTCGGTATCGTTTACACAATGGATTAAAAAAATTAAGGCTAATAATTTAACTCAATGATAAATGGATATATTATTTGAGTGGCCTATATTTTGCTGGAGTTTCGACTGGATAATAGTGTTTTTCAAAAGTAAGGACTCTGTATGGACACGACCAAATATCTGATCATTGCATTTGCGATTTTGTTTAGCCCGATCTCAAATGCCACTGCGATTCTTAAAACGGATTTAGGAGTCGTTTCAGCGACAGTCGGCTCGGCTTATCCGACGCTACCCGGTTCCCCCGACTACCCGGAACATGTCCTTTCCCAAGTATTGAATTCGGGTTTCTCGAGTGAGCACTACAGCTCCACACCCTATCCAAATTACGGTTGGGTTTCATGGTCCACCTCGGATCAGTATCTGAGTTTTCGGGCGGGTCAGGATTATTGTTTTGACTGCGGCTTTGACAATCCGGGGTATGGCTACTCCAGTCTCGATTTCTTCTGGGTCTTCTCTGTCGACGGGGATGGAGGTGTACTGCAGCAAGATCTGTTGAGTGGCACCGGTAGTGTGCAATCGATACTGATCGACATCACGAATCCCTTCAGCAATCTCAGCTTATCGGTTGCGCCGGGTTTCAATCATGCCGGGGACAGCTACGATCTGCTCGATGATCATACCTATCTCATCTATGCGAGCCTCGACAACCAGGCGTTGGCGGATGGATTCGAGGCTGAATACTATATCAGTCTGGAAAATGCCTTCATCTCCATATCAGAGCCTGAATTGGCCTTGTTGATGCTGGTTGGGCTGGGCCTTTTGGTGACTGCCCGTCGCAGGGGCATGAAGGCCGCCTGATGCGATAGAAGATCGGTTACCTCCGATCGGGGGTGAATCGCTTTGGGCGTGCCATTGGGCACGCCCCACATAACCAGTCACTCCACGCAGATTCAGGATAGGTTTATCCGGGAACTCAGGTCCGCGCCATTCGCCGGCGCATGCTCGCCAACATGAAATAGAGCAGCGCCAGACCGCAGCACAGCGCAATCAATCCGGCCAGCTCCGGTGTCTCCTGCGCCGTCAGCACTTCCACGGGAATTCCCAGTCTGTTGATCACCACATCGGTGATGAGGCCGATGAGGATGCTGGAGACAGAGATTCCCACCAGATAGAGGACCAGGGTGCGCATCCCCATCTCCCGCTGGATCACCCCCATGGTCGCCAGATTGGTGGCGGGGCCTGCGAGCAGGAAGACCAGCACGGTACCCGGTGAGACGCCGGCCAGGATCATCGCGGCCGCCAGGGGAGTTGAAGCCGTGGCACAGATGTACATGGGGATGCCGATCACCAGCATCATCAGCATGGCGGGCAGGCCACTGCCCCAGCTGGCCAGGGTGTCGGGAGGGAGGTAGGTCATGACCAGGGCCGCCAGCACCAGGCCGGCCAGCAGCCAGTGCCAGATGTCGTCGAGGATGTCGCTGAAGGCGTAGTGCAGACCCTGCAGGCTGCGCCGCCAGAATCCCGATGGCTTCCCGCTGGATTCGGATACGGAGCAATCCCCATCGCCGCAGCCGCAAGCCGCCGTACCGCCAACCACCGGCAGGGTGAGCGCGGGAGCGGGTCTCTCCTGCTGGTCTGCCAACAGGCTGTTGAGCAGTCCGGTAAACAGGGCACTGACGATGGCCGCGATCGGGCGTACCACGGCCATGAAAGGGCCGAGCAGGGCGTAGGTGATGGCGATGGAGTCGGGGCCGGTCTCGGGAGTCGAGATCATGAAAGAGACAGTGGCGCTACGGGAGGCACCACTGCGTCGCAGGCCCATGGCGGCGGGCAGCACGCCGCAGGAGCAGAGCGGCAGCGGGGCGCCGATCAGGGTCGCCTTGAAGATCGGCAGAAAGCGTCCCCGGCCCAACTTCTGCTGCAGTATCCCGTCCGGCAGCCAGGCTTTGAGCAAGCCAGCCATCACCAGCCCCAGCAACAGCCAGGGGGCGGCCTCCAGGTAGAGATGAATTAGGTTCTGGATCAGAGCCATCGGTTATTAGAGTACCAGATCCTGTGTGATGAATGCCTCAGACGGATTGAGGACTATCGGAGACAGGTAAGTTTTCGGTTTGTCGCTCGCCTTTATCCGGTGATGTGGCCCTCGGCACAATGCGGGACGGCATCAAACATGGGTGGTCGCAGGATCAAACACACTACGAATGACCGATACAGATACTTGATCAGGCCCAGGCCGAACATTGGTCATATAGAGATTTTAAAAATGTCGGATAGTTTTACAGTCGAAATATCAAATTCTAACCAAAAACGAAAAACAGCAGGCATAAACAGAGAGATAGAAAGAATAGCCCGTGTTTTTGCACATGGGTTTGCAGTAGTTATTTTGTTTTCGGTCTGGAGTCGTAATAGACATTAAGAAATCGTTACTTTCAGGATTCTCAATCGGACTGCTTCTTTTTAATGGGGAATCTGCCCATTACTCTGCAGGGTGAACTCCGTGATCGGGCGCAAATGGCGGCTTCCCCAACGGTTCAGCAGGCGTTCAGTTAGCCCCCCCTATGCTGTCACCAGAGATGAGGAAAACCCTCTTGTTTCAGGCAAAAACCTGGACTCAACTGGAGACAGACAATGAAAAAACAGATTATCGCTCTCGGTGTGATCCTGCTGGCCAGTTCGGTGGCGGCCCAGGCTGGTCACCCCGAGCACTACCGTGACACCGCCAAGGTGATCAGCGCCGAACCGATCTATCGCACGGTGGAGATCACCACCCCCGAGCGCCGCTGCTGGGACGAACCGGTGGAGCGCTACCACGCCAACCAGCACGGCTACACCGGCACCGTGCTTGGCGGCATCATTGGCGGTGTCGTGGCTAACAAGGTGAGCCGGGGGCATGGACGCGGCAGGGATGTGGCCACGGTGGCCGGGGCCCTGCTGGGCAGCGCCATCGGACACGACATCAGCAACAAGAACAGCGGCGGCTACTACACCACCTCCACCGAGCGCCGCTGCGAGGTGATCGAGCACACCTCCTATGAGGAGGAACTGGTCGGCTATGATGTAACATATCGCTACAAAGGGCGGCTCTTCACCACCCGTACCGATGAACATCCCGGCAAGCGCATTCCCGTCAGCGTGGATGTGCGGCCCGTACGGGGTTATTGATCCGTGATCAGGATGTTCCGGGACGACCGGTGAGGGAGTAAGCTGCAAAGGCGTGCGGGAAAGCCCGCACGCGAATTCGTTGAACAGGCCCGAGTATGACCAGGACACTCCGAAACGCGCTCATCCTGCTGCTGGCTCTCGCATTTGCGCCGCCGCTCCTGGCCCGTGATGCTTCGAGCCTCGACAATGCCGTAAGGCAGGCCAGGGAGAAGAGCAATGGCCGGGTGATCTCCGCCGAAACCCAGGAGAAAAACGGCCGGCAGTACTACAACATCCGCATCCTCACCGATGACGGCAAGGTCCGTCGTTACCGCTTCGATGCCGGCAATGACCGCCGCTCCAACAAGCGACGCTGAGAGAGGGCGGGGCGCATGCGAGTCTTGCTGGTAGAGGACGAGGCCGAAATCCGTGAACCGCTGGCCGAACGCTTGCGTAAACAGGGCTACACGGTGGATGCCGCCGCCGACGGACGCGAAGGACTCTTCCTCGGCCGCGAATACGGTATGGATCTGGGCATCATCGACATCGGTCTGCCGGAGCTCTCGGGTATCGAAGTGATCCGCGAGCTGCGCAAACTCGACAAGCATTTCCCCATTCTGATTCTCACCGCCCGCGGCAACTGGCAGGACAAGGTCGAGGGGCTGGAGGCGGGGGCCGACGACTACCTGGTGAAACCCTTCCACGTCGAGGAGTTGCTGGCCCGCCTGAACGCACTGGTGAGACGCTCCGCCGGCTGGTCCCAGCCGGTCATCAGCGGCGGCCCGGTGCAGCTCGACACCAGCGCCCAGCGGGTCACCCTGGAGGGCGAGCCCGTCGACCTGACCGCCTACGAATACAAGGTGCTGGAGTATCTGATGCTGCATGCCGGCGAGGTGGTCTCCAAATCCGCGCTCACCGAACACATTTATGAGCAGGACTGGGACAAGGACAGCAACACCCTGGAGGTGTTCGTGCGCCGTTTGCGCAAGAAGCTCGATCCGCAGGGGAGCTACCAGCCGATCGAGACCCTGCGCGGGCGAGGCTACCGCTTTGCCCTCGAGTGCAAACGCTGATCCGTGGGCCTGATCCGGCGACTCTCCATCCACCAACGGCTGCTGCTGGCCGCCAGCCTGGTGCTCACCGCTTTCCTCGGTCTCACGGGACTGGCTCTCGACAAGGCCTTCCGCTCTGCCGCCGGGGAGGCGCTGCAGGCGCGGCTCTACAGCAGTGTCTACGCCCTGCTGGCGGCCGCCGAGGAGGGGGAGGCGGGAGCGCTCAAAATGCCACCGGTGCTGACCGATCCCCGCTTCAACCGCCCCGACTCCGGGCTCTACGCCCGGGTCGTCGGCCAGCAGACCGGTTATCACTGGGAGTCGGCCTCCGGTGTGGGGCGGGAACTCGGTTTCGTGCGGCGCATGGCGCCGGGCGAGGCTAAAATCGAGCGCGTGGAGCTGCCGGGTAACGAGGCGGTGATGAGCCTCAATTTCGGCGTGGTGTGGGAGGACTTCAACGGCCGCGAACTGGGGTACACCCTGATGGTGGCGGAGGACCTGGCGCCCCAGCTGGAGCAGGTGGCCGCCTTCCGCAACACCCTGATGCTCTGGCTCGGCGGTGCGGCGGTACTGCTGTTGCTGGCCCAGGGGTTGGTATTGCGCTGGGGCCTGAGCCCGTTGCGCCAGGTGGCCGAGGCGCTGACCGATATCGAATCGGGCCATTCCGAACAGCTGGAGGGGAGCTATCCCCGGGAGCTCAGCCCGCTCACCTCCAACATCAACTCCCTGATCCGGCACGCCCAGGCACGTCAGCAGCGCTATCGGGACAGCCTGGGGGACCTGGCTCACAGTCTGAAGACCCCGCTCGCCATCCTTCAGGGGCTGGCCGATCAAGCGGACCCGGTGCAGCGTGAGCAACAGCGGCTGCTGAGCGAACAGGTCGGCCGCATGAATCAGATCGTCGGCCATCAGCTGCAGCGGGCGGCGGCTTCAGGCCGTACATCCCTGACGCGTCACCTGCCGGTGGGTAAGGTTGTAGGCCGCTTGGCCGATACGCTCAGCAAGGTCTACTCTGAGAAGGGTGTGACCTGGCAGATCGAGATCCCGGAAACGCTCAACTTCAAGGGTGACGAGGGGGATCTGATGGAGCTGCTGGGCAATCTGATGGAGAACGCCTGCAAATACGGCCGGGGCCGGGTGCGGGTGATTGGAGATCTGGATCAGGGGCGGCTCTGCCTGCGCATCAGTGACGATGGTGCCGGCATTCCGTCCGAGGAAGCCGATGCGGTGCTGCAGCGCGGACATCGGGCGGATCAGCGTCAACCGGGTCAGGGAATAGGCCTCGCCGTGGTGATGGACATTCTCACGGCTTACGGTGGCCGCCTTGAGATTGGCCGATCAGAAGTGTTGGGTGGGGCGGCGATCACATTTTGCTTGCCTGCCACCTAGGAGAAATCGAACAGACAGGATCAGAAGGCTTATACTCAGCTAATGGATTCGGACATTTTCATGCACCTGGAGAAGCGCTTGGGCAAAGTGCATGCTCGCCTGCGTATCGGCATCGAGGAGGAGTCGATGCCCCAGGTGTTTGGTCACGGAATCAACTTTTTTCATCCGGAAAACTGGTATTCGAGCCACTCACTGCTGCGCAAGATGCTGAAGGCCACCGGTGTCTACTGGCGGGGCCGGGGTAACACCCTCAACTTTCAGGTCAACCGGAATACCATCGAACTGCCTCATCTGCCGGCCGCCTTCGACGGCTATACCCTGTTGCATCTCAGTGATCTGCATGCCGACATGTATCCACCGGCAATGGAGGCCCTGGCGCAACAGGTGCAGGGTCTGAACTACGACGCGGTGATTCTCACCGGCGATTACCGGGCCTGGACCTTTGGTGAAATCGAAGACGCCATGGACGGAGTGCGCCTGTTGCGCGATCAGCTGCAGGGTCCGGTCTATGGTGTACTGGGAAACCATGACAGCATCCGCATGGTGCCGGAGCTGGAAGCGATGGGTATCCAGATGCTGCTCAACGAGTGGGTGACGATTGAGCGCGAAGGCGTGAACATCCATATGGCCGGGGTGGACGACGCTCACTACTACAAGGTCGACAATATCGAAAAGGCAGCCGATGGGATACCCTTGTCGTCGGTGGCGATCCTGCTCTCCCATACTCCAGAGATCTACCGTCAGGCGGCGCATGCCGGCTTCGACCTCTTCTTTTGCGGCCACACCCATGGCGGGCAGATCTGCCTGCCGGGAGGCTATCCTCTGACCCTCGATGCCCGCTGTCCACGCCGTCTCGGTTCAGGGGCCTGGCGTCACATGAAGATGCAGGGCTACACCTCCGCCGGCGCCGGCACCTCCATCGTCGAGGTGCGAATCAATTGTCCTCCCGAAATCACTCTCCACACCCTGCGCCGTTCCACTTGATTATCGGGGCCAAGCCCCAGCGAAACGACTGTACCCAAATAACCGATTCAGTAAGGTCGCCGCCGAATCCCCAGCAGAAAGAACAACCGCGATAGCAGCGGTACCAGCACGGTGAAGGCAAGCACGATCATGAAGATCGACCAGGGCTGAAGGTCGAAGGCGGGGGCAATGACCAGCAGCGGCACCAGCGACTCCGGTATCTGGTCGAGTCCGATGGCCTGGCTGCTGGTCGGGTAGCCCAGGCGGCGCTTGGTAAAGCTGGCCAGCAGGTCGCCCAGCATGGCGAGACCGCCGATGGCGGCGCCCCAGTGCCAATCGATTCCCATCAGCGGGGCAATCGCGGCTGTCATCACCACTGCGGCGACAAGTCCGCGCAGTGTTTTGGAGTGACCCAGGAGCCGGCTTCCGCCGGGCGTTTTAAGTCCCCCGTCGATGGGCCATGTACAGCGGTCTCCGAAAAGGTGACGCGCAACGATCGGCGCGCCATTGGCCATGACCAGCAGGATCAGCAGTTCGAACTCGAGCAACATCAGTCGCACCTGCCGCGTGCGTCCTGGCTGAGGCGCAGAAAATTGGCCACACGCTGCGGGTCGATCTCACCCGCTTCCACTGCTGCCCGAATGGCGCAGTCGGGTTCGTGGTCATGCGTGCAGTTGTGAAAGCGACAGTGACCGAGATAGGGACGGAATTCGGGAAAGCCCTGTTCCAGCTCCTCCCGGGTCAGATCCGAGAGCCTGAAGCTGCGTACGCCGGGGGAGTCGATCAACTCGCCCCCCTGAGGCAGTCTGTAGAGGGTCGCGGTTGAGGTGGTGTGGCGCCCCAGGCCGGTGGCCTCGGAAAGCCGGCCGGTCTCCAGTGCCAACTCGGGCAACAGGGCGTTGATGAGCGAGGACTTGCCGACGCCCGACTGGCCGACCAGGATGCTGGTTTCCGATTTGAGCCGCTCGATCAACGCGTCCAGACCGTGTTCCCGTTTGGCGCTGACCCGCACCAGGGGGTAACCGATCTCGGGATAGTGGGCGAAGGAGGCGAAGAACGTCTCCTCTTCACTTCCCGCCAGCAGATCGATCTTGTTGATGGCGATCAGGGGCTTGACGCCAATGAGTTCCGCCGTCACCAGGTACTGGTCGAGCAGGTAGCCGCTGGGTTCGGGCAGTGGTGCCAGTACGATGACCAACTGGGTCAGGTTGGCGGCCAGGGGTTTGTCGCGACCGCTGTAGTCGGGTCGACTGAGTACGCTGCTGCGCGGCAACAGGGCGGTGACCACACCGGTCGATTCACCGGTGGCTTGCCATACCACCCGATCACCGCAGACCGGATGGCCGATATGTTGTCGTGTCTGACACTGCATGATGCGTCCCTGCGTATTCTCGATGCCCAGCGTGGCGCCGTGACGGATAACCACCCGGCCTTCCTCCGGCGGCATCCCGTCGCCGGCTTCCAGGGCAGTCCTGGCTTGCTCTTCGAGCCGTTCGCGGCGCTTATGTTGAATGGCCTGAATTCGGTTTTTTTGTTGTTTGGTGAGGCGGCGTTTGGCCATAGAGCATCCAGCTGGGGAGCGTTATTTTTTGAACTTGTAATACTCCTGGTTGAGATAGGTTGCCGCATTATCGATATCTTCGTCAAACCAGGTCAGACCGAGCATCTGCTCACAGCGTCTCACCTGCTTGAACAGGCCGGGCAGACTGGTGA
Organism: Sedimenticolaceae bacterium; assembly: GCA_050300835.1. GTDB lineage: Bacteria > Pseudomonadota > Gammaproteobacteria > Chromatiales > Chromatiaceae > Thiodiazotropha. The sequence goes on from JBNKYJ010000117.1 coordinate 12,504, forward strand.
CCTTGTGATCGGGGCGGGTGTAGACCTCGCTACCGTGGCAGCGCTGGCAGTGGCTGTCGACCAACTGCTTGCCCCGCTGTACGTCGGCCGCTTCGGCAGTGGCGACACCCAGCAGGGTCATCAGGGGGAGTGCGAGTAGGGTTCTGTTCATTAGGATGCTCCTTTAGCCGGCTGCTCTTTGATTGATGTGGGCGATGCGCACCGACGCCGGTGGATGACTGTCATGAAACAGGGAGTAGAGCGGGTCCGGCGTCAGGGTACTCGCGTTGTCACGATAGAGTTTGACCAGCGCGCGCATCAGAAACTCCCCGCCGGTCTGTCCAACCGCGAATTCGTCGGCCTGGAACTCATAGCGCCGGGAGAGGTAGCTGCCGAGTGGCGAGAAGAAGAGGGTGAATACCGGCATCGCCAGCATGAACAGCAGCAGGGCGGCCGCGTCCGAGGGTTGGCTGATGCCGAGACCCTGGTAGAACCAGATCTGCTGGGAGAGCCAGCCCAGCAGGGCCAGTCCGGCCAGCGACAGCAGGCCCATCAGCCCCATCTGCTTGTAAATGTGACGATGTCGGAAATGACCCAGCTCATGGGCCAGTACCGCCTCCATCTCGTCCACCGAGAGCCGCTCCAGCAGAGTGTCGAAGAAGACGATGCGTTTCTGTTTGCCGAAGCCGGTGAAGTAGGCGTTGCCGTGGCTGGAGCGTTTGGAACCGTCCATCACGAAGATCCCGTCACTGGTGAAACCGCAGCGCTCCAGCAGACTCTGGATGCGATCGCGCATCTCCCCCTCTTCGAGCGGTTCAAAGTGGTTGAACAGCGGGGCGATGAGCCGCGGATAGGCCCAGGAGACAGTGAGGGTGAAGGTCATCCAGACCGCCCAGGCCGCCAGCCACCAGAGCTCGCCCGCGCGCTGCATCAGCCACAGGATCACCCACAACAGGGGGCCTCCCAGCACTACTCCCAGCACCGCACCCAGCAACCGGTCCTTGAAGAACTGCAAGACCGTGGTGCGATTGAAGCCGAAGGCCGCTTCGATGCGGAAGGTACGCACCAGGCTGAGGGGCAGCTCCAGCAGGCTGTTGATGAAGAAAAAGGAGAAGAAGAGGGCCAGGCCGGTGACGATACCGTTCCAGCCGAAACCACGCCAGATACGATCGAGCAGATCGATGCCGCCGCCCAGGGTCCAGAGCAGTAAGAGGAGACTGCCGATGATGATCTCGATGCGCGCTATGCCGCCCTTGGCCCGGGTGTAGTCGGCGGCGCGTTGGTGCTCATCGAGCGCGACCTTGCCGGTGAAAGCCTCGGGAACCCGGTTGCGATGCCCGGCCACATGGGCGAGATGGCGCTGCAGCAGCCAGAGTTGCAACAGGGTGCCGAGCACCAGCAGCAGAAGAAAGATTTGGGTGAAGAGAGCCATGCCGAATGAGTTGGTTGTTGCCTGAATGCACAAGAATACAGTCTGCACCGGCTTCCTGCTAGAATCTGCCCGCTGAGCCAACCCGCAAGCCAGTAAGGATTTCTCATGCCCGTAGACGCTTCGAACCTGATCTGGATCGATCTGGAAATGACCGGCCTGGATACCCAGAACGACCAGATCATCGAGATCGCCACCATTGTCACCGACGCCAATCTCACGGTGCTGGCCGAGGGACCGGTGATCGCGATCCACCAGTCGCAGGAGATTCTCGACCGCATGGACGAGTGGAACCAGCGCCAGCACGGCGATTCGGGGCTTGTCGAACGGGTCCGGGTCAGCGCCTACAACGAGGCCAAGGCCGAGGCGGAGACCATCGACTTCCTGCGCCACTACGTACCGCCCGGGGCGTCGCCCATGTGCGGTAACAGCATCTGCCAGGACCGGCGTTTTCTGGCCCGCACCATGCCGCACCTGGAGGCCTATTTCCACTACCGGAATCTGGATGTCAGTACCCTGAAGGAACTGGCCAACCGATGGGCGCCCTCGCTCATGGACGGTTTCAAGAAGGCCGGTAAGCATCTGGCCATGGATGACATCCGGGACTCCATCGCCGAACTTCGGTTCTACCGCGACCACTTTCTGCGACTTCCCTAGGACCTGTGCAGGTGTCAGCCCCGGGCTTTCGAAGCCTGCTGCTCGTCTACTGCCTGCTCAATCTGCTCTTTTTCAGCGCGCTCCAACCCTACCGGCCGGTCGGCGACGAGTTGCTGACGAATCGGGATTTCAGCCAGGGTCTCGACGCCTGGCGGGTGGAGGGCGATCGCCGCTCCATCACCCAAAATGATGGCATTCTGACCATCGATCACCCCTCAGCCACCTCCACCACCCTGGCCCAATGCTGGCTCGAGCGCGAGCTGCCGCAACCGCTGTTACTCTCGGCCGAGGCGCGCAGCGAAGGCGTGCGGCGCGGTAGCAAGGCCTGGCACATGGCGCGTATCGATCTGGTCGGTTATGACGCCGCCGGCCGTGGGCAGTATCAGCTGCGTACCCGGTTGCTCAACCTGGAGGGTGATCACCCCTGGCACCCCGCACAAGCGCTGTTCGACTTGCGACCCGATGCCCGGCGTGTCTGCCTTGAGATTTCGCTCTACAGCGCATCGGGGCGTTTCCAGGTACGCGCGCTCTCCCTGACCCGGGGCGAGGAATCCCTGCCATTTCGCCTCGGCCGTCTGGCGCTGCTGGCGGGCTGGCTGGTGCTGGCGGCGGTTTTAGGCCGAATTCTCTACCGACACTACCGGGGGCGTGCCCTGGGACGCTGGCTGCTGCTGGCCGCGACGGTCGTCCTGGCCGGTATCCTGATGCCCCATGAGTTGCGCCAGCAGTTGGAGTCATACAGCCTCCGCGCACTATCCGAGGTCGGCCTGTCGATGAGGCCCGACGAGACGTTGGGCGTGGACAGCCACTGGGCACTCTGGCCGGAGCGTTGGGACCTCTCCAAGATCGCCCACCTGTTGGGATTCGCGCTGCTCGGTTTGCTGTTGTCCCTGGACAGATCGCTGAGTATCGGGAAACGCCTCGGCGCACTGCTGCTGTTGGCCCTGACATCGGAGATCCTGCAATTTTTCGTCCCCCTGCGCACCACCCGCTTGAGCGACCTGGCGGTCGATGCCCTGGGCATCGCCATCGGCCTGGGGCTGGCTTGCCTGGTCATGCGATTAAAGTGTCGTTCGCCGTAGCACGTCAGAGTCTGACTTTCCTTTATGCAGAAGTCGGTGGGGCAGGGCCTCACCCTACAACTGACAATAAGCGGTAGGGTGCGGCTTGCCGCACCAGCGTGATGAGTGTCAGGCAGGTTGTAAGTTACGCTGTCGTGCCAGCGCCCAGGCCACATGTTCGCGTACCAGCACCGAGGGGTGATCCAGGCGGTGTTGCAGCGCCTCGACCACCGCGGGGGAGCCGGGAGCGTTACCGAGGGCCACGGCCAGGTTGCGCAGCCAGCGCTCGTGGCCGAGTCGGCGGATGGCCGAGCCGGCGGTACGCTCGAGGAACTCCGTTTCGCTCCAGTCGAACAGGGTGATCAAAGTGGAGCGGTCGAGTCCGTGCCGCGGCAGAAAGTCCTGCTCGCGGGTGAGTTTGGCGAAACGGTTCCAGGGACAGACCTGCTGACAGTCGTCACAGCCGTAGATCCGGTTTCCGATGGCCGCTCTCAGGGGCTCCGGGATCGCCCCCTTGAGCTCGATGGTGAGGTAGGAGATACAGAGCCGGGCGTCGAGTTGGTAGGGGGCGACGATGGCACGGGTCGGGCAGATGTCGATACAGGCAGTGCAGCGGCCGCAGTGTGAGCTGGCGGGGCTGTCGGGGATAAGCGGCAGGTCGGTGTAGATTTCGCCGAGAAAGAACCAGGAGCCCGCCTCGCGGGTGAGCAGGTTGGTGTGCTTGCCGATCCAGCCGAGTCCGGCCTTTTCCGCCAACGGTTTCTCCAACACCGGCGCCGAGTCGACGAAGACCCGGAAGCTGCCGCCGTCGATGGCGGCGCGAATCCGCTCCGCCAGCTGCTGCAAGCGTTTGCGCAGCAGCTTGTGGTAGTCGCGCCCCAGGGCGTAGCGGGAGATGAAGGCGGTCTCCGGTTCCCGCAACAGGCGCTGTGACCTCTCCTGGGATTCGGGAAGATAGTCGAGCCGCGCCGAAATCACCCTCAGGGTGCCCGGCAACAACTGATCGGGGCGGCTGCGCTTGCGGCCGTGACGAGCCATATAGTCCATGTCGCCATGGTGATCCGCCGCGAGCCAGGCCTGCAGACGCGCCTCGGCCAGCGTCAGCTCGCCGTCGGCGATGCCGACAGCGTCGAGTCCGAGTTCGATGCCCCACGCTTTGATGCGACGGCTCAGGGTCTCCCAGTCGTGGTGCGCTGAATCAGAGATCATGGCCAGACTATACCGGTCCGCTGGTCGCTTCGACACTCCCTGGCATGGTCCGGGGCTTCACGGTATCTTTGCCCCAGTCCACCGACCAGGAGCCATCCGATGAGGGTCTTGCCGACGACCGATCAACTTCCTTATGCGCTCTACACCGCCGCCCAGGTGCGGGAGTTCGATCGTATCGCGATCGAGGAGTACGGTATTCCCGGAGCGGATCTGATGGAACGCGCCGGTACCCGGGCCTGCCACTGGATGCAGGCACGCTGGCCCGGGCTCAGCGAGATCCTGGTGGTCTGCGGCGTCGGCAACAACGGCGGTGACGGTTTCGTGCTGGCCCGGCACGCCCTCCAGGGCGGTCTCAAGGTGCGGGTGCTGCAGCTCGGTGAGCCGGAAAAGCTGCGCGGCGATGCCCTGGCCATGGCCGATGCCTGGCGGGCCGCAGGCGGAGAGATCGAACCCTACCAGGGTCTCCCGGGGAAGCCCGGCCTGATCGTGGACGCCATTCTCGGCACCGGCCTGGAGCGGGACGTGAGCGGGCCCTGGGCCGCCGCCATCGACGCGATCAACGGCCATCAGGCCACGGTCTTCGCGATCGACATCCCCTCCGGGCTGAACGCCGACAGCGGCCGTGTCATGGGCCGCGCGGTGCGGGCCGAAGCCTGCCTCAGTTTCATCGGCCTGAAGCGGGGCATGTTCACCGGCCAGGGCCCGGACTGCTGCGGCGAGATCGCCTTTGACGCCCTCGACGTGCCGGCCCGGGTCTACGCCCGTCAGCTGCTTGCCGCGCGGCGCATCGACTGGCGCAAGCAGGCCGATCAGATGCCTGGCCGCCGGCGCTCGGCCCACAAGGGAAATTTCGGCCATTTGCTGGTGATCGGCGGCGCGCCGGGCTATCCCGGGGCCATCCGGCTGGCGGCGGAAGCCGGCGCCCGCAGCGGTGCCGGTCTGGTGACGCTGGCGACTCACCCCGATCATGTGGCGACGATCAATGTCGGGCGTCCGGAGCTGATGTGCCGGGGGGTCGACCGTGCGGATGACCTGGCCCCGCTGCTCGAACGCGCCAGTGTGATCGCCCTCGGACCCGGTCTCGGCCGGGAGGACTGGGGCGAACGGATCTACCTAGCCGCCTCCCGCAGCGGTCTGCCGCTGGTGCTCGATGCCGATGGCCTCTACTGGCTCAGCCGTCACCCTGAGCGGCGGGACGACCGCATTCTCACGCCCCATCCGGGGGAGGCCGCTCGCCTGCTGGAGCGCTCCACCGCCGAGGTGCAGGATGACCGCTTCGCCGCCCTGGAGGCCTTGCAGACAAGATATGGCGGTGTGGTGGTGCTGAAGGGGGCCGGCAGCCTCGTCTCGGACGGCAGCAGCCATCCACCGGCGCTCTGCAGCGACGGCAATCCGGGCATGGCGACCGGAGGCACCGGGGATCTGCTGACCGGTATCATCGGCGCCCTGGTGGCCCAGGGTCACGAACTGCGCGAGGCGGCCGAACTGGGTGTCACGCTGCATGCGGCCGCCGGTGATCGGGCGGCACAAGGGGGGGAGATCGGCATGCTGGCGGGCGATCTGTTGCCGGAACTGCGCGGCTTGCTGAACCAGGGCAAGGTCGATGCTTGAACTCCAGGTCACGGGCGAAGCCAGGCAGGAGGCCCTGGGCGCGGCCCTGGCGAGGGTCATCGCCGCGCCATGTATCGTCTATCTGGCGGGCGATCTGGGTACCGGCAAGACCACGCTGGTGCGTGGTCTGCTGCACGGACTCGGCCATCAGGGGCGGGTCAAGAGCCCCACCTATACCCTGTTGGAGCCCTACGAACTGCCCGGGCTGCACTGCTACCACTTCGATCTCTACCGGCTGGCGGATGCGGAGGAGTTGATGTTTCTCGGTATCGAGGATCTGCTGCAGCCGGATGCCCTGTTGCTGATCGAGTGGCCGGAGCGGGGAGCGGGGGTATTGCCGGCGCCCGACCTGACCATTCAACTCTTCCATCAGGGGTTGTCGAGGCGGGTGGTGCTCCAGCCCACTGGCGAAAAAGGCCTTCAAATTATCAATAACTTACAAAAGGTTTGGGGTGGAGATTAAAGATTATTTAAAGAAATAAGTGCTATCTACTAGAAAACCTTGGAAAAAATTGCTCGTCGTGCTATTTTTTTACAAGACGTCTTTTCACCGGGTGCACGGGGACATGAAGCCGCTCGTACTACTGCTTTTGATGACACTCTTCTGTGTCCAGCCCGTTGCCGCCAAGCAGACGGAGGTCAACAGCCTGCGTGTCTGGTCGGCGCCCGATCACGTGCGTCTGGTGTTCGACGCCAACCAACCGCTCGAGCACAAGATCTTCACACTCAACAACCCCCACCGCCTGGTGCTCGACCTGCGGAACACCGAGCTCACCAAACACCTGCCCGATCCCGCCAGGGAGAACAAGATCATCAAGGGCATGCGCACCGCGTCACGCAACAAGGATGATGTGCGGGTAGTCTTCGATCTGACCGGAGCGGTGAAACCGAAAAGCTTTCTGCTCAAGCCGAACCGGGAGTACGGCCATCGCCTGGTGGTCGATCTCTACGATTACAAAACCAGCGAAAAAAAGCGTAGCGCGCCGGTGAAGACCGACAAGTCCGGCGGACAGCGTGACGTGATCATCGCCGTCGATCCGGGACATGGCGGTGAGGACCCGGGCGCACGAGGACGTCATGGCACCGATGAGAAGGATGTGGTGCTGGCGATCGGTAAGAAACTGGTGCAGAGCCTCAATCGTGAGCAGGGCATGCGGGCGATACTGATCCGCGACGGTGACTACTACCTGGGGTTGCGCAAGCGCATCGCCAAGGCGCGCGAGGCGCAGGCCGACCTCTTCGTCTCCATCCATGCCGATGCCTTCAAGGACCCCAAGGTGAGGGGATCCTCGGTCTATACCCTGTCCAGGCGCGGCGCTTCCAGTGAAGCCGCCCGCTGGCTGGCCGAACGGGAGAACAGCGCCGACCTGGTCGGCGGTGTCTCGCTGGAGGACAAGGACGACATGCTGGCATCGGTGCTGCTCGACCTCTCTCAGATCGGTACTCTGCAGGCCAGTTCAGAGGCTGCCGAGCGGGTCTTGGGGCAGTTGAAGACGCTGGGCAAGACCCACAAGCGGAGGGTGCAGCAGGCCGGCTTCGTGGTGCTCAAATCCCCGGATATTCCCTCCATGCTGGTGGAGACCGCCTTCATCTCCAATCCGGACGAGGAACGGCGCCTGAAAGACTCCGCATACCAGCGGCGTCTGGCCAAGGCACTGAGCAAGGGTATCGTCGACTACTTCAAGTTCCAGCCCCCTCCAGGCACCTGGCTGGCGGCCAACCAGGCACGCAAACGTCCGCGCAGTCACGTGATCTCGCCTGGCGATACCCTCAGCGGTATCTCCAAACAGTACCAGGTCAGCGTCAGCCGTCTGCGTAATGCCAATGAGTTGAAGAACGACACCATCCGCATCGGTCAGGTGCTGCAGATTCCCGGCGGTTGACAACCGGCATGGCCCCGGGGCTCTCGGGGTGGCACAATAGTCCCAGATTCAATCACCCGGTCCCCCTGCCTCGGCATGGGGATTTTTTTACTGATCCCTGCATGCCGATTCGAAGACTGCCCACACAGCTGGTCAACCAGATCGCCGCCGGCGAGGTGGTGGAACGGCCCGCCTCGGTGGTCAAGGAGCTGATGGAAAACAGCCTCGATGCCGGGGCCCGGCGCATCGAAATCGAGATCGAGCAGGGGGGCCACAAGCTGGTCCGGGTGCGTGACGACGGAGCCGGCATCCCCCGGCAAGAACTGGTGCTGGCACTGTCACGCCATGCCACCAGCAAGGTCGCCAGCCTGGAGGATCTGGAAGCTATCCAGAGCATGGGGTTTCGTGGCGAGGCACTGCCCAGCATCGGTTCCGTCTCGCGCCTGCGCCTGGTGTCGCGAAGTCAGGAGAGTGATCAGGCCTGGGAGGTGGAAGGGGACGGCGGAGAGCGCTTTGCCGAAGCCAAACCGGCGGCGCATCCTCAGGGTACCAGCGTCGAGGTTCGCGACCTTTTCTACAACACCCCGGCCAGGCGCAAGTTCCTGCGGACGGAGAAGACGGAGTTCAGCCATATCCAGACCCTGGTTCAGCGGCTGGCGCTGGTCCGCTTCGATGTCGGCTTCATCCTGCAGCACAATCGCAAGCCGGTGTTTTCGCTGCCCCCCTGCAACGACCGACAGGGACGTGAGGCCCGGGTTGCCGAGCTGTTGGGTCATGCCTTCCTGGAAAACGCGCGCTACCAAGAGGAGCAGGCCGGCGATCTGGTGCTGGGGGGATGGATCGCCCATCCCACCTTTTCACGCTCTCAGGCCGACATGCAGTATTTCTACGTCAACCAGCGCATGGTCCGCGACAAGCTGGTCACCCACGCCGTTCGCCAGGCCTACCAGGATGTGCTCTATCACGGACGCCATCCGGCCTATCTTCTGTTTCTAGCGCTCGATCCCCGCAAGGTGGATGTCAACGTCCACCCCACCAAACACGAAGTGCGCTTTCGCGACTCGCGCTCGGTGCACGATTTTCTGTTTCGGGGTGTCCATCGGGCCCTGGCCGAGACCAGGCCGCAGCCTGCTGCGGCATCTGTCGAAGCCGGTGGTTATGCCAATTCGGGACCTTCACCGGAGGCCCTGGGGCGACAGGAACCGCTGGTGCAGCAGCGGGAGATCCCCTGGCGCCTGAATGAATCCGCCGCCGTCTACCATGCCGGATTGGACATGCAACGGCCCATACCGGCATCCGCGCCAGAGCCCCGGCAAGCGGAGGACGGGGAAGCGACCAGCCCGCCGCTTGGCTATGCCCTGGCCCAGCTGCACGGGATCTATATCCTGGCACAGAACCGGGAGGGTATGGTGCTGGTCGATATGCACGCGGCCCATGAGCGTATTACCTACGAGCGTTTCAAGCAGAGCTATCGTGACGGCGGAATCGTGCGTCAGCCGCTGCTGGTACCGGTCACCGTGGCGGTCAGTCTGCGCGAGGCCGATCTGGCCGAAAGCCTGAGCGGGGAGCTGACGCGACTCGGGCTGGAGGTCAGTCGCCTGGGCAGGGAGTCGCTGGCGGTGCGGGAGATCCCGGCGCTGCTGCAGCGCGCCGATGCGGAACGGCTGCTGCGTGATCTGCTGGCCGATTTGGCCGAGCATGGCGAGAGCCGGCGTCTGGAGCAAGAGGTCGATGCGGTGCTGGCGACCATGGCCTGCCACGGCTCGGTACGGGCCAACCGCAAGCTGACCCTGGACGAAATGAACGCCCTGCTGCGTGAGATGGAGCGTACCGAACGCGCCGATCAGTGTAATCACGGACGGCCGACCTGGGTGCAGCTCGCCATGGCCGATCTCGATCGGCTCTTCCTGCGGGGACGTTGATGCCGGACCGCTCACTGCCGCCCGCGATCTTTCTCATGGGACCGACGGCCAGTGGCAAAACCGCTCTGGCGGTGGAGCTGGTCAAGCGCCTGCCGCTGGAGATCATCAGTGTCGACTCCGCCCTGGTCTATCGTGGGCTCGATGTCGGTACCGCCAAACCGGATGCGGCCTTGCTGCGCGAGGCACCACACCGACTGATCGACATCCGTGAACCGAACCAAAGCTATTCGGCGGCGGAGTTCCGCGAGGATGCCCTGAATGCGATGGCGGAGATCACCGGGCAGGGCAGGATCCCACTACTGGTGGGTGGGACTATGCTCTATTTCCGCGCCCTGGAGCACGGGCTGTCGGATCTGCCGAAGGCCGATCCGGCCATTCGAAGCCGTCTCGAAAACGAACTCGCGACCATCGGTTTGGCCAGGCTGCACCAACGCTTGAGCAAGCGCGATCCGGTGGCGGCCGCTCGGATTCACGCCAACGATCCGCAACGGACCCTGAGGGCCTTGGAGGTGATCGAGATCACCGGTCGCCCGCTCTCCGAGCTGCAGGCGGCTGACGCCGGTGAAGCGCCGCCCTATCGGCTGCTGAAACTGGTGAGGGCGCCGCAGGATCGCGGGCTGCTGCACCAACGGATCGAGACCCGTTTCCTGGAGATGCTAAAATCGGGGTTTGAGGAGGAGGTCAGGGGACTTCTGCGGCGTGGCGACCTGAGTCCGCAGCTGCCCGCCATGCGCAGTGTGGGCTATCGACAAATGTTGAACTATTTACTCGGTGGATGTTCAAGGGAAGAAATGGTCGAACGGGGTATCGTCGCCACCCGCCAACTGGCCAAGCGTCAGTTCACCTGGCTGCGTGCAGACAGCGACTGCCACTGGCTGGACGAGGCCGGGGATGTACTGCGGCAGGCCAGGGCGCTGATCGAGGCGCATATCGCGGGCAGGGAACCGGCCCATCGGCAGGGGTAATGCGTTGCATTCTCATGCATGATTATCGAAATATTGAATAGTTGGTAAAAAAAACTTTGTGCTAAAATCCATGCTGCGGCGCAGAATTTTGGTCACTTTATTTTAAGCGCTTGTATTTTAAGCAATTTTGAAGATCACAATAAGGAGAATCTCCATGTCCAAGGGGCAAAGTTTACAAGACCCTTTTTTGAATGCACTGCGAAAGGAACG
>JBNKYJ010000118.1:0-41155 GCA_050300835.1 Sedimenticolaceae bacterium
CGGAGCAGACCCTGCAGATAGAGACCCTGCCGCAATAGACGTCCGGCGATCATGCGTACGATGCGCCAGGTGTCCGTCCAGGGCAGGTAGTGACTGTCGCGGCCCCCTTTTCGATAGATCGAGTTCACCGCGACCGGCCTACTATAAAAGTTGCGGTTGGCGGCTTCAATGAGTATTTCGCTCTCGAAAACGAAACCCTTCTCGGGCGGTGTCTCGAGTCGGATCGCTCGCAGCAGGGATGCTGGATAGAGCCGGAACCCCGACTGGGAATCGATCACCGGATAACCGGCCGCCCAGGAGACCCAGAAGTCGGCGAAGCGGTTGGCGAATCGGCGCAGCCGGGGCGCCCGCTCGCGCTGTTTGAGACGGGCGGCGATGATCAAGGTATCGGGGTGATCGGCGGCCGTCTGCAACAGCCGGGGTATCTCTTCAGCGTCGTGCTGACCGTCACCGTCGAGCGTGATGATCAGCTCGGCATCCAGCTCGAGCGCCTTGTGAAAACCGTCCTGCAGCGAAGCGGCCTTGCCCAGATTGACCGGGTGCCGGATATACAGGATATCCAGGTCGGCGAGTTGTTCCCGGGTGGCGTCGGTGGAACCGTCATCGACCACGATGACGTGATCGACATGGGGCATGCAGCCGCTCACCACTTGCCTGATGGTGCCGTCCTCATTGAAAGCGGGGATGACGACGACCCGGTTCATCGGCGTCTCAGGCCATGGCCCCGTTGATGGAGATCTGCTGACCCGATAGGTAGGCGGCTTCGTCGGAGGCCAGATAGTTGACCAGAGAGGCGACCTCCTCGGCGGTGCCGGCCCGCTGCATCGGCACCAGCTGTTTGATGGCCTGTTTGTCGAAGACGCCGTCGGTCATCTGCCCCGCGATGATGCCGGGGGCCACGCTGTTGGCCGTGACACCGCGTGAAGCCAGTTCGATGGCCAGCGACTTGATGGCGCCATGCAGCCCTGCCTTGGCGGCCGCGTAGTTGGCCTGCCCCCGGTTGCCCATGATGGCGGCGATGGAGGAGATGGCGATGACACGTCCCCAGCGGGTAGCCATCATCGGCAGCAGCAGGGGTTGTGACACGTGGTAGAAACCGTGCAGGGAGACATCGATGACCCGCTTCCATTGCGACTCGCTCATGCCGGCCAGCGGCGCGTCGTCGTGAATGCCGGCATTGTGGACGAGAATCTGGATCGGACCCGACTGCAGCAGCTGCTCGATGACGTGGGCCGATCGACCTGCGTCGCAGAGGTCGAAACAACAGCTTTCCGCCGAGCCGCCTTGGTCGAGGATCGTGGAGACGAGGGACTCTGCCCTTTCGGGATGGCTGTTGGCATGCACGATGACATGGTTACCGGCCTCGGCAAGACGTCGGCTGATCGCCGATCCGATGTCGCCGCTGCCGCCGGTGATGAGCGCCCGCTTCAACTTTTGACTCCCTGTTGCGTGATGATGGCGGCCCTGCCTTCGGCAACCGGCTCCTGGTTGAGATGGATGGCGAAAGCATAAAGTAGATTCCGGGAGTCGGCCAGTAGCCGACGGGCGTGGATGAGCAACGGATCGGTGGTATCGTCCAGCCGCGTCCGATGCAGTCTGATCTGCCGCAGACCCACCAGCAATCCCGGTCGAGGGCGCTCTCCGCGCTCCCTGGCCAGTAGCCCGCCGTGCAGGCCGATGGCCTGAGCGCCATACTCGATCGCATGGATGGCGTTCAATCGTCCGCCGCAGCGCAGGGGATTCTGCGCCGAGAGATGACTGCGGGTACGGCAGACGATCTGCTCCTCGTCCCAGCTCACCAGCTCCTGGATCAGGCACATGGAGCCGGCGTGGGGCATGAGTTCGCACAGCGCATCGGTCGTCAGCATGGGGTGATCTCCACGCAGAGCCCGAGATCCTTCAGATAGGGCAGCTGCAGTTGCGATGCCTCCCGCCTGGCCAGTGTGCGCAACAGCGGCAGGGCGCGGGCGGCGGGCAGAGCGGTTCTAAAACCCTCCAGCTGAGGATCCTGCAGTGGCGTCTGTGTCGTCTCTGCCGCTGTTTTCAAACCCAGGGTGGCCAGGCGGTCGCCGGTTTCGCACGCCGGCGAAAGCAGGAGTGCGCAGGCGAAGTGGGTGGCGTTGGCGATCAGTTGATCGAGTGGGACGGGAGCGGGCAGGTCGTAACAGACCAGCAGCACCGGCTTGCCTTCGAGATCGGCCTGGAGCGCGGCTTCCAGCAGGCCGGCGGCAAAGGTGCCCTGCAGGCTGGCGATACTGGTCGACGCCTGCCGATAGCCGGTGGCGATCGACCAGTAACCGGCCGGGGCGTTGTGCACCGAGTTGTGAAAATGGGTCGGCGAGACCGGCCGTTCCTCGCGGGTCAGGGCCAGGCAGATCTGGTTGATGATATCCAGGTCGCCTTCGGTGGATGCGAATACGGACAATAGCGCTTCGGGCCTGTCGACCTGCTGCAGGGCATCGTCCGCCGCCACCAGGGCGAGCTTGATGGTCTGCGTGGTGCGCCGACGTTCATTGGGTTTCAGCATCTCGGGTTTCAACGGCGGCAGGGCGTGCGCGGCGTACGCCGTCTCGCCGCGCAGTATCGGCAGCGATGCCTGCCAGCCGGTGAGACCCGGCGCCATCAGACCGACGGCGCGTACCGCCACGGAGATCATGCAGACGCTCCAAACAGCAGACTGCAGTTGTTGCCGCCGAAGCCGAAGGAGTTGCTGAGGACCCGCCGCACCCTGCCGCTGACCGGTTGCAGCAGGATATGCGCCTTGAGCTCAGGGTCGGGCGACTGGCACTGCAGGGTCGCCGGCATCAGGTCGTGCTCGATCGCCAACAGGGAGAAGATGGCTTCGGTGATGCCGGCGGCGCCCAGGGTATGTCCGGTAAAGCCCTTGGTGGAGCTGCAGGCGAGACCTGTTCCGAACAGACCGCACACCGCCCGGTCCTCGGCGGCATCGTTGCTGCGGGTGGCGGTACCGTGAAGATTGATGTAATCGACCTGATACGGGGCCAGACCGGCCCGTTCCAGGGCCTGACGCATGGCCGACTCGGCACCTGCGCCTGCGGGATGCGGGGTCGACATGTGGTAGGCGTCGCTGGATTCCCCATAGCCCAGCAGGTGCGGCGCGGAGCCACGCTCTTCCTTCGTCTCGGCCTCCAGCAGGGCGAAACCGGCGCCCTCGCCGATATTGATGCCGTGACGCGCCAGGTCCCAGGGTCGGCAGGGCTGGTCCGAGATCAGATCGAGTGAGTTGAAACCGTAGAGGGTGGTCATGCAGAGTGAGTCGACGCCCCCCACCAGGGCCGCGTCGCAGAGCCCCGCCTCGATATAGCGGTGAGCGGCGGCAAACACCTTGGCACTGGAGGAGCAGGCGGTGGAGATGGCCAGCGCCGGTCCCTTGAGTCCCATGAGCTCGCGGATGAAGGCCACGCAGGAAAAGATATTGTGCGTCTTCGCGCAATCGAAATCGTGCTCCAGACGGCTGGGTTCGGGGCCCTGGTTCAGATAGGCGGCTTCGGTACGGGCGATACCCGAGGTGCTGGTGCCGAGGAAGACGCCGATGCGCTCGGCGCCATGGCGTTCCATCAATCGATCGAGTCTGGCCTGGAAAGCGTCCTGTTGCAGGGCGAGGTAGGCAAGTCGATTGTTGCGGCAGTCGTAGTCGCCGAGGGCCGGGGGCAGCGCCACCTGCTCCAGACCTTCGACACGACCGATCCAGGTCGGGAGATCCACCCCATCGAGATCGCAGGGACGCAGGCCACTGCGCCCGGACTGCAGTGCGTTGAGGGAAGCCGCGATACCTGCTCCCAGGGCGTTGGTCAGCGTATAGGCTGTGATCGAAAGCGGCGTGATCGGCATACTGCGTTTACAAAGCTTCTGAAGATTACTCAAAACAGCGGGCATTATGCGAGGCTCGCCCCTCTAGCACAATGCGACGGGTACCCAGGGTTGTCATTTGAGAAAGCGAATGCCATACCCTGTCGGTTGTCATCGGGAACCGGACTGAAGTGATCGCAGAAGCTTCTGCAGCGCCGATTGAGGAAGTTTGCCGGTTTCGTTGCGGGGAAGCCGCTCGACACAGTAGAGGGGACGGGGCAGAAAGGCCGCGTCGAGCGAGTGAGCCAGGGCCTCCAGTATCTGCGGCTTGGTCAGCGTCGGCGCCACCACCAGCGCCATCAGGCGGGCCTGGGGCGACTCCTCGACCGGGGGCAGGAAGAGGCCATCCTCCACCCCGGGAACACTCAGCAACTGATGGGTGAGATGCGTGAGTGATGCCCGCTTGCCGGCAATCTTGATCATGTCACTGTCACGCCCCAGAAAGCGGAAGCTTCCGGGTGACTCGATGCGGAGTCGGTCGTGGAGTGTCACCGGTTCGCTCAGATGGCCGCCAAGGATCTCATGGCCGGTCTCATCCGCCTGCAGCGAGATGCCTTCGTAAAGGCGCCACTGATCCTCCCGCGAGGTGCGCCTGCCGGCAACCGATCCGGTCTCGGTGGAGCCGTAGATTTCGTACACCGTTGTCTTCAGTTGTGCCTCGGCGCTCCCGGCCAGTTCCCGTGACAAGGGCGCGGTGGCGGAGATGACGAACGCCACCTCCGGCCACTCGATTCCGGCGGAGACACAGGCGCGCAGGTGCAGTGGCGTGGTGATCAGTACCCGCGGCGCAGGCAGACGCACCAGAGCGGCGGCGATATCGGCCGGAAAGAAGGGGCGGCCCGCATCCACGGCGAAACCACCCTGCCAGGGAAACAGGATGGCGGTAGCCAGGCCGTACATATGCTGGGAGGGTACGGTGGCGACCAGGCTGTTGACGCCATGACGCCGGAAGGGGAAGTGGGTGAGTGCGCTGACCGCCTCCTGCTGCAGATTGAACCAGCGCTTCGGATTCGCCTTGGGTTGGCCGGTGCTGCCCGAGGTATAGAGCATGGCGACCGTCTGATCCGCCGCGATGGGTCGCAGCCGCCCCGCCTCAGGTGCCGGCTGCTGTTGCAGCAGCTGTTCGATACCGAAGCAGGGCGCATGGATGCCCTCGACAGCGGAGTCGCTGAGACAGTAGCTCCCGCTGTTGCCGTCCAGCAGCTGATTGATGGCGCCGGGGGTGCTGTTGGGCGGCATCAGCGTGATGAGCCCACGCTGCATGGCGGCGGCGAAGCCGACCATGAAACGGTAGCGGTCCTCGCACAGGTTCACCAGCTGCCCGCCTTCCGGCAGGGCCCTGGCCAGGCGCAGGACGTCGCGGGTAAAGTCCGCGGCGGAGATCGCAGCGTCCTCTCGCCAGGCCAGAATCCGCTCGGGGGTATGGGTAATCAGCGGCGTGCGTTCCGACACTAGCGCAACCTCCGCCAGTCGATCCGTCGCAGGTCGAGCAGGAACCTGAAAAAGCCGGCATGCTCGAGGTGGGGCAGGCGGCGCAGGCGCAGGCGGTACTCGACGACAAACAGCAGCAGCACGAACAGGTAGTTGAGGAAATTCGTGAACAGCGACCAGAGCGCTGGTTCGGCTAACATTCCCAGCAGCAGACTCTCCAGTGTCAGCAAGGCAAACAGGGCGCTCCAGAGCAGCGTCACCCCGCGGGTGTAGCGCAGGCTCTGGGCATCCAGTGCGTGTCCATGCATGATTTCCGCAAAGCGACTGATCAGGGGCTTGCGTCCCGGCAGCAGGGTGTATCCGAACAGGAGGCAGAGTATGCCGTTGATCAATACGGGCGGCAGCTTGAGCAGGGTCTCGGGCTCGCCATGGTAGAGCGTGATCCAGCCGGCGGCTGCCATGAACCCACCCAGGACTGTCCAGCCGTAGCGGTTGCCTCTGGCCAGCATCAACACGCCCGACACCAGCATCAGGCCCAGCAACAGGATCAGGGCGGGTTGCATGCGGTCGTTGACGACTCCCAGGTGGAGCGCAACGGGATAGGCCAGCAGCAGGATCAGCAACAGGCGCCCCAGCCAGTTGCCGCCCGCTGTCGACACCTTGGACAGTGTCTGCCGGATCATCGATTCCGCCCCCTCAGGGGATTTCGCGGCAGGTGCCAGAAGGCGTAGGTGGCGAAGTAGCTCAGGCTGACGCCCGACGCCACGGTGGTGCCGATGGCATGCAGCACCGGTATCGATGAAGTGCCGAGAATGGCGAACACAGAGGCCGTGCTGAGCGCGCAGAGCGTGAGGGCGTGCAGGGTCTCTTCGCGTTCACCCTCCAGGGCGCTCCGGCGGGAAAAGAACAGGCTGAAATCGATGCCGATTCCGAGTACCAGCATGAGGGAGATCAGGTGAAACAGGTTCATCGCTTGCCCCATCAACGGCGGCAGCGCCAGGGTGATCACAATGGCGGCGGCGATCGGCAGCAGCACACCCAGGGCATGACGCAGGGATCGCAGACCGAGCCAGAGCACCAGCAACATCACTGCAATTCCGACAGCGACCTGCCCCAGAATCTCCTTGCGGAAGTCGCCGATCAGGCGGCTGGTCTGCTCGCGCAGATTGATATAGGAGACCCCCTCGGGTGCCCCCTCGAAGCGTTGCGGGAAGGCCTGGCCCGAAGTCGCCAGACGCAGCTGCGCCAGCGCCAGCCAGCCATTCGCGGCAGAGCGGAGCATGGCCTGAAGCCGTTCGCTCAGCAGCCCCGGGTGCAACGCATCATAGCCCAGAGGGGGAAGGGTACGACTGAGTTCCAGATCGTCGAGAAAGCCCTCGAAGGCCTGGCTGCGGAAGGGCAGACCCTCGAGTGCCTGGCTCAGGCGGCGCGCCATCTCCCCGCGCTCCGGGATGCGGGACTGGCTCTGCAGCTGACGGGCCTTGCTCGGCAGCGTGTCGCAGGGCAGGGAAGCGCCGCCAATCAAGCGATCGTCGACGGCGCGTTGCAGCAGGGGGCGCAGCGCCTCGCAACGCACCAGCAGTTGCTGCATATCCCGGCCACGCAACAGCAGCATCTGGTTGCTCTCGTCGGTCATCAGTTGCCGGCGCAGGAAGCGATCCTGTTCCAGCAGCGGGGCCGGCAGGGGGGAGAGCACACCGACATCGTCGTTCCAGAGCCGCGCATGGGTGCCCAGGATCACACCGGCCAGCAGGGTGACGCCGGTCAGCGCCAGTGCCGGAAGCCAGCGCCGCCGGCTGAGAAACCTCAGCCAGCGGACGCCTTGCGGTGGTGGCGGAGTCGCATCTGTCAGCAGCCTCGGCAGCAGGTATCGGCTGACCAGGGCCGCCGTCAACAGTCCGGCCAGGGTGAAGACGCCCAGTTGTCTCAAGCCCGTGAAGTCGGTCGTCACCAGCACCAGGTAGCCGAGGCAGGTGGTGATCACCCCCAGGCGCAGGGTCGGCCAGATGCGGTGCATGGTGCGCTCCGCCGTCTCGTTCGCTGTCAGGTGACTGAAGAGGTGGAGCGGGTAGTCGAGGGTGACGCCCAGCAGGGTGACGCCGAAGGCCAGGGTGATGCCGTGCAGGCTGTCGAACAGGATGCGGGTCAGCAGGATGGCCGCCAGCAGGGCGCTGAGTAGCGGCAGTGCCGCATACAGCAGATAGGGCAGCCGCCGATAGGCCAGCAGGAGCAGCAGCAGGATGGCCGCGGATGCCAGCAGGCTCAGCTGGCGGGACTCCGTCTCGATCAAGCCTTTGGAGAGTACCGCAAAGGCGCCGGGTCCGCTCAGGATCATGTGGAAGCTGGCTTCGGGATTGAGCCGGTCGAAGGCGTCTTGAATCTCAGTCAAGGTCTCGGCCTGCTGCTCGATGGCCAGTCCACTGTCCCTGCTGGTGGCCAGCAGAATGGCCATATCGCCCTCCCGCGAGGACCAGACTCCCGCCTTGCGGTTGATCCGGTTGTCGGCTTGCCATGCCTGCAACAGCGCGGCGTAGGCGGAGGTCGGATCCCTGGCGATGAGTGATTTGAAGGGGTTCGGCAACGGGGCCTGCAACTCCGCGAGCCGTGCCTCGAGGGCAGTGCGCAGGCCATCCACGCTGAGTGAATCCTGGAGCCGTTGCGGCGCTGTCAATAGGTAGCGGTAGCGTATCAGTTGGGCGTCGATGGCGAGATCGCCCGGGGCGCCGTTTTCGACCTGTTCGAAGCGATCGCTTTGACGCATGGCGGCCACCAGGCCCCGACTGATGTTGGCGCGCCCCTCGGCATCGCCGCCGGTGATTGCGATCATCAGCAAACGGCTGGCCCGCCCCTGGTGCAGTTCGCTCAGCAGCAACTGTTGGATCTCGGTTCTGCCCTGCGGCAGGAACAGGCTGAGATCGCTCTTCGGCTTGAGGCTGCCGAAAAGCCAACCGCCGATCAGCAGCAGGAGTCCCAGCCAGACCAGGAGCAACCGGATTCTACTCGGCATCGGACTGCTGCAGACGGGTGATGATGCGGTCCCCGCCCTGCTCGAAAATCTGGAAACGGCTGATGGCGGTATCCGACCCGTCGACCTCGACCGCCTCCACCTGACGGCTCAGGGCCGGCTGTTTGGGGACGAGACGCAGCCGCCAATGCTCGCGCTCGCCGTCGAGGTGCAGCGCGAAATAGTGTTGCAACTGATTCAGATCGCCGGCCAGAACCGCACGCATGGCCGCCACATAGGCCTGCAGCTGGGGCGCGTTGTCGAGCCGGACGATCTCTGCGCTGCCGTCAGGCTTGCGGATCAGCAGGCGATTGGCCTCGATCTCATAGCTGAGACCCTGGGGGGGATCGAAGCGTTTGACCAGGCGGTCGGGACGTTGAAAGGAGAGGCTGCCCTGACTCGTCAAGGCCTGCTGCAGCAGGCTGATCTCCCGGGTTTCGACGAAGCGGGACTGGCGCTGATCCACTTCGGACAGGGCCTGCATCAGGCGTTCGAGGGTCCATTCCGTTTTCCCCTCCGCCCAGGCTGTGGCACTGATCAGGGCGAAAAAGAGCAACAGGGCCCTTGCGGTGCGAAACCGATATGGGTGCTTGCTGTTCCTTCCCTGCATGGCTGGATCTGTTCCGGGGCCTATTGGATGGGTGTCGACGGGCCCTAGCTGAGGGCTCTCGGTTGGGGCGCTTCATCGGTCACTACGGGCTGTCCGCCCCAGTAGTCGTAGAAGTTGAACCAATTGTAGGGCGCCAGACGTGCATAGTGTTCCAGCCGGTCGACGTAGCGCTGGGTCCAGGTCTGGATGTCACGCTCGCGCATGCCGCGTTCGAGCGTGATCCCATCGGCAAAGCGTTCGATGTGGATCTCGTAGCGGTTGCCTCCGAGATAGAGGCCGAAAAAGAGAAATACCGGAGCCTTGAGCAGGGAGGCGAGCAGGATCGGTCCCTGGGAGAAGGTGGTCTCCCGCCCGAGGAACCGACAGCAGACGGTCTTGCCGCTGTCGGCCACGCGATCGCCCAGCAGGCTGATGATCGAGCCCTCCTCGACGCAGGCCTGGGCACGAATCAGGGTGTCGGGCCGGCCCAGCGGAATGATGCTGTCCTGGATGGCGGGATTGAGTTCCGCCAGCATGCTGACCAGCTTCTGGTTGTGTTGCGGGTACATCAGGATCTTGATCGGCAGGGCCCGCTTCATCACTGCCGTGATACGCAAGGCTTCGAAGCTGCCCAGATGAGAACCGATGAGCACGCAGCCCCGGTTCTGGGCCAGCTGCTCGGCGATCAGATGGTGGTTGAATATCTTCAGATCGAAACAGTCGTAGCGGTCGGTCAGCATGAAGACCCGATCGAGGATGGTGCTGGCAAAGGTATGGAAATGGCGCACGAGATCGGCCAGGGTGACCGGTCGTCCCAAGGCCAGGGAGAGAAACTCACGGGAAGCGCGACGCTGTGTGGAGGCCGTCAGCAGGAAATAGAAGCTGATGGGATAGAGCAGACTGCGGGCGGGTCCGCGGCCGAGATGCATGGCGATCCAGCGGATCAGCCGCAGCATGCCGGAGCTGCCGCGCTCTCTTTGTTGTCGCCAATCCCGCGTCACCGCGGCGCCTCGTCAGGGGCGAGTTTCAATTTGCCGCTGGTTAGGGTCGTCTCACCCGACCGGCACTCGAAGTCGACACTGTCGCCACGCTCGCTGAAGTGGATGCTGAATGCCTCTCCCGGCTTCAGCGGAGAGATGAATTTCGTGCTCACCACCTCACACACCCGACGCCCCGTATGCCGTTGCGACAGCGCCGCGACCACCCGTTCCAGCATCAGGGTGCCGGGCACGATGGGATGGCCCGGAAAGTGACCGGGCAGACAGGGATGGTCCGCGGCTATCGGCTCGGCGTTGGTGTGCCAGGCCTTCAACGATTGTCCTGGATGTAGCGGGTGAGACTCGCGAGCGAGGAGAAGATGGCCGTGATGTTCTCGTCGTCCGCCCGCAGCTGGATGCCGTAGTGCTGCTTGATGCCCAGGGAGAGCTCCAGCGCATCGATCGAGTCCAGTCCCAGGCCGTCGCGGAACAGGGGAGCATCGCGATCGATCTCCTCGGCAGTGACGTCTTCCAGGTTCAGGGTTTCCACGATCAGCTGAGCCACTTCGAGCTCGCTCGGAGAAGGATTTTCCATCAGGTTGTTTTCCAAATACTTGTCGAGTGTTTTTCAGGGTGTACCAGACCCCGGAGCCGCAATATTCTAACGAATATAACTGCCGAATAACAAAGGAAAACCAGTCCTGAGAAGTGAGGTGGGCCGCGATCGGTTCGCGCTTCGCTAACGGCCCTGGCCCCGAGCGTTGCGTGCAGACGCCAGGGGAGCGGGTTCGGGTAGAAGCGGGGGGGATTCCGCAGTGAAGCGCACTTGCAGGGGGGATGCGGTAATCGGCCACTGGCGCTTCAAGCGGTTGTCCGGCGTCTCTCCGGCGAAAACGAGCGCGCTGTACTTGCCATAGTGGGGCAGTTTTCGGCTCAGCCCGGGGAGCGCTTCGGCGGTGCGGGTGGCTATCCAGAGTCGGGTCTGCCCAGAAGCCGGTGGCCGGGCGGCCAGAGCGAAGCTGTGGTTGGCGCTGGCAAACGACCGGTTCCAGAGTTCGAGCTGTGCTTCGTCCTGGCGCATCGGGTAGTCGGACAGCCGTTCGAGAAAGCCGGCAGCGAAGCGATTCTCCCATCCGAGCAACAGTACCGGCAGGTCGCCGGGCAGCCGCTCGACTTCGGAGTCGAGTGCGATGCGGGCGGCCTGAAAGTCGCCAGCCCAGGCCTCGGCCAGGGTGCGGTAGCCCCGCAGCAGGTTTTCATCCGCGGCGGCAGGCAGCAGGATCAGGACCCGCTCGGCACCGAAAAACTGACTCAGGGAGGCCGGCGTCTCGGCCGGATCGAGGCTGCGGAAGAGGTCGAACCAGGGATCGATGCTCAGTGCGCGTGGGGCGCTCGGCAGGTCGAGCCGGAAGCGCTGCCGGCGCTGGCTCATCTCCACCGTCTGCAGCTGCATGCCGCCGTCCTCGAGCGAGACGGTCAACGGGATCCGCAGCCGGTAGGGGGCCGCCGATTGGGTCTGTATCAGCTCGCCGCTGAGCCGGTAACCCGAGGTTGTCGGTTCGATTCGCGTCTCCTCCAACGCCAGGGCTGGGGCGCCCTCTCTCTCCACCCACTGCTGGAAAAAGTCGCCCAGCGAGCGTCGCGAGACCGCCTCGAAGGCCGCCTGCAGTTCCCTGAAGCCGGCTGTCTTGAAGCGGTTGTCACGGTAGAAGCGGCGCAGCCCCTCGATGAAACGCTCGTCTCCCAGCTCCCGCCGCAGCATATGGAAGAGCATCAGTCCCTTGTCGTAACCCACCGCCTGGCTGGCGGTGGAGTGGCGTCCGCGAAATTCGCGCAGGGGAAAGTCGTTGTCATGGCGGACGAAGTCGGCGTAGCGCTGCAGGGCGGAGCGGCGGTAGTCGCTGCCGCGTCCCTGCTGCTCCGCCAGCAGATGATCGGCCAGGTAACTGGTCAGTCCCTCGCTCCAGTTTCCGTTGGCGTAGTCGACATAGACGCTGTTGCCCCACCAGTTGTGCAGAATCTCGTGGGGGTAGGAGGTGTGGAGGATAAAGGGCAGGCGGATGACCCGAGAGCCGAGCAGTGTGAAGGAGGGCATGCCGTAACCGGTCTGCCAGAAATTCTCCACCAAAGCGAACTTGCTGTAAGGATAGGGGCCGATGAGCGACTGATAGAGTCGAAGATAGCGTTCGCTGGCGTCGAGATAGCGCTCCGCCAGGGCCTGGTCGGCCTGGCGCAGGAAGACCTGGGCCTCGATACCGTCCACCCCGCGGTGATCGTAGTGGAAGGGGGCCGCGATGAGGTAGATCTCGTCCTGGGGGTGGGGTGCGCTCCAGGTGACCTGCTGGCGGCGGTTGGAATGGGCCAGCTCCGGGCCTTTGCCCTGGCTGACCGCCAGCCAACCTTCCGGCAGGTCGATCTGCAGGCTGAAGGTCTGCAGATGCTCGGGAAACAGGGGGTACCAGGCGGTGGCGCCGTCCAGGTGGACCCCCTCGGCGGAGATGGTGCCGGCCAGGCGTTCACTGCTGCGACCGGGACTCTCTTTCACTACATCCGGTTGGTGGTGGATCCGGCCGGCATAGCTAAGGGTGAAGCGACGCTGTCCGGCAGGCAGCTCGACGCGGTAGGCGGTCAGCGGCACGGCTCCGTCGACCGGGCCTGTTTCCACCAGCTCCACACCCGCAGTGGGCGTGCTGGGATTGAGTCCCGCATGCAGCAGGAAACGCGGCGACAGGTCTTCCGTCAGTGTCAGTTCGACCTCGACCTGGAGTCTGTTCGTTGCGGGCTCCAGTCTGACCTGCAAGGCCTGGTGCAGGATTTCAGCACTCAGTAAGGGGCTGCAAAACCAAAGCAGAAGCGGCACAATGCGAAGGAGGTGGGATTTGCTGGTCATAGAGCCCATTGAGTTAGAAGCCTTGAGATGGTTTCAAGGCATTTTAATTGGGATACCTAATTTGAGGGACAGACGTTGGTTCGATTGAGTTCCCTGCTGTGGCTGCTGGCCGGCATGATGACATGTGCGGGGGCGGTCGAGAAGGCCCCCAATACGGTGGTCGACCTGTCGACCCTGATGGATATGGATACACTGATCGAGCAGGTGGCGGACAAGCGCGTGGTCTACGTGGGGGAGTCCCACGACCAGTATCAGCACCACCTGAATCAGCTGGCGCTGATCAAGGGACTGCATGCCCGACATCCCGAACTGGCGATCGGCCTGGAGTTTTTCTTCCAGCCGTTCCAGCCGGTGCTGGACCGCTATATTGCCGGCGAGATCGATGAGGCCGAACTGCTGCGCGAGACGGAGTATTTCGACCGCTGGCGTTTCGACTACCGACTCTACCGGCCCATATTCCGCTATGCCCGCGAACAGGGGATTCCCCTGCTGGCGCTCAATCTGGAGCGGGAGATCACCCAGCAGGTGGGGCGAGAGGGGATGCAGAGCCTGAGCGATGAGCAGAAGGCGCGCCTGCCCGCTGAGATCGATCGCGACAATGCGGCCTATGTGGAGCGGATCCGCTCGGTGTTCGAGCATCACCCGCCACGCGAGGGGCGCGAATTCGAGAACTTCCTCCAGGTGCAGTTATTGTGGGACGAGTCCATGGCGGAACGTGTCGCGGATTGGCTGCAGGCGCATGCGGACGGCCACATGGTCGTTCTGGCGGGCGTCGGGCATCTGATGTACCGGCAGGGCATACCCGGCCGGGTGGAGCGCCGGGTCCCTGTCAGCAGCGCGGTGATCCTGAACGTCAACCAGACCGATGGCATGGACAAGGAGGTGGCCGACTATCTGGTGGTGGCACCCGGGAACGACCTGCCTCCAGCCGGCAAGCTGGGTGTCTTTCTCGATCTGCAGGACTCACCACCCAAGGTGAGCGGTTTCGACGAGACCAGCGGTGCCGCCAAGGCGGGTGTGAAATCGGGTGATCGTGTGATCAGCATCGATGGCGACTCGATCAGCAACTACGCCGATATCCGTATCGCCCTGTTGGACAAGCTCGCGGGCGAAACGGTCGAAGTCGAGGTGGAACGGGAGCGGTTGCTGCTCGGAACACTGCGCAAGAAATTCACGGTGACACTCCACTGACCTTCCCTGACGATCGCGATATGAAAAGACCGGAGCTGCTATCTCCCGCGGGTACCTTGAAGAACGCCCGCTACGCTTTCGCCTACGGGGCCGATGCCGTCTACGCGGGACTGCCCCGCTACAGCCTGCGGGTGCGCAACAACGATTTTCTGGAACAGAATCTTGCCGTGGGCATTGCCGAGGCTCACGACCACGGTCGCCGCTTCTACCTGGCGTGTAACGTGATGCCTCACGGCGCCAAGTTGAAGACATTCCTGCGCGATCTCCAGCCGGTGGTCGAGATGGGGCCCGACGCACTGATCATGTCCGACCCGGGGCTGATCCTCATGGTGCGCGAAACCTGGCCCGATATGCCGGTGCATCTCTCGGTGCAGGCCAACACGGTGAATGCGGAAGCGGTTCGTTTCTGGCAACGGCAGGGCTTGACCCGGGTGATCCTGTCACGGGAACTCTCGCTGGATGAGGTGGAGGAGATCCGTCAGGCCTGTCCTGACATGGAGCTGGAGGTGTTCGTGCACGGCGCGCTCTGTATCGCCTACTCGGGGCGCTGCCTGCTTTCCGGTTACTTCAATCATCGGGATGCCAATCAGGGGACCTGTACCAACAGCTGCCGCTGGGACTACAAACTCTCGCAACCGGTGGAGACACCTGTGCCGTCCCAGGGACCGGCAGGTGTCACCCGTCATCCGCAAGCGGACGGGGTCTACTATCTGGAGGAGCCCAACCGCCCAGGCGAACAGATGCCGGTGTTCGAGGACGAACACGGTACCTACATCATGAACTCGAAGGATCTGCGGGCGGTCGAGCATGTGACGCGCCTGGTGGAGATCGGCGTCGACTGTCTGAAGATCGAGGGGCGGACCAAATCCCACTATTACACCGCTCGCACGACCCAGGTCTATCGGCAGGCCATCGACGACGCTGCCGCGGGCAGACCCTTCCAAGTCGGCTTGATGTCCGACCTGGAGAGTCTGGCCAATCGTGGCTACACGGATGGCTTTTATCAGCGCCATGCGTCTCAGGAACTGCAGAACTATCGCTTCGGGAGTTCTCAGACACAGCGTCAACAGTTCGTTGCCGAAGTGACCGAGGTGGATGTCGCCAGCGGCCTGGTGCAGGTGGATGTCAAGAACAAGCTGCGGGTTGGGGATCGCCTGGAGCTGCTTTCACCGTCCGGTAACCGAAGCTTCATTCTGGAGCGCATGGAGGATTTGCAGGGTAATCCGATACCGGAGGCACCGGGCGGAGGTTATCAGGTGCGCTTGGCCCTGCCGTCGATGGAAGTGGCCAATGGCCTGCTCTGCCGCTATCTGGAGGCTTCATGAAGATCGGTTTACGGGTCTGCGTGAACACCCTCCAGGGAGCACTTCAAGGGGTCCCAAATCTGCTCCGACTGTTCGATACCTACAAGGTCCGAGCCAGCTTTTTCTTTGCCCTGGGACCGGACCGCTGTGGTCGGTTAAGTAGCTCCCATGTCCTGCAGCCTTGGTGTAAACAACGCGACTTTGTATCGAGGCTTGGCGCAACGCTGCTGCCACCACCGATGATTGCACGCCGGGCGGCGGATCAGATGCATTCGGTGAAAGAGGCCGGGCACGAGATCGGCCTGCTCTCCTTCGACCCGGTACGTTGGATCCGCAAGGCGGCACATGCCGATGCAGCTTGGACGCGAAGAGAGTTGACAGCGTCAATCGATGCCTTCGACCGGATCTTCGGCGAGCCCCCCCGCTGCCATGCCGCAGCCGGATGGCAGGTAAATCCTCATTTATTGATGCTAGAGGAGGAATTCGGATTAGAATATGCCGCTGATGTAAGGGGAAAATCTGTTTTCCTTCCTCATCTGCAAGGAGCAGGCTCGTCCTGTCCGCAGGTGGCGACCACGCTTCCCACTCTGACGGAATTGCTTGGGAAGGATTCAGAGGTGACACCGGAGAATGTGCATGAGTACCTGTATGCCGAAAGCCAGTACATCGTGCCGCATGGTCACGTCTATTCCCTCGACGCGGAGATGGAGGGCAGGGGATTTCTGCCGTTGATGGAAAAGCTGGTAGTCATGTGGAAGGGGTACGGAGAAGGTTTGACCACCCTCGGGGAGATGCTTCAGGCGACTGATGCAGCTGAATTGAAAAGTCACCAAATCGGTTGGAGTCAGGAGGAGGTGGTGGAAAGCTACTTGGCGAGGCAGTCGTTGCCGTTATGATGAGGGGGCAAACAAAACGATTTTCAATTTAGGATCTATGATCCTCTATTGGGGGCGGTGTATGGCATTTCAGGACGCCATTTGGTACAGGTATGCCGATAAATACACCTTAAATCAAAATAATATTAGGATGGGGTATGTCAACAATTACTCCCAAAAACGATCGGGTTCATGAGTTGTATGTTGGACTTGAGGGGTTGCAGCAGCTGAAAGACGACTGGGTCACGCTGCTTCACAATGTGCAACAGCCTGCCTATTTTCAGGATTGGAGGTGGATGTATGCCGTCGTCAAGTGGCTGATTACAGATCCGGTCATATTTTTAACAGTGAAAAAGTCCGGCCGGACCGTGCTGATTCTGACCCTGCAAGCGAGCAGTGTCCTCAAAGCCGGAATTCGCCATAAGGTGCTGCGCTTTCCGACGCATAACCATGTCAGGCTTACGGATGTGGTTTGCGATATGGAGGCGGTCGATCAGGATGACCTGAAATCGGCATTTTCCTATCTCTCAAAACACCACCCTTTTGCCTGGAGATTTCTCGAGCTCAGAGGGATCAACGCCAACTCCCAGATTCGCAAATTGATTGAAATGTCCGGAGAGTCACTGGATGAGCAGTCAACCAATGCCTATTTCAAAGTCGAGGATAGCAAGTTTGATCAAGGGCTATCCAAGAAATTCCTGAAAAACATAGAGCGGCTGGCAAAAAAAGCGGAAAAAGAGGTGGGAGAAATCAAGGTCAGCTTCAACAGGAATCGTGAGGATTTAGCTAAATACCTAGACGTATTTTTTGAGGTCGAGGCATCCGGCTGGAAAGGAGAAGGCGGAACTGCAACCGCCATCAAACAGCATCCTGAATTGGTGTCGTTTTACAAGGAAGTCATGGATCTCTTTTCCGAAGACGATTCATTTGCCATCAACCTGCTCTATTGCGGGGATAAGCCCGCAGCTGCGCAACTGTGTATTCGACGCCAGAACGTATGGTATATCCTGAAAATAGGCTACATAGACAGCATGAAGAAATATGGACCTGGCAATATTCTCATGCTGAGATTCCTCACGGAAGTAAGCCAGGATCAAGCTATACAAGAGGTGAATCTGGTGACCTCGCCTGATTGGGCGAGCCGTTGGCATCTGGAATTAAGACCGGTTTATGGGTACAGGCACTTTAATACGGACTTGAAGGGGTATGTCTCCAAACTTATTTTTTATGCAGGCAGTAAAGTCAAATCGTTCACTACTTGACGTCATCGTCGGAGAAAATTAAGAATGAATATTTTAGGGATTAACTACTTTTTTCACGATTCCTCCGCGTGTATCGTCAAAGATGGTAAGCTTGTGATCGCTGTGGAGGAGGAGCGTTTCACGCGCAGTAAGCACTCTACCAGTTTTCCACGCAATTCCGTTGAGCAGTGCCTGGCGTATGCCGGATTGAAAGCTTCCGATATTGACCACATCGCTGTTTCCATCAAGCCTTCCAAGCATTGGGCCAAAAAGCTTGTCTACGGACTTTCCCTGGGCAGCAAGATGGCGCCGTTCGTGAAACACGAGCTGAGGGACACCCTGTTCAAGCAGAGAGACCTGAATAAATGGTACGACACGTTTGTCGGTTCAGGCGGGCATGCCCCGATACATTTTGTAGAACACCATCTCTCACATATCGTTGGGACATACTTTCTTTCACCCTACCAGCATGCCGCCTTGCTCTCTCTGGATGGTTCGGGCGAGTGGTCAACCCTGTTTGTGGGTGAGGCCAAAGGGTATGAGTTCGAGAAATTTTCAGAAACCATGTTTCCTCACTCGCTGGGCTCGTTCTATGAGGCGGCAACCGAATTTTGCGGCTTCAGGCCCAATTACGATGAAGGCAAGACGATGGGCTTGGCCCCTTTCGGCAATCCTGATCGATTTTACGATGTAGTGAATCGCATTGTAGAAGTGACCGATGACGCACAAGTGAAAATCGACCTGTCGTATTTCAACTATCAGAACTGGAGTCGCAGGCGTTGCTCGAATAAATTCTATGAAGTGTTCGGAAAGCCCAGGGGCAGGAATGATCCGTTCGAAGACCGACACCATGATGTGGCAGCTGCATTTCAAAGGGTCCTTGAAGACAAGGTGCTTCAAATCTGCCACTATCTCGAGAAAAAAACCGATGCGGAGTACCTGGTGCTGGCGGGAGGGGTCTCACTGAACAGTGTGATGAATGGGAGAATTGTGCGAGAGACCCGTTTCAAGGACGTCTATGTAATGCCGGCCGCGGGTGATAATGGTACATCGATAGGCGCGGCCTATTATCTTTACCACGTCACTCTTGGAAATAAAGAGCGTTTCCATCACGACAATCCCTATGTCGGCAATCATTACGACAAAGAGCAGGTGCGCAAGATCCTGGATGAGTGCAAGCTGAAATATGAGGAGTCGGACAACATCTGCCAGGACACGGCCAAGATTTTACGCGAAGGCAATATCATTGGATGGTACCAAGGTAGAATGGAGATAGGCCCCAGGGCGCTCGGCAACAGAAGTATCCTGGCTGACCCGACTATTGCCGGCATGAAGGATAAGATTAACGCTGAAGTCAAACATCGTGAAGCCTATCGCCCGTTTGCGCCATCGGCTCCGGTGGAAGCGAAGAATGACTTTTTCGACATCGAAGTCGAAGCGCCTTTCATGCTGAAAGTTTGTGATGTGCTGGAGGACAAGAAAGCCATTATTCCTGCTATAACTCATGTGGATGGATCGGCGAGGCTGCAAACCGTACGTCAGGAGACCAATCCAAGATACCACCAGCTGCTAACGGAGTTTGGAAAGCTGTCGGAGGTGCCGGTATTATTGAATACCAGTTTCAATATCATGGGTGAGCCGATAGTGGAATCGCCGTTACACGCTATTCGGTGCTTTTTCTCAACCGGCCTCGATATTCTGGTTATCGACGACTTCATCATCAGAAAGTAAAGTGCGCATACTCTCCGGATTAACCAACTTCATGGCGATATTAAGTATTTATCCCATAGCACTGTCGCTGTCTGTGGCTGTTGATACATTCTTTGGGCCAGGTGCATTTTGGGATGGGGTGAAATATGGATCCAGAGAAAGATTGCTCATGGAGCTGCTTCGGGATTGGGCAAGCTCCGCAATCTTGTGGCTGCCGATATCACTCCTGGTTTTGCTTTGTGTAACCTCAAGGTGGAGTCGAGGCTGTAGCTATATTTCTATCGGTATTGGCGTGCTCATTCTTTCAAGCACTCTCATGTTACAGGAAATGCCGATATTCCTTGCGGCTACGGTTGGTTTTGCTTTCATAGTGCCGGCACTCGTAAACCTGCGACAAACATGAACCACGGGATCATGAAACCATATTTGCTTCTGATATGTTTCCTCTTCGCGTTCGAGTCGAATGCGGGCATGAGTATCGTGCAAATCGGAGGCGGGAATAAGATCGACAATTCGCAAGGGCAGATTGAAGATAATGTTATCTGGCTGAATGAGATATTACGCAAGACTGGGAATGACGTTCAAAACTATTTCGCATCAGGCGCTGGCAGTGAGAAAGATGTAGGCCTCTTTGTGGAGGAAGAGGGGCCCAATTCGATGTTACCGATTGTCAGAGTGTTCGGTGATCCGGTAGACGAACAAATTCTCTACAGACACAACAGTGTTGGTGATCTATCGGGCAGTATGTATAAAGATGATATTGAAAAATCTCTTTCCAGTATTCTTTCCAGCCTGCCGCAGAATGAGGAGTTTCTTCTTATCTACAACGGCCATGGCGGGAAGGACGAAGTCGATGTGCGTGATAATTACCTGAAGATCTGGGGTGAAGAGAAGCTGACGGTCACAGAAGTCGACAAGCTGCTCGATATGGCGCCTGAATCCACAACCGTTCGTTACGTGTTTCCGCAGTGCTATTCCGGGGCCTTTTACAGGCTTGTGTATGAGGACCCGCATTCCGATAAGTTCGGAACACAGAAGCGATGTGGTTTCTTCTCTGAATCGCCCTATGACCAGTCCGAAGGCTGTTCCTTGAGCACGAATAAAGAGGAATACCGCGATTATTCGACCTATTATTTTGCGCCACTCAACGGAATGACCCGCAATGATGAGCCGCTGCCTGTCGAGCCGGATATCGATGGTGATGGCATCATCTCTTTTGCTGAATCCCATCTGTATGCGATCAAGGCAGGAGCCAGTAAAGATTTGTCCAGGTCGACCAGCGAGGTATTTTTGGAGACCTGGGCTCCCTGGTACCTGCGTTGGGCCGGGCGAAAGTACAACACGCAGAGTAGTTATTGGCAGGTTGCCCAATTCGTGGCTGACAGGGAAAGTCTCGATCTCAATGATCAGTCACTTGCCGATGCAAGGCGTCGTGTGAATAAGGAGTTGGATGAGCTTGATGCCGGGTTGGAGCATTGCGAGGATGATGCCGATAGCGTCGCCGAAAAATTGAGAAAGAAATTAACGTCTCGCTGGCCAGAACTCATGCACCCCTACACCTCGGGATATTTGACGGTAATCGAACGCCATCGCGAGGAAATAATCGAAACACTCGATGCTGATAACGACTTCAAGAAGCTCGTCGACTTTCAAACGGTATGCAAAAGTACGAATCACGACATCCTGTCTGCCGAACGAACCCTTGCGCAAATCGAAAAAGTATTGCGATACAAAAAATTGGCGATGCTCGATTACTACTTCACACGATATGCGGGTCAAGACGACAGAGCGCATTATGATTCTTTGTTGGAATGCGAGGGAGGTACCTTCTTTGCGAAGGGTGTCACGCAAAGTGACTAGACATCTGGCTGCGCTGTAAGCCCAAGCGTTTCCCATAGATTCGGGCGCCATCTTTGCCGCTTGTCAAGTGTGGGACATGGCAACCTATGCGCACCCCGGTTAAATGCCAAGATCAGCAACGGCGAACTGGCTGTCAAGGCACAGCATGGGTGTAGGAAGTCACAAGCCTGGTAGCCCGACCGGCACTCAAGCGGGAAAATAATTCTGATTGCGGTTGTTATGATCGAGCCAGTCAGGCAACTCGCCGCTAGTGGCTTTAGATCGATGGCTCCGCCCCGCCAGCCGATATCCCGTGTTGGATTGCCAGATAACACGTTCAACCACGCCTGCACCCTTCGGCAACGCGCGTTCGTCTACAGCTGTGAATGACTGCATCAGGGCCTGAGGCTGCCTCATGGCGTGCCAGTTGTATTGTCTGAGAGATTTCGATTCAGCAATTAAGCGCTTGAATACTTTGCAGCAAATAAGGCTGATGTGTATGATTCTTGCTGATACAACCTGCGGCAGTGAATCTTGCGCCGAGCACCGAGATTTCAACGCATAGCGATTTAACGGACCAATCAAGTGCCTGACAGCATTAAACAAATTGATTTGAATTCTACGTTAATAACGGATGTGGCAGAGCTTCGTGCTCTTGAATCAGAATGGAACAACCTGTTGGAGAGATCCACGTCACCCCAGATGTTTTTAACCTGGGAGTGGGTCGTGTCATGGCTCGATGCCATAGAGAACGAAATAATTCCATTCGTGGTCGTCGTTCGGGATGGGGGTGGCCGGCTGTGTGGTTTGGCTCCTCTGTACTTCTGGCGATATAAATTCCTGAAGCTGTGGGTTGATGTACTGAGGCCTCTGGGCGACCACCATACCGGAATAATGTATCCGGGTTGGATCATCGACCGGGAATCCCCTGTCGCTGTCTCCCGTGCCATTGGGGCTGAGCTATTGAAGCGCAAAAGAGACTACGATCTCATCTGGATACCGAGGATGGGAAAGTGGAATCAAGAAGTCTTGCACTTGACTGAGGGGTTGAAAGATACATCCCTGACTGTCAGGCAACGTCCCTGTTCATACTCGGCCGCACAGTTACCGAGCAGTGTTGACGAGTATAAGAAGCAGCTTACCCGGAAAGTCTCGCAAAACCTGCGCCGTGCAACGCGAAAGGTGGAACAGGATGGCGGTGAAATCATAACCTGTGACAACAAAGCAGACCTCGATGAATTCAAGCAAGCCCTCTATTCCCTGCACGATAAGCGGTGGACGCAGAAGGGCGAACTTGGCCTTTTCGAACGCCGCCCGCTGGCAAGGCGCTTTTACGAGGAGTTTTTGCCACGAGCAGCTTCCTTGGACTGGTTACGCATTAAGGCGATTCGGACAGGCAATACGTTCAAAGCCATCAAACTCGGCTATTCCTATGACAAGTCACTGCTTTCCGTTCAGGCTGGATTCGATCCTGAATATATCAGCGGAGCTGCGAACGTACTGTTGTTTGATGTGATTACCGGCGCTATAGATGAAGGACTGGAAGTGTATGACTTTCTATGTCCGCACACCAAACATAAAGGCCAGTGGAATGCCAAGGAGAGATTTGGAGCGGACCTCTATATAGCATCCAACTCCCTGATATCGTCAGTCATAGCGCGCATCGAAGCATGGCCGAACGGTCGCTATCTACAACCGATCGAAATTCCGACATGAACAAACGTTGATTAATGCAAGATTATCTATTTTTCGTCCAGAATTTTGCGGATGCTTTCGTTGGAATGTTCATGTTCACGGTTGAAGATGAATGGCTTTCCTAATGCGGTAATAATTGTCTTCCGCTGGTAGACCTTGAACCCATAGCGAAAATGGGGTCTGAACGACAAGGCGTTACCATAGCCAATAAGGCAGTGGAGGCCGATTTCCGGATCGTAATACTTTGACTTTAAAATCAGTTGCATTAATCCGACCCATATCCCCTGAAGACGGTATTGTTCCTTGACGTAAAAATCATAGGCGTATACCGAGGATTCCGGAAACTTGAAGACACATCCCGTCCGGTCTTCAATGTGCCTGTTGCCGATGGTCAGCCAACCATAGCCGGCGACATCCCCGTCATTGCTGATTGCGAGCAAGCAAACATCACCATTGTCGAGGCGACGCCTGAAAATCCCTTCTTTATCGAATCGTTTCATCGATTCGACCATATTGGGAATGTCCTCGTGATTGCCCCACCTGATTTCACCCGAGAATCTGGGTCTGAGTTTACTGTTGTCAGGTCCAGTAAACTTCAAGCCGTATACGACTCTATATTTCAAAGGTGTGCCTGGTATGCGCAGCAGCGCTCTCATCAGCAGCCATCTGAACGAGTGTTGTTTGAACTTGGTTACGATGTTTTGAACGTTTTCCAAAAATTACTCCGCATATTGGAAAGATTCAGAAAAGACTGATTGTTATCCTCACAGGATAGAATATTCGGGCCTCAACACCTTATCGAACAAGTTTCGAATTTGGTTTTTTGCGGGCAAAAGCGCATATTAATGATTTTGAAAATATTTGCATCAAGAAAGTTCAACTATTGTGACTGGATGCCTTCAGTTCTTCGTGATGGCCCCTAATTGGTTTCGGGGCGTCGACCTGGAGCCAGACTGAAAATCCTACGCGCATGACATGAAACTGCTGCAGTACCCGCTCCGGTGCGCAATCACTTGGAAGATATCCGTGACTCGCAGCGTACGCCTTGTGCCCGATGGGCACTTCCTGATGACGACCTGATGTGCGAGGTGGATGTTGTGGGAGGTTCTGCTAAACCTGCTCCATTAAAACCGGTTTGAGATGAAGATATTGTGTGGTCTTCCGCTTAGTCTCGATATCTTTGTAGATATGTATCGCCCGTGATTCAGGCACTGCGAGATACTCTGCAAGATCCGCCGCGGAAAAGTCGTGGTTGTAGGCCCAAAGCGCTACGTCCATCTGTTGATAGGGTAGGCCAAAGTAGAATTCGTCTTGTCCCTGGGGCATGCTGTAAGTGTCGGTCGTGGGTTCGGCATCGCAGATGCTGGGTGGCAGACCGAGGTGTCGCGCCAGTGCATAGACCTGAGTCTTGTAGAGATGGGCAATTGGCTTGAGATCGGCTGCACCGTCACCGTTCTTGACGAAGAATCCCTGATCATATTCCAGCCTGTTGGGTGTGCCGATCACGGCATAGTTGAGTCGATCGGCGTGGAAGTATTCCACGGTTTTCCTGACCCGCTGCTTATAGTTGGTTGCTGCAACGATCTGTAAATACTGTTTTATTGCAAGACGCTCTTCGACGATCGAACCATCAGGCTTTTGGGCCACCAGCATGAAATAGTTGATCTTGCCCTCCATTCCTCCTCTAAGAACAATTTTGTTCTTCCAGTCGTCCTGATACTCTGGAAAGACCTGCCTGATTGCCTCATCCCGGGCCTGATAACAGCCGATGGCTTCAAGTACTGGAGCGATGTTGAGGGAGGTGTGCTCTGTTCCGAGCAGGGTGATCAGTTCGTCGCTCCTTGACTGAGTGTGTTTGGCCGAGTCGATCTCCGGCAGTTGTATAAGAAAAGTCTTCGACGGACCAAAGGCCTTCACCGACAGTGCGGCACAGACTGAACTGTCGATGCCACCTGATACCGCAACTACGGCACCACGCCGATGCAGATCGTCTCTCATCGACTGACGCATTTTCGAACAGATTGAGTCGACTTCCTTGTCCATATCGAAGCCCAGGACTTCACTCTCGTACGATTCTGCCAGGTTGTTCATTGCTAAATTCCTGTTAAGTTGTCGGTGCGTTTGACGTGGACCTGCCTGTCATGGACATCGATCAGTAGATGGCCGATGCCTGATTGTCGTTAATGCAAATGTAATCCCATGGCTGCATTACCTGCCGCTCTGTTCATGCATGTTCTGTAAGGCAAAACGCTGTACTTTTCCGGAAGCCGTCTTGGGAATAAGCTGGACCAGTTCGACAAACTTGGGGATCTTGTAGACAGCCAGATTCTGCTTGCAATAGCGTTGAATTGCTCGCATGTCGATATTTGCCCCAGCGCTAGGCACAACGTAGGCCTTGATGACTTCGCCGAGTACTTCATCTTTGACTCCGACGACAGCAACCTCTTGTACGCCTTCAATTTCCTGGATGATCTCTTCGACTTCCTTGGGACTGATTCGGTTTCCACCAGACTTGATCATTTCCGAGGAGCGTCCATCGATATAGATATAGCCATCCTCATCGTAATGGGCCAGATCGCCGGTGTGAAGCCAGCCGTCGACAATGACCCGTTTTGTTTTTTCTTCATCCAGCCAGTAGCCCCGCATGATATTGGGTCCTTTGGCGCAAATTTCACCAGTTTGGCCCGGAGCAACCGCTTTACCGGCCTTGTCTCTGATCTCGAGCGTGACACCCGGAATGGCGACGCCGATGGAGCCGCGCTTTTCCAACACTTTGTCGCTTGGAAGGTAAGAGAGTCTCGCCGATGCCTCGGTCTGCCCATACATGATGAACAGCTCGACCTGTGGCAGCGTATTGATCAATCTGTCAGTGATGGCAGGCGGCATCGGACCGCCTGCCTGCGTGAGATATCGAAGGCAGGATAAGTCGTAATTTTCCAGCTTGACCCGGCCGAGAATGAGCGAAAATGTGGAGGGCACACCGGAAAACCCGGTGACGCCTTCATTACTGATGCGCTCAATGACACGATGTGGATAGAGCAGGTTGTTCTCCAATACCAGCTTTGCGCCAACGGCAATATGGGTATGCAGAATGGAGTTGCCGTAGGAGTAGTAGAACGGCAACACATTCACAATACTGTCCGAGTGATTCAGCTTCAGGTAGGAGAGAATGGAATCAACATTGGCGGCCAGGTTCGCATGGCTCAGGGTGACACCTTTCGGTTGCCCCGTCGTCCCGGATGTGTAGATGATCGACGCGAGATCCGACTCCTCAAGGGTGATCTCGGGGAAGCTTTCAGCACTTTTGACGATGCCCTGCCAGACCTTGTCTCCCTGATCCATGCCGTTGGCGTCGTATTTGCCGACCCGAATGATATCGATGGTGTCTTTGGTCAGTTCGGATATTCGGTCCAGTTCAGGATGGCTGGCGTCGACGAAAAGCCACTTGGCGCCGGCATGCCGGGTCCAATTGACGATGTCGCGTGCTTTGGCCTGGGTATTGAGCGCGACAGTCATGCCGCCGGCAGCCCAGATGCCGTAATAAATGGCGATATAGTTTGCTGAGTTTGCAGCCAGGATCGCCACCCTGTCTCCGCGCTCGAGGCCTTGCCGCAGGAGATGGGCGCTGACATTCGCTGCGAGTCGACCGAGTTCTGCGTATGAAACCCGCTGGTCTTCATGAGACACGGCAACCGAGTCGTGCCACTCACTGACTGTCCGTCTGAAGCGTTCGACAAGATGCATGGACACTGATGTCCCGGATCAGGATGCCTTGCGATTCAAGAATGTCAGGATGTTGTTAATGGAGTCGAGGTTTTCCGGAATCATCTCATCATCCTTGATCTTGATGCCGAAATCATCTTCGAGAAAGTAGATGACTTCCAGGATGCCTGTTGAATCGAGAATGCCTTTGCTTAGAAAGGAGTCATCGTTGTTGAGTGCTGACTGGTCATCCGTGAATAGATAGTTTTCAAGAATGTAATTTCTGATTTTCTCTTCAGAATTCATCTGCGCTACTTCTCCCGATAAGGACATGAATAGGAAAGCAAAAAGCAGGCCTCCAAGCCACAATTATCAAACTAACGATATCGGCCAATCTTACGGAATCTTTCGTATGGCCCCTCATTCTATTGAAAACTTCACAATAACTCTATGAGATCATGGGAATTATCCGATATGAACAGGGTGTCGATAAGCATGGTGGAGAGGATGCCGACAAAAGCCATGTTGTCGGCAAAACCCACGGCTCTTCCTCGCGCACATTTATTGACAAGCATCGATGTGGCCTTGCTGTCAAAAATTCCGACACGCCTGATCCGGTCTTCACTCATCAGGTCCGCCACATAGTCCAGGGGCTTGCCATCGACAAAGAATGACCCGCTGTCGGGCGCCCGGTATGGCTGCTTGCTGCGCTGCCGGATACTATCGGGTATCAATCCCTGCATGGCTCGTTTGAGCATGTACTTCTCATTCAATCCCATGATCTTGTATCGATTCGGCATGGTGGTGGCGAACTCCATCACCCGGTGGTCCAGGAAGGGGAAGCGCGCCTCGATGGAGTTGGCCATCGCAACCCGATCACCCTGGGAGCTCAGCAGATAGCCGGCAAGCAATGTCTTGGCTTCGATGTACTGGTCGCGGTTCAGCGGCTGCCAGCGGTCGATGCCATCGGGCAGGATCTTCTCGATTTCTGGAAACGATACCGGATCTGCGACGGCGGCCCTGGTCTCGGGGGAGAAGAAGTTGATCACGCGCTGAGTCGTCGACCATCGCGGCAGATGCGCGAAGTAGGCTTTGTCCAGCTTGTCCATCCCCTGCTGGAAAAAATGCTGCGAGAAGGCGCCGCTCCCGGTGGGTGAGTGTTTCAGGTAGGGGTAGAGGCGCTGGAGGATCTGCGGGCGCCAGGTTGAATCTGGTTGGCGACTCCAGAACCGCCTGACCTTGGCCTCCTTGAAGATGTCATAACCGCCAAAGACCTCATCCGCGCCTTCACCCGTCAGTACCACTTTGTAGCCGGCATCCCGTACGGCCGCCGATAACAGCATCAGAGGGGTGGGTGCCGTTCGCACCAAGGCGGATTCCGTATGCCAGATCACTTTGGGAAACGCGTTGCCGATATCGGAGCGTTTGCACAGCACGTGGGTATGGTGGGTCCCCAGGTAGTCGACCAGCTCCTTCTGATAGTGGCTCTCGTCGAATTCGTCGTCTTCGAAGCCGATAGAGAAAGTACGCAGCGGCGTGTCCGTATAGTTTTTGATCAGGGAAGTGATGACGGATGAGTCGAGTCCGCCGCTCAGATAGGCGCCTACCGGCACGTCTGCACGCAGTTGGAACTTGACCGAATCGATCATCAGTTGCCTGAGTTCTTCGGCCCAGGCATCGGCGGATTTTTCCCGGTCGATCGATTCCACCGGAAACTGCCAGTCCCAGTATCGCCGTAGGCTGGTCTTGCCCCCCTCGATCACCATCAGGCACCCCGGTGCCAGCATCTCCACGCCCTCGAAAAGGGTGTCCGGCGGCAGTGTGGTCCAGAATGTGAAGATCTCCTGCAGGGCGCGTAAATCGATCCCGCGTGGGATGCTGGGATGGGCGAACAGCGACTTCACCTCCGAAGCAAAGTAGAGCCGCCCATTCTGCCGGGTATAGAAGAGCGGTCGGATGCCGGCCCGGTCGCGGGCCAGAACCAGGCGTCTTTTGGCGATGTCCCACAGCGCAATGGCGAACTGGCCGTTCAGATGCTGCACGAAATCGAGGCCGTGCTGTTCGTAGAGATGGACGATGACTTCGGTGTCTGACTGAGTGTAGAAACGATGTCCCAGCGGCTCGAGGGATTGTCGCAATTCGAGGTAGTTGAAGATCTCGCCATTGAAGACCACCTGTACCGTGCCGTCCTCGTTGTGGATGGGCTGGTCACCTCCCGCTAGATCGATGATGCTGAGGCGCGCATGGGCCAGTCCGACCTGCTGGTCGTGATAGAAACCGTAACCATCGGGTCCGCGATGATGCACGGCTTCGATCATGCCCTTGAGTTCCGCCCGCTCAGGCGGTATACCCTGATTGAGATTAACGATCCCTGTGATACCGCACATGGCGTGGTGTCTCCGGATATTGAGTCAGGGGTGATGAGGTTCCAGGGATCTGGACGTCCGGTGCGCTCGATCTCATGCGACCCGAATTCCACTGTGATCGAAATCAAGGGGCAGTTCGCGCACAGGGCGTCCGCTGGCAGCCATGAGCGCGTTGGCCATTGCCGGCGCCAGTGGGGGAACGCCGGGTTCTCCGATCCCCCCCGGGCTCTCCCGGCTGTCGATGAAGACGATCTCCATGGGTGGGGTTTCCGCCATCGTGAGTATCGGATAGTTGTGGTAGTTGCTCTGCCTGACGCGTCCGCCTTCCACCTTGATCGAGGATTTCAGGGCAGCGGTCAGTCCAAAAATAATCGCTCCCTCCAACTGGGCACGCGCGATATCAGGATTGACCACGATACCGCAATCCACGACACAGGTGATCTTGGCGATCTTCAGTCGCTCGCCTTCGGCACGCAGCTGCACGACTTCACTGGCGTAGCTGCCAAACCCGGCATGGGCCGCCGCACCGAACAGGCCCGAGTCATAGTCCCACCCCGCCTTTTCCGCCGCCACCTCGAGGGTCTTTCTGAGCCGCGGCGCCTGGGACATCATCTGCAGGCGAAGTTGCAACGGATCCTGGCCGCCGGCCCTGGCGAGTTCGTCGAAAAAGTGCTCTACGGCGAAGGCGTTGTAGTGGTGCTGCACCGAGCGCCAGGGCCCGACGGGAACCGGAGTGTCGAGGTCGATGAGATCGACACGGACATGGGGAATGTCATAGGGCAGGGCGTCTGCGCCGCCAATCCGGGCTCCGGTTCCCTTGATGGTGTGGTGCCAGGCCAGCGGTCTGCCCCGATCGTCGAGAGCACCGCGCATCTCGTGCAACGTCAGCGGGTGGTAGAAATCGTGCTGCAGGTCCTCTTCGCGGGTCCAGATCAGTTGCACCGGGCCATCGACGCGCTCGGCGATCTGTGCCGCTTCGGTGACATAGTCCTGTTTCAGCCGGCGGCCGAAGCCTCCTCCCAGCAGCGTGGTGTTGATTTCTATCGAATCGTCCTCGGCATCGAACAGCTTCCTTTTCAGCTTGTTCGCGACCTGGGTGATCTGCGACTGCACCACCTCCTTGGCGGCATCATAAGCCCGTGTAGGCGCCTGGGTCGGCGCCCAGATACGCAGCTTGCCCGCTTCCAAGCTGGCGGTGCAGTTGATCGGCTCCAGCGGAACGTGAGCCTGAAACGGCAGACTGTAGCGGCTCTCCAGGGCGGCTTCGTCCAGTACGGATTCAGGCTCTCCGAAGTGTACTGCGGCCGTGCTGCCGTCCTCTACTTTCAGCGCTCGCAGCTGGTCCAGGATGGAACCATTGGAAACTGTCTGAGCGTTGCCGGGATCCCATTCGATATCGAGGGCCGCCCTGCCTTTGAAGGCGGTCCATGTATCCTTCGCCACAACCACCACGCCCTGTTCGATGCTGAACACATCGAACACACCGTCGATATCCAGGGCGCGGGAGGCATCGATCTTTTTCGCTGTGCCGCCGAATACCGGGCAGTGGCTGAT
Organism: Sedimenticolaceae bacterium; assembly: GCA_050300835.1. Classification (GTDB taxonomy): domain Bacteria; phylum Pseudomonadota; class Gammaproteobacteria; order Chromatiales; family Chromatiaceae; genus Thiodiazotropha. The sequence goes on from JBNKYJ010000118.1 coordinate 30,239, forward strand.
GGTGGCGTAGCGCATGCCGGGCAATCGGGTGTCGATGCCGAAGCGGGCGCTGCCGTTGATCTTTTGGGAGCTGTCCAGACGGGGGACCGGGGTACCGATGATGCGGTAGTCGGACGGCGCTTTGAGCTGGACGCTGTCCGGTATCGGCAGGCTTGCGGCGAGCGCGGCCAATTCGCCGTAACCCTGTTCGCGTCCGGAGCCCGGATGCAACACCTTGCCCCGTTCGGCCCGGCACTCATCGAGTGGGACCTGCCAGCGCTCTGCGGCGGCCTGAAGCAGCATGGTCCGCGCAATGGCGCCGGCCTGACGCAGGATTGTCCAGGCCGTGCTCACACTGGTGCTGCCGCCGGTCACCTGACGGCCGTAGACCGGTGCCAGGGAGGCATGTTCGACACCCACCTGGCGCCACTCCGCCTCCAGTTCCTCGGCCACCATCATGGGCAGTGCGGTGTATGGGCCCTGACCCATTTCGGATTCGGCGACGATGACGGTGACGAATCCTTGTGTATCGATTCGGAGCCAGGCATTGGGCATGAAGCCGTCGGGGGAGGCGCTATCAGCGTCCGGCTGATCGGCGGTGCAGCTCCAGTTGATGCCGAGTACCAGGCTCGCCCCGGTGATCCCGGCACCCAGCTTGAGAAATCTTCGCCGGTCCGGATTGAAAGCGTTCATGTCTGCTCCCCCTCTCCCCGAGCCGAGGAGACCGCCAGCTTGATCGCCTGCCGAATCCGTGGGTAGGTGCCGCAGCGGCAGATCACGCCGGACATGGCCTGTTCGATCGCTTCGTCACTGGGGTCGGCATCGGTCTCCAGCAGGGCGATGGCCGTCAGGATCTGTCCGGACTGGCAATAGCCGCACTGGGGAACCTGCAGGGTCTCCCAGGCGCGCTGGACGGGATGGCTGTTGTCCTCGGAGACCCCCTCGATGGTGGTGATCCGGCGCCCCTCCAGACGGGAGATCGGTGTCACACAGCTGCGCACCGGCTTGCCGTCCACCAGCACGGTGCAGCTGCCGCAAACGCCGATGCCACAACCGTATTTGGTACCGGTCAGGGCCAGTTCATCGCGCAACACCCACAGCAGGGGGGTGTCCGGAGTGGCCTCTATCTGATGCTCTGTCTTGTTGATGGTTAGCTTCATGTGAATATTGACGGCGGCTGACTTGATTCGGTTAGGGTCAGTCTGGGCGGTCAGTAGTCGACGCGTTTGTCACTGGCCAGCCAGGTGAGAAAGAGTGCCTTGCTCTGCTCTCGGCAGCGCTGTTCGGTCTGTAGATCCTGTTGTTTCAGCGGTTGGTGCATGGCTGAGCGGATGCGGTGGTCATCAAAACCGACCTCGGCGGCATCCTCGGCCGTAGCCCCATAGACCAGGCGTCCGATACGCGCCCAGTAGATCGCGCCCATGCACATGGGGCAGGGTTCGCAGGTCGTGTAGAGCGTGGCTTCAGGGAGGTGGAACCGGCCGAGTGAGTCACAGGCCTCGCGAATGGCGAGCATCTCCGCGTGGGCGGTGGGGTCCTGGCGATGAACGACCTGATTCCAGCCCCGGCCGACCACCCGGTCCGCCACCACCACCACGGCGCCGAAGGGGCCGCCATGCCCAAGCTCGACACCTTTGCTGGCTAATACCAACGCTTGTTGCATGAATTGGTCATGTCGATTCGGCATGACTATTCCCAGCGGAAGGTTTTCGATCCGATGGTGACAAATACGATGGAGAAGAGTGCAAGAATCACCAGCTGATCCGCCACCTCCGCTATCCCTGCCCCTTCGATCATCACTGCCCTCGCCGCATCAATCATGTGTGTCAACGGAAGCACGAGAGAGAGATTCTGCACCAGGGGGTGCGAGCCTTCAAGCGAGAACCAGACGCCGGAGAGCAGCATCATCGGCCAGCTGAGCAGGTTCAGCAGGCCGTTGGCGGCCTCCTCACTGGTGATGCGCGCGGCGATCAGCAGTCCCACGCTGATCATGCTGAGGGCGCCGAGGATCAATATCAGCAACAGCAGCCAGTAGGAGCCGGCCATGCGGAAATCGACCACCAGATTGGTGCCCATGTAGACCATGGTGGTCACCGCCACGATCATCAGCATGCGGGAGACGATCTGCGCCGAGAGAAACTCGAAGGCGCTCAAGGGGGTCGCGCGCAGACGCTTGAGCACGCCGTTCTTGCGATAGCGCACGATCACGTAGCCGACACCGAAGAGGGCGCTGAACATGATATTCATGCCGAGCACGCCGGGAATCAGCCAGTCGACGTAGCGGATCTCACGGCCGCTTACGGCTTCGCGCTGGAGCGGGTAGGGGACCAGGATCTGCTCCAGCAGATAGCCCTTGGGCGAGGTGCTGTTGACCCAGTAGCGCGCCCCTTGCGGGTCGAGCAGCAGATCCAGCTGATGGCGGTCGACCTTGTCGATGGCGCGCTCAAGATCGTCGACCGGGATGAACTCCAGGTAGCGGGTCTGGAGGAACTGCTGCAGCTTGGAGTCGGCCGGGACCTGCCCATAGAGGGCCACTTTGTAGAGCTCCTCCTGGCCGGTGGAGAACATGAAGGCGAAACCCATGACGATCAGCACCGGCATGATGAAGTTCCAGCCCAGTGCGGTGCGGTCGCGCAGAAATTCCAGATTGCGGGCCTGCAGGGCGGCGAGAAAGCGGCGAAAGGACATGGCGAGATTCGGGATGGTCCTGAAAGGGGCAATATAACGCAATCGGCGGGGAATTGCCGGATGGGTTTGCAGGCCTGTGCGGCGGTACTCTGGGTGCGTGTATGGCGTGACTGCTGAGCTTTGTGGTGGGGCAGGGCCCCACCCTACACCCTGGATAGAACGGTAGGGTGGGGCCCAGCCCCACCAGTCACTTCACGGTATCGGAATCGATGGCTGACCGGCTAACCCCGCAGGTGGTGTCCGGTCAGCTCCAGAAACAGGTCCTCCAGGGTGGGCGAGCGGACCTGCAGCTGGTGCAGGGAGATCCGATGTTCCAGCAGATGGCGGATGGTGGCATCGATGTCCTTGGTGAGTATCTCCATCTGACCATCCTGAGGCAGCAGGGTGGCCGCAGGATCGGGTTTGTAGTCCTCGGGCAGTGAGCTTTGGGGGAGGGTGATCACCGAGTTGTCGAAGTGGTCGGCGAGCAGGGTCTTGGGGTTGCCCTGAGAGATGATCTCGCCACGGTCGATGATGATGATCTCGTCGCAGAGCTCGTAGGCCTCCTCCATGTAGTGGGTGGTCAGCACCAGGGTCTTGTTCTCCGCCTTGATCTGCTTCACCTGGCTCCAGAGATTGCGCCGCGACTGGGGATCGAGGCCGGTGGTCGGTTCGTCGAGAAACACCACTTCCGGATTGTTGATCAGCGCGATCGCCAGCAGCAGCCGCTGCTTCTGTCCGCCGGAGAGCTTGCGCGTGTCGCGATCGAGGAACTCCTCCAGCACGCAGACCTCCACCAGCTCCTCGATCGGCCGCGGACTGCTGTAGAACTGCTGGAACATCCGCAGCACCTCGTCGACCCGGATGTACTCCTGCAGGGCGGTGTGCTGGAACATGATGCCGGCCTCGTCGCGAAAGCGCCGGCCCAGGGGCTCGCCCTTGTAGCGGATGGTGCCGGAGGTCGGCGTCTTGATCCCCTCGAGCATCTCCACCGTGGTGGTCTTGCCGGCGCCGTTGGGGCCCAACAGGCCGAAGCAGACGCCGCGCGGGATCTGGAAGCTGATGTCGTTGACCGCCAGTATGCTGCCGCCGTAGCGCTTGCTCAGATTTTCGACCTCGATCATGCGCGTGGGGCGGTCTGTGGCCGGATCATGAGAGGAACATGACCTCGATGTTCTGCACGTCGTCGGCCACCCCTTCGATATCGATGATGTTGATCTCGGTCTCGACGCCGACCTTCTGGAAGGCGGGGATGTCGGCCCAGTCGGACATCGGTACGCTGTTGGGTTTGCCGACCAGGGTCTCCAGACGCGCCACCATCACCACGTCGGCGTAGTCGGCCTCCCCCTCGCTCTGGTAACCGAGATCGAGAAAATGTTCGGTGACCTTGACCAGGGAGGCGGGGAAGTCCCACATCTTCAGGATCCGCGTGCCGACCGTGGGGCTCAGGGCCATGATCACGCGGTCGAGTTCCTCCGGATTCTCCAGCAGTTCTTCATAGTTTTCGGCCATCGCCAGCACCGGCAGGGCGCCGATATTGTGAATCAGGCCGCCGAGCATGGCCTGATCCTTGTCCAGATGATCGAGATTGCCGGCCAGCACCCGGCTGAGGGCGGCGATCTGCACACTCTCCTCCCATACCTGGCGGAACTTCTGGTCCAGCAGGTCGTGGGTGGCCTGGAAGATCTGCTGCATGATGAGGCTGACCACCAGGCTGCGCACCAGCCGCACGCCAAGCCGGGTCACCGCCATCTGTACGCTGTCGATCTGTACCCGCCCCCGGTAGAGCGGGCTGTTCGCCACCTGCAGCAGGCGGGCGGAGAGGGCCGCGTCGGTGACGATGATGTCGGCCACCTGTTTGGCGGTGCTGTTCTCTTTCTCCACCGCATCGCGCACCTGGATCGCCACCTCGGGCAGGGTGGGCAGGGTCAGCCGGTTGCTGTCGATGGCCTGGTTGAGGGTATCGAGAAAGGCGTGTTCGTCGATCATGCGCGTATCGGGTCCTTAAACAGATGAAGGGGATACCGGTTATCAGCGTGGGGTCGTTTCGCGATTTCGGTATTTTGACTCTGTATCGCTCGTTCAGGCGGATTCTTAAATCCGCCTCCCCGCCGCTTGCCCTATTCGGCGAAGGGGTAGGGGAGTTCCTGCAGTTGCAGGGCAGGTCCCGACTCCCCGAGACAGACCTGGTCGGCCTCCGCGCTGGCGGTCTCGATCACCGCCAGCAGGTCATAGCCGCCATCGGCCGGTCGGGCGTCCACCACCTTGCCGCTGCCCTGTCCCGAGGTGCTGCCGGGGGAGAAGAGTTCGTCTCCGGCCTTGGGCGGCGTGTCGGAGACCACGTGGGCCAGATACATGCGACGCTTGAGCTTGCCCAGATACTGCATGCGGGCCACCACCTCCTGCCCGGTATAGCAACCCTTGGTGAAACTGACGCCATCCACCAGCTGCATGTTGGTCATCTGAGGCACGAAGGCCTCGCTGGTGGCCGGATAGATGACGGGTACCCCGGCGCGGATATCCTGCAGGGCCCAGAAATCGTCACTCATGCGCACCGCTTCCGACTCCGCCGCCTGCCACAACGCCGTCAGCGACTCCACCGGACCCACCAGCTCGAAGCGGGGCAGGGCGCCCGGCATACGGATCAGGCTGAGATCGTCCTGCTGGGCCACAGCGTTGGCCTCGCTCGGGATCGAAGCGAAGCGGTCTTGCAGCAGGCGCTCGGCGCAGCCGCCGGTGAGTCCCAGGCGCATCAGCTGATCCGAGACGTCGGCCAGGGTGACCTTCGACATCAGCACGTACATGCCGAGTCGCTTGAGCATCGGCGCCAGGTTTTCCATGGGGGTCTGAAGATAGTAGGCCTCGCCGCGGCGAAAACAGCGGAAGTTGGCCAGCATGCGGCCCTTGGGCGAACACCAGCCGGCCAGGTTGCTGTGCGTCTCGGTGACCTGACGCATGTCATTGGTGAGCTGACCCTGAAGAAACTTTTCCGCGTCCTCCCCCTCGACCCGGATCAGCCCGAAGTGGGTGAGGTCGTTGAGGGCGCACTCGGGCTCGCCGGCGGGCTCCGTGATGGGCCGGGACTGCAGGAAATCGGACCAGGCTGTATTCATGGCTGCAAACGGCTCCTGGGTTTGAGCGAAGACAGTGCGTATCATACCCGATCCCACAGGGGGTGAAACTCCCGCCTGTGTTCCGGAAATCGAAACCCGCGGAAACGACCGATGAGTAAATTGACCCCGGGCGCCCTGGTGCTCTACAAAATCCGCCCTGCCCGTGTGACCGAGGTGAGCGACAAGATCGGCCTGGAACTGGAGGGCGGCAAGACCAAGCGCGTGCGCGACAAGGATGTGACGCTGCTGCATCCCGGCCCGCTCTCCAGTCTCAACCAACTGACACCCCTGCTGGGGGATGTGAGCGAGACCTGGGAGCTGCTGGAGGGCGGGGAGACCGATATCGGCGAGTTCAGCGCGCTGATCTACGGTGACTACACACCGGCCAGCGCCTGGGCGGCCTGGCAACTGGTGGCGGAGGGTGTCTACTTCGAGGGCGAGCCCGACGTCATCCGGGCGCGGCCGGCGGCCCAGGTCGAGGCGGATATCGCCGAGCGGGAGCGAAAGGCGGCGGAGGCCAGGGCCTGGGACGACTTCATACAGCGGGTCGAGGCGGGCAGCATCATCGAGGAGGATCGCAAGATCCTCGGCGAGGTGGAGCAGTTGGCGTTGGAAAAACGCAGCGGCAGCCGCATCCTGCAGGCCCTGGGTGTGCAGGAGACCCCGGTCAACGCCCATCGGCTGCTGGTCAGCACCGGCTATTGGGAGGCCAATGAGAACCCTTACCCGCGCCGTGCCGATATCGATATGCGCACTCCCGATCATCCGCTACCGCCGCTGCCGGAAGAGGCACGCCGTGATCTTACCGGCCTCACCGCCTTCGCCATCGACGACGAGGACAACCAGGATCCGGACGACGCCATCAGCCTCGATGGTGAGCGCATCTGGGTCCACGTGGCCGACGTGGCGGCGCTGGTGGCGCCCGACTCCCCCATGGACCTGGAGGCGCGCAATCGCGGTGCCAATCTCTATCTGCCCGATCGGGTGGTGCAGATGCTGCCGCCGGCCGTCACCGATCTGCTCGGATTGGGACTGCAGCAGCGATCGCCGGCGCTCTCCATCGGTTTCGTGCTGAACCAGGAGGCGGTGCCGGAGCAGGTGGAGATCCTGCCCAGCTGGCTGTCGGTTGAGCGGATCAGTTACGCCGCGGCCGAGGAGCGCCTGCAGGAGCCCCTGTTCGCCGCCCTGCGGGCGCAGAGCCGGCGCTATCGCGCCCGCCGCATGGCCGCCGGCGCCGCCGCCATCGATCTACCGGAGGTTAAACTCAAGGTCAGCGGCGGCGAGGTCGAGATCCATCCCCTGCCCCGGCTCGAGAGCCGGGAACTGGTCACCGACCTGATGCTGATGGCGGGGGAGGCGGTGGCCCGCTACTGCCAGGCCAATGGCGTCGCCATCCCCTACGCCACCCAGGCACCGCCCGACGAGCCCGCTGCGCCCACCGACCTGGCCGGCATGTACGCCTATCGCCGCTTTTTCAAACCGACCCAGGTCAAGACCCAGCCCGAACCCCACTCCGGGCTCGGGCTCGCGGACTACACCCGCGCCACCAGTCCGTTGCGGCGCTACTCCGATCTGCTGACCCACCAGCAGTTACGGGCCCACCTGGCCGGCAGGGAACCGCTCGACATCCACGCCGTCTCGGAACGCATCGTCATCTCGGAGACGGGAGGCATGGCGAACCGGAAAACCGAGCGGTTGTCCAACAACCACTGGCGGTTGATCTTCCTGCGCGATCATCCCGACTGGCAGGGTGATGCGATCATCGTGGCCAAGGAGGGAGAGCGTGCCACGGTACTCATACCCGAACTGGGCATGGAGGCGAAGGTGCGCATCAAGGGGCAGGCGGGACTCAACGACACCGTCAGGCTGAAACCCCGGGAGATCGACCTTCCGGATCTGACCTGTTATTTCCGGGTCCTATAGGAGAGGAGGCCTTGCATGAAACGGTTCCTTGCGACATTCATGGTGTTGTTGCTGGCCGGCTGTAGCCAGCAGTACCTGGTCAACGACGATCTCGATTACGCCTACAACCTGCCGCCGCTGGGCAGCACGCTGGTGGTGAAAAAGCCGATTACCGTGCCGGCCGGCGAGGTGCGCGTCTTTCTGCAGCGTGGCGAACTCTTCAAGAAGTCGGATTTCGACCGTTACCAACCCAGTTGCAGTCTGGAGCTGAGAAAATTGGCCGACGTGGCGCGGGTGATCGAGCCCGATAGCTTCATCGTGACCAAGGTACAACGACTGGTGCAGGAGGTGGTGCAGAGCACAACTGCCGCATCGGGTTTGATGAAGGTGGCCTTTGACGAGGGCGGCAAACCGATGGTGGTTCACGGTTACCATCTCTGGCTCGGTTCCGACCAGCAGCCCGATGTGATGCGCATGACCTGCCGCGGCTATTTCGACGATCTCAGCAAGGCGGACCCGCCGTCGCTCAACGATGTCGCCAAATCACTGGGTGATTACGCGGAATTGAAGCTGGCGATCTAGGCCATGATTAAACCCTGAGGTCGGCATCGGGCGACAATCGCCAGCATGTGGCGGTGCCGAAGAGAGGGGGGCAGAACATGATGACCCTATGTAAATGGGGCGTTCGGGTTGGCTTGTGCGCGGCGTTCACTATCCTGGCGGGTTGCGGGGGAGGTGGTGGTGGCGATGCGAGCCCGGGCGTCGGACTACAGGTGGATGCGGGTTCGGCCAGGACCCTCTCCCTGCCTGATACCCTGATCGCCGATCCGACGGTCCTGCTCGGCGGACAACCGGCCCTGGACCGGGTCACCTATGCCTGGAGTCAGCTGGCCGGTCCGGCGGCCGCGCAGTTTTCCGACAGCGCTGTCGCCACTCCCGAGATCAGCTTTCCCGTCAACGGCAGCTACCAACTGAGGCTGCAGGTGAGCGGCGGCGGGCAGAGCCTTGACGACCTGCTCATGGTCACCGTCAATACGCGGGCCTCGGGTCCGACTGGACTCAGCGTACCACCAGCCAACAATATCCAGTGTGTCGCTCCTAGCGATGCGCCGGGGGGCGCTTCGATCCGCCTGCTGACGCCCTTTCCCTCCCTGCCTTTACTCAACCCTCTAGTCGGGTTGCACCAAGCGCCGGGCGACAACGGCTCCTGGTACGCCTTGCGTCAGAGCGGCCAGGTGGAGCGATTCGTCAACGATCCCACGGCCAGCAGCCTGAGCCGTTTCATAGACATCAGCGACCGGGTCGATTACGGCGGCGAGAAGGGTCTGCTGGGTATGGCCTTTCATCCCGACTTCGCCAGTAACGGTTTCGTCTATCTCTCCTATACTGCCTCGCCTGGCGGTAGTCTGGAGTCGCGCATCTCCCGCTTCACCCTCGATACCGCGAGCCAGGTCCTCGATCCCGCTTCCGAGCAGATCATCCTCAGGCTGGATCAGCCCTTCAGCAATCACAACGGCGGACAGATCGCATTCGGTCCCGACAACCTGCTCTACATCGGTTTCGGTGATGGCGGTTCAGGTGGCGATCCGCTGGGCAACGGTCAGAATCCCGCGACCCTGCTCGGTTCGATGTTGCGCATCGACGTGGGTACCGGAGTGGGCGGCTACACCATTCCACCCGACAATCCGTTTGTCTCGGGGGGCGGCGCGCCGGAGGTCTATGCCTACGGCCTGCGCAATCCCTGGCGCTGGAGCTTCGACCGGCTGAGCGGGGAGCTCTGGCTGGGTGATGTGGGGCAGAACGCCTACGAAGAGATCGATATCGTCACGGCCGGTGGCAACTACGGTTGGAATCTAATGGAGGGCAGTCATTGCTACCCGGCCACCGCCAGTTGCGACACCAGCGGCCTGATCCTGCCGGTGGCGGAGTACGACCATACCGAGGGTGTGGCGGTGACCGGCGGCTACGTCTATCGGGGCAGCGAGGTGCCTTCGCTGGATGGCCGCTACCTCTACGCGGATTACGGTTCCGGCAAGATCTGGAGCCTTAGCGATGACGGGGCCGGAGGTTACCGCGTCGATGAGCTGCTCGACACCGCACTCAACGTTGCGGCCTTTGCCGAGGATCAGGCCGGCGAACTCTACGTCCTGCATCTGGGCGGCACCATCCACAAACTGGCGGAGGACACGGCCTCCGGCGGCGGTACGGTAGCCGCCTCCCTCTCGGGCTGGGGCTGTTTTCAGAGCACCGATGTGGAGCGCTTCTCCGACAGTGTGATTCCCTACGACATCAATGCGCTGCTCTGGTCCGATTTCGCCGGCAAGGAGCGCTTCATGGCCATCCCATCGGGCAGCACCGTCTCCATCGATGCCGAGGGACGCCTGGTGTTTCCGCCCGGCAGCGTGCTGGGCAAACATTTCAGGCTCAACGGTACGCTGGTGGAGACTCGGCTGCTGATGTATCACGCCAACAGCGGCTGGCGCGGCTACAGCTATGAGTGGAATAGCGCGTTGACCGATGCCGACCTGCTCAGCACCGCCAAGGACAAAGCCATCGGCGGCCAGACCTGGCACTATCCCAGCCCTTCGGAGTGCCTGCTCTGCCACACCGGCGTGGCCGGATTCTCACTGGGGCCGGAACTGGGGCAGCTCAATCGGGATTTCGCCTATCCCGGCCAGACCGCCAATCAGCTCATCACCCTGGAGGCGATCGGTATACTGGCCGATCCGCTCAGCGATCTGCAGAAGTCGGCGGTCTACTACGCCATCGACGACACGGCCTACTCGGCGGAACGCCGGGCGCGCAGCTATCTGCATGCCAACTGCGCCATGTGCCATCAGCCCGGGGGACCCGGCGGCGGCAACCTGGATCTGCGCATGAGCGCCGCTCTGGACGCCACCGGCCTGTGCAACCGCGCGCCGCTGGCCGGCAACCTGGGACTGATCAATCCGGTGCTGCTCAAGCCGGGTGATCCCGATCAATCGATCCTGGTGCTGCGTATGGAGAGCCTGGGCAATGTGCGCATGCCACCGCTGGCCAGCAGCGAGATCGACAGCCAGGCCGTGGCCGTGATGCGGGAGTGGATCACCGGGCTGACGGGGTGTGATGCGTTGTGAACGGCAGTGAGGCAGTGCCTCGCCATGCCGTTGGCGGTTATGGCGGGGCCTGAGGGGAATGGCTCCCAACTTAAGGCAAAGGGGTCAGCTTTATCAGCTTTTTTTCCCGTGATTCGGTGCGGCAAGCCGCACCCTACACG
>JBNKYJ010000119.1:0-27163 GCA_050300835.1 Sedimenticolaceae bacterium
TGTGTCGGTGCCACCACGCTCGACGAGTACCGCCAGTACATCGAGAAGGACGCGGCGCTGGAGCGGCGTTTCCAGAAAGTGCTGGTGGATGAGCCCAACGAGGAGGACACCATTGCCATTCTGCGCGGCCTGAAGGAGCGCTACGAGGTGCACCACGGCGTGGAGATCACCGACCCGGCCATCGTCGCGGCGGCCACGCTGTCGCACCGCTACATCACCGACCGCCAGCTGCCCGACAAGGCGATCGACCTGGTGGACGAGGCGGCGTCCCAGATCCGCATGGAGATCGACTCCAAGCCGGAGGAGATGGACCGCCTGGAGCGGCGCCTGATCCAGCTCAAGATCGAGCGTGAGGCGCTCAACAAGGAGACCGACGAGGCCTCCAAGAAGCGCCTGGCCGACCTGCAGGCGCAGATCGAGCGGCTGGAGCGGGAATTCTCCGACCTGGAGGAGATCTGGAAGTCGGAGAAGGCGGCCCTGCAGGGTACCACCCACATCAAGGAGTCCCTGGAGCGGGCGCGCCTGGAGCTGGAGACCGCGCGCCGGGCCGGCGACCTGACCCGCATGTCGGAGCTGCAGTACGGCCGCATCCCGGAGCTGGAGAAGCAGCTCGATATGGCGACCCAGGCCGAGATGCAGGAGATGAAGCTGCTGCGCAACAAGGTCACCGAGGAGGAGATCGCCGACGTGGTCTCCAAGTGGACGGGTATTCCCGTTTCCAAGATGCTGGAGGGCGAGCGCGACAAGCTGCTGCGCATGGAGGAGGCGCTGGGTAAGCGGGTGATCGGCCAGGAGGAGGGCGTACGCGCGGTGAGCGACGCCATCCGCCGCTCGCGGGCCGGGCTCTCCGATCCCAACCAGCCCAACGGCTCCTTCCTCTTCCTCGGCCCCACCGGCGTGGGCAAGACCGAGTTGTGCAAGGCGCTGGCCGAGTTCCTGTTCGATACCGAGGAGGCGATGATCCGCATCGACATGTCGGAGTTCATGGAGAAGCATTCGGTGGCCCGCCTGATCGGCGCGCCCCCCGGCTACGTGGGCTACGAGGAGGGCGGCTACCTGACCGAGGCGGTGCGCCGCCGGCCCTACTCGGTGATCCTGCTCGACGAGGTGGAGAAGGCCCATCCCGATGTCTTCAACGTGCTGCTGCAGGTGCTCGACGACGGCCGCCTGACCGATGGTCAGGGGCGTACCGTGGACTTCCGCAACACGGTGATCGTGATGACCTCCAACCTGGGTTCCCAGGTCATCCAGGAGATGTCCGGCGAGGAGCGTTATGACGAAATGAAGGCGGCGGTGATGGAGACGGTGCGGCAGAACTTCCGTCCCGAGTTCATCAACCGGCTCGACGAGATCGTAGTCTTCCACCCGCTGGCGGGCGCGCAGATCCGTGCCATCGCGGCGATCCAGATCGGCTATCTGCACAAGCGACTGGCCGAGCATGAGATGGCATTGGAGGTTTCCGAAGCCGCCCTCGACCGCCTGGGCCAGGCCGGTTTCGACCCGGTCTATGGGGCGCGGCCTCTCAAACGGGCCATTCGTCAGCAGCTGGAGAATCCACTGGCGCAGGAGATCCTGGCCGGCCGCTTCGGTCCCGGTGACACCATCCAGGTGGATGTGGTGGGCGATGGGCTCGGCTTCAGCAAGCGGCAGGGTGTGAGCGCGGCCTGACTTTGATCAGTTCGACAGTGAACGCAAATCGTGGGTAGGGTGCGGCTTGCCGCACCGACATCTCTTCGCCGCGGTAGGGTGGGGCCCTGCCCCACCGATTTGCCAGTCGCAGGGTGCGGCGCGCGCGTCGCTGACAACCCGATTCAGGGAATGGGGACGCAGCCCCACAGCAACTTGATTTTCCGGTCTATTGGTGGGGCAGGGCCCCACCCTACCGCCCCAGCCAAACGTCAGTGGAGGCGGTGCGGCAAGCTGCACCCTACGAGGTAGCGAGCGTCAGGTAACGCCGATGCATCGCCTCAGTGGCCGCGATCAAATCCTCCAGGCTGCCGTTGTTCTGGATCACGTCGTCGGCACCGCGCAGCCGTGTCTCCCGGTCCGCCTGGACATCGAGAATCTGCCGGATCCGGGATTCACTGAGACCGTCACGTGCGACCACACGTTCGATCTGCCGGGCCGGGTCGCAATCGACCACCAAAACCCGGTCGGCCAGGGTGTTCTGCCCGGTCTCGAACAGCAGCGGGATAACGAGTACCGCATACGGAGCGCTCTGCAGGGCCAGCCAATCCTCCATCGCCTGGCGTATGCGCGGGTGCAGGATCGCCTCCAGCTTTCTGCGCTGTTCCGGGTTGTCGAACACGATGTCGCGCAGCGCCGCCCGATCGAGACGACCCTCGGCATCCACCAGATGGTCACCGAAGCTGGCCTTGATCTCCGCCAGTGCGGGTGAGTCGGGCTCCACCATGCGGTGGGCCAAACGGTCAGCGTCGATGACAGGCACGCCGAGGCTTTCGAGATGGCGGGAGACGGCACTCTTGCCGCTGCCGATCCCACCCGTGAGGGCGATCACCAGCATCACATCAAGCCGGACCAGCGGAGATAGGCCTGATTGATCTGTTCTCCCCACATCAGACTGATCCAGCCCGCCGCCGCCAGGTAGGGGCCGAAGGGGATGGGGATATTCCGGTCGCGTCCGCGCAGCACTATTAGAGAGACACCGACTACAGCGCCCACCAGGGCCGAGAGCAGGATGATCTGTGGCAGATACTGCCAGCCCAGCCAGGCGCCCAACATGGCAAGCAGCTTGAAGTCGCCATATCCCATGCCCTCCTTGCCTGTGAGCCGTTTGAAGAGCTGATAGACGCTCCACAGGGCAAGATAGCCGACCACGGCGCCAATGATGGCGGAGCGGGGATCGGTAAAAACGTCACCCAGGCTGAGCAACAGACCAGACCAGAGAAAGGGGAGGGTGATGCTGTCGGGGAGCAACTGGACGTCGAAATCGATCATGGCGAGGGCGATCAATGCCCAGGTGAGCAGCAAAGCGCCCGCCGTCGCCCAGGAAATCCCGAAGTGCGTGGCGACAACGACCGACAGGGTGCCGGTTACCGCCTCGATGATCGGATAGCGTGCACTGATCGGTTTATGGCAATTGGAACAGCGCCCCCTTAGTAACAGCCAACTGATAACCGGAATGTTTTCCCAGGCTTTGATCTTGTGATGACAGGAAGGGCAGTGGGAGGCCGGCTGGTTCAGGTTGAAGGGTTCTGTGGGATGTTCGAGCGTCTGGCCCAGGTGCTCATGGCAGTCCCGGGTCCATTGGGATTCCAACATCTTCGGTAACCGATAGATGACGACATTGAGAAAACTGCCGACAGCGAGACCAAACAGTAGCGCCGCAACTGGGAGCGCCCAGCTGCTCTGCGAGAAATAGTCGTAGTAGGACACCTAGAGCAGTCGTCTCCTCAGCCCATGATGGCCGAGCCCATCTTGAAGATCGGCAGATACATGGCGATGACGAGCCCGCCGATGAGAGTGCCCAGTATGACCATGATCAGAGGTTCCATCAGACTGCTCATGGCATCCACGGCGTTATCCACCTGCTCCTCGTAGAAATCGGCGACCTTCGCCAGCATGTCGTCCAGAGAGCCTGACTCCTCGCCGATAGCGACCATCTGCAGGACCATGTTGGGAAAAAGATTTCTCTGTTTCATGGCCAATTGCAATGATTGACCCGTGGCGACATCTTCACGCATGCGCAGTACCGCATCGCCATAAATGACATTGCCGGTGGCGCCGGCGACCGACTCGAGTGCTTCAACCAGGGGGACTCCCGCGGCCGACATGGTGGACAGGGTCCGTGCAAAGCGTGCTATGGCAGATTTGTGCAGAATGGCACCGATGACAGGTACCTTGAGCAATACTTTGTCGATGGTCTGGCGGAAGGCCCTCGAGCGTTTCCAGACATTGGCTAGGATATAGCCGAGCGCAATGATACCGAGCAGCATGGCCCACCACCAGTCCTGCACCACATGGGCGATGTTGACCACGAGGCGGGTGAACACGGGTAAGTCGGCGCCGAAGCCCTGGAACAGTCCTTCGAACTGCGGGATAACGAAAATCATGATGACGGCGGTAACGATGATGGCGACGATGATAACCGCCGCCGGGTAGAACATGGCCTTCTTGATCTTACCCTTGATCGATTCTGTCTTTTCTTTATAGAGAGCGATTTTGTGCAGCAGCTCTTCAAGCACGCCGGCGTGCTCTCCGGCGCGCACCAGGTTGACGAAAAGATCATCGAAGTAGAGCGGATGTCGCTTCAACGAATCGGCCAGCGAGGTCCCGCCCTCCACGTCACCCTTGATGGTGAGGATCAGCTCCTGCATGGAGGGATTCTCATGGCCGCGGCCAACAATTTCAAAGGCCTGTACCAGGGGCACGCCGGCCGCCATCATGGTGGCCAGCTGACGGCTAAAGACGGCGATGTCGCCGCTGGTGATCTTTTTCTTTCTGTTGCTGAAGATCGAGGTGGCTTTCTTTCTGATCTTCAGAGGATGGACACCTTGTCGCCGCAGGTCTGCTCTGGCCATGGCGACATTTGTGGCACGCGTCTCACCCGTGATTCGGGAGCCCTTCTTGTCGGTCCCTTCCCAGCTGTAGAGGAAGGTCTTCGGTGCATGTTTTTTCGGTGGAGGTGCCATGGATTAGTCCTTGGTTACCCGGTTGAGTTCTTTGAGGCTGGTGATGCCCTCCATCACCTTGCGCAGTCCCGATTTTCGAAGATTGTTGACGCCCTCCTTCTCGGCCTGCTCTTCCAGTTGCAGCGAAGTGCCACCCTCCAGAATTATCTTGCCCATCGTTTCCGAAACGGGCATCACCTGAAATATACCAACACGTCCTTTGTAACCGTTGGTACACAGATCACATCCCACTGGTTTGTAGGTGGTGAATCCAGTGGCAATCTCCTCTTCGGTGAAACCCTCTTCGAGCAGTGCCTCCTTGGGAAGCGGATCGGGCGCCTTACAGTGTTCGCACAGTCGGCGCGCCAGACGCTGTGCCATGATCAGGAGCACCGAGGAGGCGATGTTGAACGGTGGGATGCCCATGTTCGCCAGACGCGTCAGGGTCTGGGGCGCATCGTTGGTATGCAGTGTGGAGAGCACCAAGTGACCGGTCTGGGCCGCCTTGACCGCGATCTCTGCGGTTTCCAGGTCACGAATCTCACCAACCATCACGATGTCTGGGTCCTGGCGCAGGAAGGCGCGCAGCGCTTCGGCGAAGGTCAGGCCGGTTTTCGGATTGGTGTTGACCTGGTTGATTCCCGCGACCTGGATCTCGACCGGATCCTCAGCTGTTGAAATGTTGACCTCGGGCTTGTTGAGCAGGTTCAGCGCCGTGTAGAGGCTGACCGTCTTACCGCTGCCGGTGGGGCCCGTGACCAGGATCATGCCGTAGGGTTTGTTGATGGCACTCATGAAGGCTTTACGCTGCTCTACCTCAAAACCCAAGGCCTCGATACCCAGCTGGGCGCTGGTAGGGTCCAGGATACGCAACACAATCTTTTCGCCGTAGAGGGTCGGACAGGTATTGACACGGAAATCAATGGAGCGTGTCTTCGACAGCTTCATCTTGATGCGTCCATCCTGAGGAACGCGTCGCTCCGCAATGTTCATGCGCGACATGACCTTGATGCGGCTGGAGAGGCGGTTGGCGAGGTTGGATGGCGGATTAGCCACCTCATGCAGCATGCCATCCTGACGATAGCGGATTCGATAGGTGTGTTCGTAGGGTTCGAAATGGATATCGGAGACGCCCTGGTTGATGGCGTCAAGCAGAATCTTGTTGATGTAGCGGACGACCGGCGCCTCATCCACATCCAGATTGGAGTCGTCACCGGTCTGCTCCTCGTCCCCGGTGGAGATGTCCAGGTTGTCGAGGTCGGCATCCAGGAGATCGTCCATGGTGCTTTCTTGGTCTTCCATCACCTTGTCGATCATCCTGGAGAGCTTTTCCTCCTCGACCAAGATGGCCTCTGAGGCCAATCCGGTGCTGAAGCGGATCTCGTCCAGACCCTGGTGATTGGTCGGGTCCGAGACGGCCAGGAAGAGCCGGTTGCCCCGCTTGAACAGGGGCAGGGTGTGATGGGTGCGTACCAGTTTTTCCGCTACCAGCTCCCGGGGAAGTACGTCCAGGTCGATTACGTCGAGATCGAATATGGGGACGCCGAATCCACGGGAGGCAGAGACCGCGATATCCAGGCTGTTGAGAATCTTGTTGTTGACTAGGTGACAGACGAAGGGGATCTTTTTCTTAATTGAATCCTCGAACGCACTCTGCGCCCGCTCTTCGCTTAGTAGATTATCCTGGATTAGGCAGCGGGCGAGGCCACTGAGATTTAACTGGGGTTTAGTGGTAGCCATGCGGATTGTTCGCTAAAACGGGAGGCTTGGTGTTTCCGCTGCAATGTCTGGTCAAGTTTCTACGCCTCAGTTAGATGCCATCATAAGGGAGACAAAAGATTATTAAAAATATAGCGTTAGCTTCTATACTCTACAATCTACCGAGCAATATAGCGCCTGATCCTTACGTGATCAATGGACGAAAGTAATTTGCTGTACCTATTTGGTGAATACTTGAACGTCACTACTATGGCCAATAGGTGTGACCGTAATCGTGAAGGTGGTGGCTGTCGAATTTACGATATAGGTGAATTGATCCTGGTCGCCATCGGGTGCCCAGCCCAGCACACCGGTTTCCAGTGATTTTGAACCCGAGGGATTCCACTCCAATCCATTGAGTGGGGCATAGCCGGCTGCGGGATTGTCGAGCCGATAATCTTCAACAGCGATTCTTAGTGGTTCGATATTGGCCCTCGCGGTTGCTTGGCGTGCTGTGGACACATAGCCGTTATAGGCAGGAATGGCGAGCATGGCGAGTATGGAGAGGATTGCCACTACAATCATCAGCTCAACCAAAGAATAACCCGTCGATCGCATCTTCATTTATCCCTCCCGGAAACAGGCTGCCCGGCCATGCGATAACGCAGTGGCCGGGCTATATCATCGACTCAGTGTCCTATTATTCTGGCGTATAAGTGACATCTGCCATCAGAGCGCCACCAGGATAATCACCAGCCACGGTACCGGTCGCAACGCCACCGGCATTGATGGTGACCAGCGTGCCGGCTACGGGGCAGCCACCGGTCAGACCGGCGATGCCTACCTGCCCGGCAGCGGCGGACGTACCGGATGCGAATGCTGCAACAGTACCGCCGACGGCAAGTTTGTTGCCTTCGTTCAGCTCGGCGATGATGTCGTTGCAAACGCCGCCTGCTGCGATCTTAGCGGACTCGGACTTGACCATGCGATGAGCGGCATCGAAGTTGTCCACATAGGCCTTGACCTTAGCGGTCTTGATGTAGTTGGTGTAAGCGGGGATGGCGATAGCCGCCAGAATCGCGATGATGGCCACCACGATCATGAGTTCGATAAGGGTAAAACCGGATTGTTTCTTCATCTGTATAGGCTCCATTTTCAAGTGAGTGCCTGGGTTGTCGGCGTGGTTCGGTGAAACTTTAGCCCGAGTTTTCACGGGGTTACCCAGGTAAGTGCACGCCCTGTGCCAATTCTTCTTGATGCGGCTGTATGAACTTCGGAATTGTGTGCTAATTCTTTCATAATCAATTGGATGAGATGTGTCCTTCGATGTGATGCAGCGCGGATTCAGTATTTGCCATGAGCCGGATTCAACGCCGGGTATGACCTTGACTGTCAGATAGTGACAAAAATTGTCACTTCAGCAGAGGGCGTGCGAGTAGTTTTTCTTTCTAAATGTGGCGTGATGGTCGGCTGGTTCGGCAGGATATTCACGGAATGTGATTGTGTTCACGAATCCAGAGTGGGGATCGATCACTCGATACCGAGTTTGGCCAGGCGATAACGCAGCGAGCGCAATGTCATACCCAGTTTTCGGGCCGCGGCCGTTCGGTTCCAGCGGGTCTCCTCCAGGGCTTTGATGATCGCCTCGCGCTCCACCGCTTCCATCATGTCGCCCAGGGGCTGGGTATCGATTTGCGCCTGGGTGCCTGGGGGCTGCTCCGGGAGCTGCAGATCCTCGGCCTGCAGGCTGTCGCCTTCGAACAGGGTCACCGATCGCTCCAGGATATTCTCCAGTTCGCGGATATTGCCCGGAAAAGGGTAGGCCATCAGCGCCGTCATGGCGGTGCCCGAAATCCTGGGTTTTCGGATTGCGTTCTGGCGCGAGAGCCGGGTCAGGAAGTGCTGGGCCAGCAGCGGAATGTCCTCGCTGCGCTCGCGCAGCGGTGGCAACGGCAGTTCGATCACGTTGATGCGGTAGAAGAGGTCCTGGCGGAACTCGCCGTGCTCGACCAGCAGCGCCAGCTGTTTGTGGGTGGCGCTGATGATGCGCACGTCGACCGGAATCTCTTGCTGGCTGCCGACCGGACGTACCCGCTTCTCCTGAATCGCCCGCAGCAGCTTGACCTGCATGTGCAGGGGGAGGTCGGCGATCTCGTCGAGGAAGAGGGTGCCGCCGTCTGCGCTCTGGAACAGGCCCTCCTTGTCACTGCTGGCGCCGGTGAAGCTGCCCTTCATGTGTCCGAAAAGCTCGCTTTCCATCAGCTCCTGAGGGATGGCGCCACAGTTGACGGCGATGAACGGGTGGTCGACGCGGGGACCCTGCTGGTGGATCAGCCGCGCCGCCAGCTCCTTGCCGGTTCCCGACTCCCCGCTGATGTAGACCGGCGCCTGACTGCGGGCCAGCTTGCTGATCAGCTGGCGCACCCGCTCCATCGATTTCGACTGGCCCAGAAGGAGGATGGGTTCTTCGGCGGCCCGGTTCGGGTCCGTTTGGGGGTGTTTCACCGGGGTGCCGAGTCTGATCGCTTTTTCCACCAGCTTGCGCAACACAACGAGATCCACCGGTTTGGAGACAAAATCGAAAGCGCCGGCCTTCAATGCCTCGATGGCCGACTCCATGTTGCCGTGGGCGGTGATCATGGCGACCGGCAGTTCGGGGTGATGGGTGCTGATGTGGCGGACCAGGTCGATGCCGTTGCCGTCGGGCAGGCGCATGTCGGTGAGGCAGAGATCGAAGTGCTGTGACTCCAGCAGCTGACGTGCCGCACCGAGATCGAGTACCGACTGGGCATCTATGCCCATGCGCAGGAGTGTGATCTCTAGCAGTTCACAGATGTCGGGTTCGTCGTCGACGATCAGCGCCAAGGGCTGTGTCATCAGGTCTGTCCCTCCGATTTCCAACGCTCGAAGTGCAGTCTAAAGCAGCTCCCGCCTGTGGGGCCAGGGATGTATTCCAGGCGTATGCTGTTGATCTCGCAAAGCTCCTTGGTGATGTAGAGGCCCAGTCCGGTGCCTGCGTTGCGGGTGGTGAAGAAGGGCTCGAAGATCTGTTTAGCCACCTCGGGTTCGATACCTGATCCGTTGTCGAAGATGTCCAGCACCGGATGGTCGAACTCCTGGGTCAGGCCGCCAACGATGCGCAATTCGAGATTCTCGGGGCTGTCGGCCGCCTCGCGAGCGTTGTTGCAGAGGTTGGTGATCACCTGGCGCAGCTGTTCGGGATCGGAAATGATGCTGCAATTTTCGGGTTCGATCTGGGTGTGCAGGGTGCCTTCGTGAAACCCCTGGTTCTTGATCAACTCCGTGGTCAGTTCCTGAAACCAGGGTTTGAGCCGAATCAGGATCGGGTTGCCGGAACTTTTACGGGAGATCTGCAGTACATTCTCGATTACCTGATTGACCCGTTCCGAATTGGTCCTGATGATCTCGGTGAGCCGACGGTCTGCGGCTGTCAGGTCGGGCGATTCACCGAACAGCTGACTGGCATGACTGATGGCGCCGAGGGGATTGCGGATCTCATGGGCGATACTGGCGGTGAGGCGGCCCAACGAGGCGAGCTTCAACTGCAGCGCCTCGCGGGTGATCTGAGAGGTGTCTTCGAGGAAGATCAGGACATCGCCTTCGTTGCGGCTGCCCAGCGGATTGAATTGCGCCTTGAGCTCGGGACCCTGGTGGTGGGCGTGGAAGGGTTCCGGGTCGCTGGTGACATCGCGTCGCCAGTGACGCAGGCGGCGGCTCAACTCCGGCGAGGCGGCCTGCAACGTGCTGCCGACGGCGGCAGCCGGCATGCCCAGCAGATGCCAGGCCGGATTGTTGATCATCAGGATCCGGTTGTCCGCATCCAGCACCAGGACGCCTGTGCGCATATGCTGAATCACGTACTCGTTGATTTTGGCCATGTGTCCCAGCTCGTCGGCACGGGCCTTGGCGAGTGCCTCGCTGGCGCGCGCCCGACCGCTGAGCACCAGGGTCAGCAGCGCGGTGGCAAAGAAGACGGTGCCGAGAAATCCGGCCTGGGAGAAACGCACGCCCGGGATGCCGTTGAAATGGTTGTAGAGTTGCTCGGCGATGACCGCCAGGGAGGCCAGGGCGGCGAACAGCAGGGATGCCCGCCCGCCCATGATCAGGGCGCCGCCGGTGATGGAGACGGCGATCAGCATGCCGATGCCGCTGTGCACGCCACCGCTGGCGTGCATCATGAGGGTGATGGCGGCGATGTCGACGAAGACGATGATGTAGGCTTGCAGTTCGGGTTCGGGCACGCGCCAGTGCCAGAACAGGGCCGAGAGAATGGTCAGGGCCATGTAGAGGATGCTGACGAAGCCGAACAGTTCCGGTGCCAATTGGCCGAGAAAGTCGGGGCCGGAGCCGCTATAGAATAGGTAGAGCAGGCCCATGGCGATGACGATGCGGTAGATCAGGAACAGGCGCAGCGAGTTCCAATGCAGGGCTTCGGCCTGATCCAGGCGACGGCTTTCGATGACCGTTTTTCGCTGCAGGTTGTCCTGGCGGTCGCGTAGGTTAGCCATCAGTCGGGTGGAGACTCCTGTTCCGCGGCCTTGAGGTGCGCCTGGCTGCAGTAGAAATGGTCTCCCCTTCGCAGTGCCTCCTCGCGGGGCAGGTGAAGACCGCAGTGCATGCACTGTACACTGTCTACAGACTTGGGATTGGCCGGCCGTATCCGCTGTTCCCGCCGCTGGCGGAGCAGGTGACGAATGATGAGGTAGAGCCCCCACAAGGCGAGAACGAGCAGGAGATATCTGAGTCCCATGGGTAGATTCTGTAGCGACCCGCTTTTTGAAATAATACCCGAATCCGGCTGTAGCCGGGTTTGCGGGAGCCTCCTCCACCTGCCCGATCGGGACCGCAACGGGATGAAATATGCCGCTGCGGGTGAGTCGTCCGGGCAGTTGACCGCTGTGGCATTACCTTGCGCGGCAATCCGTGAGACGATCGGAGGTTCCTTGAATCAGCATAACAGAAGGCGGGTTCTTTGTGATGCGTGCAGTCGATTCAGGGGCTGTGGTGCCGAGCCGGTTTCATAGGAGTATCCATCTTGAGTCTAAACATCCGAATCGCCCAGCTCAATTTTCTGGTCGGAGACATCGAAGGCAATGCCCAGCGCATTATCGAGACCGCTTCGGCGGCGGTCGGTGATGCCGATATCATTGTCTTTCCCGAACTGGCGCTGACCGGTTACCCGCCGGAAGACCTGCTGCTGCGCGATCACTTCATCCAGCGTGTGGAGCGTGCGGTGGCCAACGTGCTCTCCCGGGTGCGCGGTATCCATATCGTGGTCGGCTATCCCCTGAGGCGGGCGCAGGGGTTGTGTAACGCGGCGGGCGTGTTGCGGGATGGTGAGATCATCGCCGAGTACGCCAAGCATCTGCTGCCCAATTACAGTGTGTTCGATGAGAAGCGCTATTTCGTACCGGGACACGAGGCGGTGACTTTCGAGGCTGCGGGAGTGCGCATCGGCCTCACGGTTTGCGAGGATATCTGGCAGGCGGAGCCGGCGGCGATGAGCAAGGCGGCCGGTGCCGAGCTGCTGCTCAATATCAACGCCTCGCCCTTTCACATCGGCAAGGCCCCCGAGCGGGAGGGGCTGGTTCAGCAGCGTGCCCGTGAAAACCGCCTGCCGATCGTCTACGCCAACCTGGTGGGGGGGCAGGACGAGCTGGTGTTCGACGGCGGCTCCTTCGTGGTCGATGCCTCGGGCACCCTGCAGCAGCGTCTGCCGTTCTTCGAGGAGAGCACGACCACGCTGCGCATCGATACCTCGCAGACGCCGCCCCTGCCCATCGGCCAGGCCATCATGGTGGAGATGGAGGAGTTGCAGCGCATCTACGAGGCCTTGGTGCTGGGTGTGCGTGACTATGTACTCAAGAACGGTTTCAACGGCGCTATCCTCGGTCTCTCCGGCGGTGTCGACTCCGCCCTGACCCTGGCCATCGCGGTGGATGCCCTGGGTGTCGACCAGGTCGAGGTGGTGATGATGCCGTCACGTTACACGTCGGATATGAGCAACGAGGATGCGGTGGCCGAGGCCGAGGCGCTGGGTGTCGAATACCGCTCCATCCCGATCGAGCCGGCCTTCAATGCATTTCTCTCCATGCTGAAGGAGGAGTTCGCCGGCAAACCGGTGGACGTCACCGAGGAGAACATTCAGGCCCGCTGTCGCGGCATCATCCTGATGGCCATCAGCAACAAGAAGGGACGCATCCTGTTGAGCACCGGCAACAAGAGTGAGACATCGGTCGGCTACGCCACACTCTATGGCGATATGGCCGGAGGCTTCGCGCCAATCAAGGATGTGCCCAAGACCCTGGTCTATCGGCTCTGTGCCTACCGCAACACCGTTTCAGCGGTGATTCCGCAGCGGGTGCTCGAGCGTCCGCCGTCGGCCGAGTTGGCGCCGGATCAGCGGGACAGCGACTCATTGCCCGACTATGCGATACTCGACGCTATCCTCGAGCGCTATGTGGAGCAGGACCAGGGCATCGAGCAGATCGTGGCCGCCGGTTATGATACGCAGACGGTCGACCGGGTGATCCGCATGGTCGACCGCAATGAGTACAAAAGACGGCAGGCGCCCCCGGGTATCAAGATCACGAAACGCGCCTATGGGCGTGATCGTCGCTATCCGTTGACCTGGGGCAAGGAGTATTCGCGTTGACCGGACCTGGGTTCGCAACGGATTGGACGGGGTCGGTGGTGGGGCGTTAAACTCCCCGGACCTGACTAAAAAACCAATAAATTCATCATCTGGAGCTGCGTCGATATGAAGAAAGTGGTAGCAATCATCAAGCCGTTCAAGCTGGAGGACGTGAGGGAGGCCCTCTCGGAAGTGGGCATTACCGGAATGACGGCGACCGAGGTCAAGGGCTTCGGGCGACAAAAGGGCCACACCGAACTCTATCGCGGTGCCGAATACGTGGTCGATTTTCTGCCTAAAGTGAAGCTCGAGATGGTGGTGGCCAGCGAACAGGTCGATGCCTGTATCGATGCGATCACCAACGCCGCGCGCACGGGAAAGATCGGCGACGGCAAGATTTTCGTCTCGCCGGTGGACCGGGTGATCCGCATCCGCACCGGCGAAGAGGACGAAGCGGCTATCTGATGCCGATCATGCGCCCCTGCATGGGGCGCTGCTCACTTGTCCAGATTCAGCGGTGCCAGCAAAGTGGAGAAGATGCCTGAATCCTCCTCCTCCACCGTCGGCTGACCGAGATTCCCCTTTTCCAGATTCAACGCCAGCACCCGTTCCGCGTCGGCCGCCAGTTCCTTCATGCCGAGACGGGTGTAGGCATCGACCATGATCTCCAGCGCCTCTTTCACCGCGTCCGTGCGTTGGAAATGGGTCACCACCCGATTGGCCCGGTTGGCAGCGGCCAGATAGGCCCCCCGTTTCATGTAGTAACGCGCAACGTGTACCTGGTACATGGCGACGTTGTTGCGCAGGTAGAGCATTCTCTGCCGGGCGTCGGCGGAGTATTTGCTGTCGGGGTAAAGGCGCACCAGCTCCGCGAAATCGTTGAATGAAGTGAGCGCGGCTCCGGAATCCCGCTGCGAGGGGTCGGTTTCGATCAGACGACTCAGAATGCTGGTGTTGCGGTTGTAGTTGGCCAGGCCCTTCAGGTAGTAGGCATAGTCCACATAGGGATTCTGCGGGTAGAGTTTGATGAAGCGGTCGGCGGCGGCGATGCTCGAGTCGGGCTCGTTGTTTTTGTAGTGGGCGTAGATGATGTCGAGCTGCGCCTGGGTGGCATAGGGGCCGAAGGGGTATCTTGCCTGCAACCCGTTGTAGTATTTGATAGCCTTGTCGTATTCGCCGCCCATCATGGCATCCTTGGCCTCCGAGTAGAACTGGCTGGCGCTCCAGTCCTTGGTCTCGTCCTGCAGATCGGGTACGGCGCAGGCGAAAATCAGGGGCAGCAGGGCGAAGAGTGCGACAAGGTTGCGGACGATCATGGCTGGAACAGCGATACCTGGGGTGATGATGTGAGGCGAGAGTATAACGGAAACCGCTTTCTGGGGGTTAGCGATGGTGTCTGACCGCGACCCGGCGGCGGAAGTTCAGCCCCTGGAAATCACGGTCCCGCCCACGGCAGCCGGCTACCGGCTGGATCAGTTGCTGGCGGAGCGCTGTCCCGACTACTCACGCAGCCGGCTGCAGCACTGGATCAAGACCGGCCGGGTACTGTTGGACGGACGCAGTTGCCGTGCCAAGGAACGGCTTCGGGGTGGAGAGCATATCCTGCTGCGGCCCGAACTGGAGCCGGAGGTCTTCGACCAGGGCGAGGCGATGCCGCTGCAGATCCTCTATGAGGACGACGCCCTGCTGGTGGTCAACAAACCGGCCGGGCTGGTGATGCATCCGGCGGCCGGCAATCCCAAGGGAACGCTGCTGAACGGCCTGCTGGCTCACCACCCGCCCCTGTCGCGGATTCCCCGCGCCGGGATCGTGCATCGCCTCGACAAGGAGACCAGCGGCCTGCTGGTGGTGGCCAAGACCCTGTCGGCGCAGAACGCGCTGGTGGCTCAGCTGCAGGCCCGCAGCGTGAAACGGGAGTACCGGGCGGTGGTGCAGGGCGTGATGACCGCGGGCGGCACTGTCGACGCGCCCATCGCGCGGCATCCGGTCAACCGGCTGCGCATGGCGGTGATCGAATCGGGCAAGCCGGCGGTGAGCCACTACCGCGTGCTGCAACGCTTTCGCGCCCACACTTATGTCAAAGTGGAGTTGGAGACCGGACGCACCCATCAGATCCGCGTGCACATGGCCCATATCCACCATCCCCTGGTGGGCGACCCGCTCTACGGCGGCAGACTCAAACTCCCGCCCGCCGCCAGCGACGCCCTGGTCGAGACCCTGCGTGGCTTTCGCCGGCAGGCGCTGCACGCCATACGGCTGACCCTGCAGCATCCCGTGACGGGAGAGCGCCTCTCCTGGGAGGCGCCACTGCCGGACGACATGCGTCAGCTGCTGAGCGTGCTTGAACAGGACGCGGAGCGATGATGCGAACGCTGATTCCCGACTGGCCGGCTCCGGCCAATGTGAAGGCCCTGATCACCACCCGCCAGGGCGGATTCAGCAGGCCGCCCTATGACAGCTTCAACCTGGCCCAGCACGTGGGGGACGAAGCGGCAACGGTGGAGCGTAACCGCGCCTTGTTGAGGGCGAGCTGCGGTCTGCCGGCCGACCCCTTCTGGCTGCACCAGGTCCATGGCTGTGAGGTGGCCGACGGTGCCAGTGATACGCCCGGTTGCGAGGCGGACGCGGTGTTCGCCCGTCAGCCGGGCCGGGTCTGTGCCGTACTGACGGCGGACTGCCTGCCGCTGCTGATCGCCGATCGGGCCGGGGAAGTGGTCTGTGCCGTGCATGCCGGTTGGCGCGGCCTGGCCGCCGGCGTGGTGGAGTCCGCCATAGCGCGGATGTCGACGCCGCCGGATGAACTGCTGGTCTGGTTGGGGCCCGCCATCGGTCCCGCGGCCTTCGAGGTCGGCGACGAGGTACGCCAGGCTTTCATCGACCGGCACGCCGAGGATCAGGCGGCTTTCGTCCCCAACCGGCGAGGGCGCTGGCTGGCGGATATCTACCGGCTGGCCGGGTTGCGTCTGCAACGATTGGGCGTGAGCTACGTCGGGGGTGGCGACCACTGCAGCTGGACGGAATCGTCCCTGTTTTACTCCTATCGGCGCGATGGCGTGACCGGTAGAATGGCCTCTCTTATCTGGTTGGAACCGGTGGGGAGTGACAATTGACTATGAGGACGGCTTGATGGATTGGCAGATGCTGACGCTGGTGGGTGAAGATCAGCCCGGGATCGTGGCGCAGGTGACCGATGCCCTCTATCGCGGGGGCTTCAATCTCGGCGAGACCTCGATGATCCGGCTTGGCGGCAATTTCACGATTATGATGATGGTGGGCGGTCCCAAGAACGTCCCCTTGGTGCCCCTGCTCGAGCCGGTGGCGCAAGCGCTGGGTCTGCAGATCCATACCGATCCGATCCGGGGTGCCCTGCACCAGCACCGGGTGCCCAACTTTCAGGTGCGGGTGAACGGAGCCGATCAGGCCGGCATCGTGGCGCGGGTGACCGGTGCCCTTGCGGGAT
The DNA here is from genome assembly GCA_050300835.1 of Sedimenticolaceae bacterium. GTDB lineage: Bacteria > Pseudomonadota > Gammaproteobacteria > Chromatiales > Chromatiaceae > Thiodiazotropha. Next base: position 16,445 of record JBNKYJ010000119.1, read on the forward strand.
GCGGATTCAATATCCTCGAACTGGAGTCGGACGTGGTGGGGTCGGCACAGCAGCCGGTCTATATCATGACCATCCAAGGCTACACCGAGGCCACCCTGGAGGCGCTGGAAGGCGCGCTGGAGCCGTTGAAAGCGCAGGATATCGATGTGCATGTCTCCCCGATCGAGACACTGATCGGCTGAAGCATGGCAATTCTGGAGATACTCAAACTGCCTGATCCCAGGCTGAAGCGGATTGCGCAGGAGGTCGAGCAGTTCGATGACGAGCTGCGCCGTTTCATCGACGATCTGGAGGAGACCCGCCTCAACGGCCCTGCCGCTGTCGGTATCGCCGCGACCCAGGTGGGACACTTGCAGCGTGTCGTCATCGTCGACTGTTCCACCACGCGCAAGCCGGTGCCCAACCACGGCAGGCTGGTACTGGTGAATCCGGAAATCACGGAATGGGACGGTTTCGATCTGGGGCGCGAGGGCTGCCTCTCGGTACCTGACTACACCGGAAACGTGATTCGCGCGGAGCGCATCGAGCTGAAGGCGCAGGATCCTTTCGGTGAACCACTCGAGTTCGAGATGGAGGGATTCGAGGCGCGCGCCGTACAGCATGAGGTGGATCATCTCGACGGCGTGCTGTTCGTGGATCGCCTGGTCAGCCGGCGTACGGACCTGTTTCAGCGCAAGGTCTACCGTAAGGGCGGCAAAGGGGGCTCCTGAGCGCTGCTCGGCGGGATGCGAGAGGGTGGATAGGGCGACGATACTCTTAGTGCTGTCCGGTGTTCCGATCGTCGGGCTGATATGGCTGTCACGACACTGTTTCAGGGCCAATCGGACAGACTGGGGTTCCCGCTGGCTCAACTGGGTGGATGGTCTGATCCGGCTGCTCTGTGTCCACTACCATCGATTGAAGCCGGTCGATCTGCCGCTGCCGAAAACCGGACCGGCCATCGTGGTCTCAAACCACATCTCCGGTCTCGATCCGCTGGTGATGATCGCCTGCAGCCGCCGTCCATTGCGGTTTCTCATCGCCCGTGAACAGTATCGGCGTTTCGGCCTGACCTGGCTGTTTCGCGCTGCCGGCTGTATCCCGGTGGATCGTGAGCGTTCGCCCGAAAAGGCGTTGCGGCAGGCCTTCAAGGCATTGCGCAAAGGCGAGGTCGTGGCGCTGTTTCCGCACGGCAAGATCCATCTGGACAGTGATCCGCCACGGCGCACCAAAGCCGGCGCGGCACGCCTGGCGGTCATCAGCAAAGCGCCGGTCGTTCCCCTGCGTATCCGGGGTGTGGCCCGGGAGGGCCATGTCATCTCATCCGTTTTCGTCAGGGGGCGGGTGCGGGTCAAGCTGCTTCCCCTGATCGAGGCGGATCATATGTCATCGGAGCAGGTTGCTGAATCCATCGAGGCGGCTGTTACATCACACTAGCGTTATGGTCTGGACCTCAGGCAGGCGTTACCATACCCACCAATTGTCATCTTTGTCTGTTTCAATGTGGCAGCTTGCAGATTGATATTTCAGTTTTGTCACCATAGGGTCTTACATGAAAGTTACAGTGTTCGGTTCCGGCTACGTGGGCTTGGTTACGGGGGCCTGTCTCGCCGAAGTGGGTAATGACGTTCTCTGCATGGATGTGGATGAGAACAAGATCGAGATGCTGAAGCGGGCCGAAATCCCAATCTACGAGCCGGGGCTCGACAAGGTGGTCGAGCGCAACGCCCACGCGGGACGGCTGCACTTCACCACCGACGCCAAGGAGGCGGTGGATCACGGACTGTTTCAGTTCATTGCCGTGGGTACGCCTCCCGATGAAGACGGCTCGGCCGACCTGAAGTATGTGTTGGCTGTAGCCGAGGCGATCGCCGAACATATGACGGAGTACCGGATCGTGGTCGACAAATCGACGGTGCCGGTAGGGACCGCGGACAAAGTCAAACAGCGTATTCAGCAAACCCAGCAAGCGAAGGGCAAGCAGGTCGAGTTTGACGTGGTATCCAACCCGGAATTTCTCAAGGAAGGCGCTGCGCTGGATGACTTCATGAAACCCGATCGCATCATCATCGGCACCGACAATCCCCGTACCACCGAATTGCTGCGTGCCCTCTATGCACCGTTCAACCGCAATCACGAGCGGGTCATCGCCATGGATATACGTTCCGCCGAGCTGACCAAATATGCCGCCAACGCCATGCTGGCGACCAAGATCAGCTTCATGAATGAGCTCTCCAATCTGGCCGAGCGGCTGGGAGCCGATATCGAACAGGTGCGCCATGGCATCGGTGCCGACAGCCGTATCGGCTATGACTTCATCTATCCCGGTTGCGGTTATGGCGGATCCTGTTTTCCCAAGGATGTCAGCGCGCTGGAGCGAACGGCCCATGAGGTGGGTTACGAGGCGCAACTGCTGACTGCTGTCGAGGCCGTCAACTATCGGCAGAAACGGGTTCTGTGTGACAAGATCGAGCGCCACTTCAACGGGCAGATGAAGGGCAAGACCTTCGCCCTCTGGGGACTGGCCTTCAAACCGAACACCGACGACATGCGAGAGGCGCCGAGCCGGGTGGTGATGGAAGCACTCTGGAAGGCCGGGGCCAAGGTGAAGGCCTATGACCCGGAAGCCATGGACGAGTGTCGGCGCATCTATGGTGAACGGGATGATCTGGTCTATTGCGCCGACAATCTGGAAGCCCTGCGGGATGCCGATGCGCTGGTCGTGGTCACTGAATGGCAGATGTTTCGAAGTCCCGATTTCGACTTCATGAAAAAGACGATGAATGCTCCGGTCGTTTTCGATGGGCGAAATCTCTACGATCCGGAACGCATGCAGGCTGAAGGTTTTTCCTATTACGCCATAGGACGAGGTGATCGGGAGTAAAGCGGTGGAATCGCCAGCTTACTGGTGGGTCGCAGCTCGGTCACGATGAGTGAACGGTATGCCCAACTGATGCCTAAAAATGCACGCAACATCGACGTCCTGCTGGATGGTGTCGAGTCGCATTGGAATCACGCTGATGAGCGAGAAGCGGAAGGATCGAGAGGTAAGGCGTCGATGTAAATGGTCGGGGTGAGAGGATTCGAACCTCCGGCCCCTGCCTCCCGAAGACAGTGCTCTACCAGGCTGAGCTACACCCCGAATGCGCTGTGGTGCACTGACGTGACCGCAGCGAGCGGCACATAGTAATGGAAACGCTGGGGCGATTCAATTGGTTCTGGCCACCGAAAAGTCGGCCAGATCGGCCAGGGCCTGCCGGTAGGGGCTCTCCGGCAGGGGTTCGAGGGCCTGTTTCGCCAGTTCCGCCTCTTCCCGTGCCAGCTGCTGGGTGTAGGCGATGGCATTGCTGGCCCCGATCGACTCCATCACGAAGTCGATCTGGTCCAGTCCACCCTGTTCGATGATATCGCTCAACCGCTGACGGGTGGTGTCGTCCGCCTGCTTCATGGCCTGAATCAGGGGCAGGGTCGGTTTGCCCTCGGCCAGATCGTCGCCGATGTTCTTGCCGATTTCCGATTTGCTGGCATCGTAATCGAGGGCGTCGTCGACCAGCTGAAAGGCGATGCCCAGATGCAGTCCGTAGGCGGCAAGGGCCAGCTCCTGCTCCTCTGGGACGCCGGCGATGACGGCGCCCAATCGGGCCCCGGCCTCGAACAGCGTCGCGGTCTTGCGCTTGATCACCTCCATGTATTCAGCCTCGGTGGTGTCCGGGTTGTGCACATTGAGCAGCTGCAGCACTTCGCCCTCGGCGATGCGGTTGGTGGCGTGGGAGAGAATGTCCATGACCCGCATCGCACCCACCCCGACCATCATTTCGAAGGAACGGGAGTAGAGAAAGTCGCCCACCAGCACACTGGCCTCGTTGCCCCAGACCGCATTCGCCGTTTCCCGGTTGCGGCGCAGCTCCGAGCCATCGACGACGTCGTCGTGCAGCAGGGTGGCGGTATGGATGAATTCGATGATGGCAGCCAGATCGATATGCTTGCTTCCGTCGTAGCCACAGGCCTGGGCGGCCATCAGCACGATCATCGGTCGCAGGCGTTTGCCGCCGCTGTGCACGATGTAGGCACCGATCTGGTTGATCAACACCACGTCCGACTTGAGGGACTCGATGATCAGCCGGTCGACCGAGTCCATGTCGCTGGCGATGAGTTGGCGAATCGTTGTTATATCCATGGAGCGCTATGACTGTGCAAAAAACCCCCGCATGCTAGGAGGGGGGGAGGGGGGTGTCAAGGAGAATGCTCACATCGGCCGTGTGGCGCATCAGTGTTGGCAATGGTGACAGAAATAGCTGGAGCGCTGGCCGATGACACGGCTTCGGATCGGCTCGCCGCAGACGGGACAGGGCAACTCAGCGCGGCCGTAGACCTGCAGCTGTTGGGCGAAATAGCCGGGTCGGCCGTCTTCCTGCTGGAAATCGCGCAGAGTGGTGCCGCCTTGGGCGATGGCCTCGGCGAGTACCGTTCGGATGGCATCCACCAGCGCCCGGTAGCGCGTCAGCGAGATCCGGTTGCTGGCCCGTGAGGGATGGATGCGGGCACGAAACAGCGCTTCGCTGGCGTAGATGTTGCCGACGCCGACCACCACGTGGCTGTCCATGATCAGGTTTTTCACCGCGCCGCGCCGCGCCGAGCCGAGCCGGTGCAGGTAGGCGGCGTCGAACGCGTCGCTCAGGGGCTCGGGTCCCAACGCGGCCAGGAGAGGGTGTTCGTCCGGCGGCCGCTCGGTCCAGAGCACGGCACCGAAGCGCCGGGGGTCGCGCAGGCGCAGGCAGCGGCCGCCACTGAGACAGAGGTCGAAATGGTCGTGCTTTTGTGGTGGGGTGTCCGGGTCGAGAATGCGCAGACTGCCGGACATCCCCAGATGTATCAGCAGGTGGCCATGACTGAAGCGCAGCAGCAGATATTTTCCCCTGCGCCCGATCCCGAGCACCTTGCGTCCCTTCAGCAAGCCGGGGAGTTCGGGGGCTACCGGCCAGCGCAGGCGGGGTTGGCGCACGATCACTGCGCTGACCCGCCGGCCGAGCAGGTGCGGCTCGATCCCCCGGCGCGTGGTTTCGACCTCGGGCAGCTCCGGCATCAGCGTCGCTCCAGCCAGGCTGCGGGCGGAGCGGTCAGATGGTGGTAGAAACCGTCGGCGATGAGGTGGACCTCTTTACCGACGAGCACATAGCGCCAGCCGTTGAGGGGATCGGTGGTGCCGAAATCGAGCGTCAGATCGTCCAGCCGCAAGCGGATCGGCGCCGGATCGAGACCGAACGGCGTCAGATCCGCCGGTGCCGGAAACTGCCCCAGACTCGGGGTGACGCAGATACCGAGCAGTTGCTCGACGCGTTGACCATCGGCCTTTGTCTGACCGCTGCGCCAGCCTGTGGCGGTTTTACTCAGCTGGATCTGCCTGCCTGAAAGATCGCCGATCTCGATGTGTTCGATGCGTGCCGGATCGAGCCGGGTCAGCGGCGGCGGGCCGCTGGGGCGCGACAGCCAGATGATCAGGACCAGCAGGCCGGCTGCCGCCAGCAGGATCAGGTTGAGCCGCAGCCGCCGGTCCATGTTCAGGCCCGGTTGCGGCGCCAGGCCAGCAGCAGGCCGGTGCCCAGCAGCATCAACGGGGCCAGGATCAAAGAGCCGAGGCCCATGGCGGCGATGGCCGGTTTCGACAGCAGCAGTTCCCGGTCATCGGCGGCCGGGGTGGGGATACCGAGCATACGGTCGTCGCCGCTGAGCCAGCGCACCAGGGCCAGTCCCAGATCCAGGTTGCCGGCGTTGGCGAGGTAGCTGTTGGCCAGGAAATCGCCATCACCGACCACCAGCAGACGCTGCTCACCCGTTTCCCGCTGCCGGCTGAGGGCATAGCCGAGGGTGAGCGGCCCCGCCTCCTCGGCGGCGAGGGGATCGCGCGCGATCTCCCCGTTGAGGGGGCCGGTCTCGTTCCAGCTGCGGTCCAGGGTCTGCAGCAGGGGGGTGATCCGCCATGGCGAGTCGTCGGGAGCGGACAGCGCCGCCGCCTGGGGGAAGAGCGTCATGAGTTTGAAGTCGCGGGTGGCGGGGTGGTCCGGGTAGTCGGGTACCAGCGCCACCGCCGGATTGTCGATGCCGAGTTCGCTGACGTTGGCGTCGACGATGGTGCCGGGCAATTGATCGAGCCCGGTCAGGCGGGTCATCAGCGACGCCGCGACCTGGTTTTCCGGATCACTCAGCAGCAGCAGGTTGCCGCCCTGCTCGAGATAGGCCTCCAGGCGCTCGAGTTCCCCCTCCAGGAAGGGGCGCTCGGGCGAGGCGATGACCAGCAGCGCCGTGTTGTCGGGTGGGCTGGGTGAGGTGGCCAGATCGAGTCCCACCACCTGATAGCCCTTCTGACTGAGGGCGATGCCGAAATCGCCCAGATCGAAGTTCGCCGTACCGAGAAGATCCCGCTCGCCATGGCCGCTGAGACTGGCGACCCAGTGCTCACCGCTGCGCGCCAAACGCAGGATGGCGTTGGAGAAGCGCTCCTCGTCCAGCTGCTGCAGACGCTCCTCGCGCTCGCCATAGCGCAGCTGGATCTCGCCGGCGAGGCTGATCCCCTGACGTCGGGTCAGGTCGGGATTGCGCAGCGGGTCGACGAATTTCAGGGCGATCTCCGGTTTGTATTGCTGGTAGCGGGCCACGAAGCGACGGATGCGGTCCCGCAGGCTGTTGTTTTCCGGGGTATAGGCAACCACGCTCAAGGGACCGGGGACCCGTTCCAGGATACCGATGCTGACCGGATTCAGACTGTTGCTGCCGGCTCGGGTCCAGTCCCACTGCAGCGCGTAACGCCCGCTCAGCCAGGCCAGCAGAACGGTCAGGATCAGCATCAGCAGGTGGAAAATCAGTTCCTGGAGCCGGGCCGACATTCATCCGCTCCTGCGCCGGTCGAGGCGGTAGAGGGCCAGGCCCAGGAACAGGGCGGCGAGGATCAGGAAGTAGGCCAGGTCATGGGTCTGCACCAGTCCGATCTGCAGATTCAGATAGTGGCTGGGCCAGGCCAGCCAGTGCAGAAAGCTGGTGTTTTCGGTGTGCTGATCCAGCAGTGAGATGAGCAGCAGCAGGCCGTAGGCACCGGCGGCGGCGACCCCGGGATTTTCGCTCAATACCGAGGTGTAGAGACCGATGGCGAGGAACAGGGCCGCGACCAGCAGTAGGCCCAGGCTGGCGGCGGCGATCAGGCCCAGGTCGATCGGGCTTCCGGCCAGCAGCAGCAGGCTGAGGCCACCCGGCAGCGCGACGAACAGCAGCAGGTACAGCAGCAGGCCGAGAAACTTGCCCAACAGCAGGGCGCTGACACTGATCGGGGCGCTGCTGTAGAGGCTGTAGGCGCCGCTGCGGAAGAGGTCGCTGAAACTGCGCATGGTGAGGATCGGGATGACGATCAACAGCAACACGGCGGCAAGGCCGAACAGCTGGAGTCCCAGGTGATGGCTCAGGCCCAGGGTGCGCGTTTCGGCGGGCATGCCGACGAAGGCCTCGAGGGTGCCCAAAAACTGCCAGCTGAGCAGGCAGAGCGCCAGTGCGAGCATGACCCAGGCCAGGGGGGTGCGCATCAGACGTCGCCACTCCATCCAGGCGAGCTGCAGGATCACGCCGCACCTCCGGTGGTGGCTTCGAGGTAGCGCTGTTCCAGGCTGACCTGCTCCGGGGTGAGTTCCACCAGTCCCCATCCCCTCTCCTGGAGCAGGCGGGAGAGTTCGCTGACCCGGGCCTCGGGATGCAGGACGACGCGGAAGTAGTCGGTGTGCAGCCGCTCCACCTCGGCGACCGGGGCCAGGGCGACGATCTCGGCCGGCTCGGGGTTCTGCTCCAGGCCGACCCGGTAGCTGATCTCTGCGGAGGGCGCCAGGTCGCCCTGGTAGACGATGCGTCCCTCGCGCAGGATCGCCACCCGGTTACAGGTGGCCTGAATCTCGGAGAGGATATGGCTCGAGAGGATCACAGCGCGTTGTTCGGCCAGTGACAGGATCAGTTCGCGGACCTGGCGGATCTGCGCCGGATCGAGGCCGTCGGTCGGTTCGTCGAGGATCACCACCTCCGGCTCATGGATGATCGCCTGGGCCAGGCCGACCCGCTGTTGAAAGCCCTTGGAGAGCTTGCGTGTGAGGCGTCGCCCGACGTTATCGAGCGCACACAGCTGTTTGGTCCGCTGCAGCGCCTGTTGGCGCTGCCTGCGTCCGAGACCGCGCAGACGGGCGCAGTCCGCGAGGTACTCGTCGACGGTCTGGTCTCTCAACAACGGTGGACGCTCGGGCAGGAATCCCAGATGCCCCTTGGCCTGGATCGGGCTGCGCAGCAGATCCTCACCGCAGATCTCCACCGAGCCGCCGCCGGGGGCCAGGTCGCCGCAGAGCATGCGCATTATGGTCGATTTGCCGGCGCCGTTGGGGCCCAGCAGTCCCAGGATGTCGCCCGCCTTCAGCTGCAGGTCGAACGGTTCGACCACCTGCCTGCCGTGGAAGCTGCGCTGGAGCTGGACTGCGTTGAGAAGGGTCGACATCGGCAGCAAGATACAGGAATCCGGTTCTGTTGAAAAAGACCTTGCGCACATCTCCCTTGGCCGGTTGCCGAGAACGGGGGGCGGAGGTTGCTTCGGGTTGATTCCGGCGCATAAACCTATCACGCTTCGCAATCTGTTCACTCTCAGACGGCGACAGCAGCGACGGCAGCATAATGGCGGAAACAAGCGCACCACTGATCGGTATCGACACCGGCGGCACCTTCACCGACTTCGTGCTCTTCCTGCCCGACGGCATGCGTATCCATAAGGTGCTGTCGACCCCGGCAGCGCCGGAAGCGGCCATCCTGCAGGGCATCCGGGAGCTGGGTCTCGAGCCGGCCGGTCTGCGCGTGATCCACGGCTCCACGGTGGCCACCAACGCTGCGCTCGAGGGTAAGGGGGTACGCACCCTCTATATCGGCAATCAGGGCCTGGCCGATCTGCTCACCATCGGCCGCCAGGCCAGACGCGAACTCTACAACCTGCAACCGCAGCCGCTGGCGCCGCCGGTGCCCGCCGGGGACTGCCTGGAGACGGGAGGGCGCATCACGCCCCGGGGCGAGGTGATCGAGCCCCTGGACGAGGCGGAACTGGCACGCCTGGCGCAGCGGGTGGCCGCCAGCGGCGCCCGCTCGGTGGCGATCAATCTGCTCTACAGCTATCTCGACGATCGCTTCGAGCGGGCCATCGAGGCGGCCCTGCCGGACAGCTGTTTCATCTCGCGCTCCTCCGCGGTGCTGCCCGCCGGCGGCGAGTACGAGCGGGGTATCGCCACCTGGCTCAACAGTTGGGTGGGTCCCCTGGTGGAGGGCTATATCGAACGTCTGCAGGCCGGGCTGCCGGGGGCGCGTGTCGCGATCATGCAGAGTGCCGGGGAGGCGATCGCGGCGGAGCAGGCCGCTCACCAGGCGGTGCGCATGCTGCTGTCGGGACCGGCGGGAGGCCTGGTGGGTGCCGGCTTCACCGCCGGGGTCTCGGGACGCAGACGCCTGCTCAGCTTCGACATGGGGGGGACCTCCTCCGACGTGGCGCTGATCGACGGCGCTCCGCGTCTGACCCGGGAGGGGCGCATCGGGCCCTGGCCGGTGGCGGTGCCGATGGTCGACATGCACACCATCGGCGCCGGCGGCGGCTCCATCGCCCGCCTCGACGAGGGCGGCATGCTGCAGGTGGGGCCGGAGTCGGCCGGCGCCGACCCCGGCCCGGCCTGCTACGCACAGGGCGGGACGCTGCCGACTGTGACCGACGCCAACCTGGTCTTGGGACGCCTGCGACCGGAGGCCTTTCTCGGCGGACGCATGAGCCTGGACCGGGAGGCGGCGCTGCGGGTGGTGGGTGAGCTGGGCCAGGCCATGGGATTGTCGGTGGAGGCGGCGGCGGAGGGGATCATCCGGGTCGCCAACGAACACATGGCCCGTGCCCTGCGGGTGATCTCCGTGCAGCGGGGTATCGATCCGCGTGGTTACACCCTGGTCTCCTTCGGTGGCGCCGGCGGTCTGCACGTCTGTGCCCTGGCCGACGCCCTGGCGGTGCGTGAAGCGCTGGTGCCCGTGCATGCGGGAGTGCTCTCCGCCCTCGGCATGCTGGCGGCACGGCCGGGGCGCCAGCTGGTACATGCCCATCCGGGACTGCTGCGGGAGATGGACGAGCGTCAGCTGCGGCAGGCGCTGGAGACCCTGGCGCAGGGCGGGGTGAATGATCTGCAGGCGGAGGGGCTCGAGGCCGATACGATTGTCCGGGACTACAGCCTCGACCTGCGCTATCTGGGACAGTCCCATACCCTGAATGTCCCCTGGCAGGGTAACGAACAGGCGCTGGCCGAGTTTCATCGTCTGCACGAGGCGCGCTACGGCCATCGCATGCAGGCGCCGGTGGAGCTGGTCAATCTGCGCGCCGCATTGAGCGGGCCTGAATCCGGGCTCGCGCTCGCCCAGGCGCCACAGAGGCAACCCGCCGCGGCTATCGAGAGATTGCGGCTCAGCGGCATCGATATGCCGGTCGAACGCTTTGAACGCGGCGATCTGGCCATCGGTCAACGTCTGACCGGGCCGGCGCTGATCACCGAGATGGCGTCGACCACCTGGCTGGCTCCGGGCTGGCTGGCGACCCTGGATGCCTCGGGCAATCTGTTGTTGGAGCGTGTTGGCGGTTGACGCGAAATTCTGGCTGACGTCATCTCAGCAGAGACGGTGCGGCAAGCCGCACCCTACACTCGAATCCCCCGT
>JBNKYJ010000120.1:0-47931 GCA_050300835.1 Sedimenticolaceae bacterium
ACCCATGCGGAAGGGGCCGGTTACTACCTGCCGCAGTATCCCGGACCGACCATGATCGTGACCGAGGGTCAGACGGTAACCATCAACCTCTACAACTACGGTGTGCCGGATCCGGTCTCCCTGGTGATTCCGGGACAGAACATCACCGCAACCGGTGGTTCCCCGGGGCTGGTCACACGTCAGACGGGCGCGGGCATCTCCTATTCCCCGGTCACCTACACGTTTACGGCCGGCAAACCGGGAACCTACGTCTATCACAGCATGGACGGCGACAATCCCGGCCTGCATACCGAGATGGGCCTGTTGGGTGCGCTGATCGTACGTCCCGCCGATGGCAGTGACAGTGCTTACGGTGCCGGCACCGGGACCGATTTCGATCAGGAGTATCTCTATCTCCTGAGCGAGGCGGATCCCAACATCCATGCGCAGATGGAGCGCGGGCATGTCGAGCACTTCACGTACAACGAGCGCTTCGCCACCATCTATTTCGTCAACGGCCGCGTCTATCCCGACCTGGTGCAGGGGGATTACAATCCGCTGTTCCCCAATCAGCCCTATCAATCCCTGGCCTTCTCCCATCCGCAGGACAACGTGCTGGTGCGTAACGCCAACGCGGGCCAGGACAGTCACCCCTTCCACTACCATGGCGAGAACCATCGCTTCGTCGGGCGTGACGGCAACATGCTGAGCTCCGACGGTTCCAGTGCCGACCTGGGCCGTTCCGACAACACCATCAACTCCGCACCGAAACAGACGGTCGATGCCATCTGGACCTGGACCGGCAAGGATCTGGGTTGGGATATCTACGGTACCGGCCCGGGTTACGCGCACAGCTGCAACGATGACGGTAGCGGCTTCGACCCCGTCACGCGAGAGTACTGCCCGGATCACGGTAAACCGATACCGGTCGATCTGCCCGGTGTGGCCGAACTGACCCTGGGCGGTTTCTGGAGCGGCAGCCCCTACATGGGTGACGTGGGTGACCTGCCTCCGGGCGAGGGTGGCCTGAACCCGAATGGTGGTTACTTCTTCGTCTGGCACTCCCACGCCGAGAAAGAGCTCACCACGTTTGACATCTTTCCCGGCGGCAGCCTGAGCGCAATGGTCGTGCTGCCCACCTACGTCGATATCCAGTAATCGGGGAGGGCACAACAGTGAAAAGGTTGAACAACATGAAGATCAAGATGAAGCCCATCGCCGCGGCGATGGCGCTCTCCCTGATGGCCAGCAGTGCCTGGGCAGTGGAAGATTTCTATCTCGCCGCCAAGGCCTACACCAAGACCCTACCTGATGGTTCCAGTGTGCCTATGTGGGGTTATGTGACCGATACGGGCGGGGCCTGTTACAACGCTGCCACAAACCCGGATCGACAGGCCTGTATCGATGCGCTGCCGGATCCCGGCTTTCCGGGACCCAGACTCGTGGTGCCACCCGGCGAACCCAATGTGCGGATCTTTCTCTCCAACGGTCTGCCGGAGCCGACCTCGATCATGATTCCCGGTCAGGAACTGCCCTGGTCCAACAACATCAGTGGTCCAACCTGGAATGACGGCAGCGTCGGTCCCCGCACCAATACGACTCAGCGAGTCCGCTCCTTCGGGCGCGAGGCGGTGGCGAATGGTGGTAGAAGACCCTACGTCTGGAACACTTTCCGTGCGACCACGTTCAGCGATGCCGGCAGCTTCATTTACCAAAGCGCCACTCATCCGCAGAAGCAGGTCTACATGGGGCTTGCCGGTATGATCAGCAAGGATTCTGTCGCCGGTGAAGCCTATCCGGGCGTGACCTACGACGACGATGTGGTGCTCTTCTACAGCGATATCGATCCAGACTTCAACGCCGCGGTCGATGCTGGCACGCTGACGACAGCGGTCGATCGTCACCCCACCTGGTTCCTGGTCAACGGCGAACCCTTCCATGCCGGTATCGGCGATATCACCAACGGAACCAGCGGAGCGCTGTCATCCAGCAGCAATACCTTGCTGCGCTTTGCCAGCACCGCCAGCGATACCCATGTGGTGGTGATGCAGGGTATGGATATGACCATCCATGCCGAGGACGGTAACCAGTACACCTGGCAGCCTCTGGGTGAAAGCGATCCGGGTGCGGGCACCCCGGCGCCGCGCAAGCAGTATTCGGTCATGATGACGCCGGCCAAGACCAAGGATGCGATCATCATTGCGCCCGCTATCGGTCGCTATGCCGTCTACGATGGTGACGGCTACATGACCAATCCTTCAGATCCGGCGGATGAAACCGCTGGGGACACCCTTGGCGGCATGATCCGTTTCCTCGCCTTCGGCGGCGGTACCAACGATGCACCGACAGCCAACGCTGACAACTTCGAGGTGGTTGCCGGTCTTTCCGCTACCTTCTCACCGCTGACCAACGACACGGATCCGGAAGGCGATCCGCTCTACATCGCCAATCCCTCGATAGCGACCGCGGGCACGGTCACCTGTAACACGGTCGATCCCTCGGGTACCTGTGACTTCGATGCCACCGGTCTGATCTCCGGCGACGTCGCCAGCTTCACCTACGAGGCCTCCGACGGCAGTCTCAACAGTGCAGCGGCGACCGTGACCGTCACCGTCACAGACAACCTGCCGCCGACCGGTGTGGCGGATGCGGCAACCACCGATGAGGGTGTGCCGGTCGACATCATTGTCACCGCCAACGACACCGATCCGGAAGGCCAGCCGCTCTCCGTTTCCACCTTCGACGCTACCAGCGTAGGTCTCGGAACCGTGTCGTGCGCGGCTGACACCTGCACCTACACCCCGGCCGCAGGTTTCACCGGGGAAGACACCTTCACCTATGTCGTCAACGATGGTGTGAACGATTCGGCGGCGACCACCGTCACCGTCACCGTCAATGCCATCGTGCCGCTCAACGCGATTCCGGTGGCGGTGGACGATACGGCCACCACGACGGTCAACACCCAGGTGAATATCGACGTCCTGGCCAACGACACCGATACCGATGGTGATGTCCTCACCATCGCCTCGCACGATGTGACCTCCACCAGTGGCGGTAGCATCGGCTGTGCCACCGGTGTGGCGGGTGGTACCTGTACCTATACCCCGGCCACCGACTTCACCGGTGTGGATACCTTTGGCTATGTCGTCACCGACGGCACCGACAGTGCGAACGGCACCGTGACCGTGACCGTCGACCCGGCGGGTGCGCCGATACTCTACTTCTCCACCATTGGAGCGGGTAGCGTACCGACCGTGAGCGGTCCTTACGACGATGCCGACATCTACACGGTCGATGCCGGTGGCGCCTTCACCCGCGCCACGGACGGTGTGAGCGATCTCGGTCTACCCAACAACGCCGATATCGACGGTATGAGCATCAACGGCGGTACCACCTATCTCTCCTTCGCCGCGGCCAGTACATCTGTGCCTGGCTTGGGCGGTGTGCCGGACGAGGATGTGGTGGCTTACGACGGCACCAGCTGGACCACCTTCTTCGACGGTTCAGTCTGTGGCCTCGACAGCAGCAACGGTCAGGACATCGACGCGATCTCGGTGGTTGGTAGCACGCTCTACTTCTCCATCGCCGGTGGTGGTAACAACAACCCGGTCGCTGGGGTCAACGGTAGCACCGATGATGCCGATGTATACAGCTGGACCGTGGGCGACACCAGCTGCGCCAAGGTGATCGATGCTACGGCCAATAACGGGCTTGGACTGCAGGGCAATGCCGACATAGACGGGTTGACCACCACGGATGGCACCACCTTCTACGTCTCCTTCCGGGCCAACACCAGTGTGGGTGCACTGGGCACGGTGCAGGATGAGTCGGTGGTCTACTTCGACGGCAACAACTGGAGCATGTTCTTCTCCGGAGCAGGCCAGTTGGATGCAACCAACAGCCAGAATGTCGATGCGATTCATGTGCCGTAAATCGATCGGGGATGGGGGTGAATCCCTCATCCTCCGATTGGCTTAAACCTTGAGACCTGCGGGTGCTTTCGTGAAGCACCCGCATTTTTTGCCTAGAGAGGTGGTAGCGAATGATCCGATCCACGAGAGTAAGCGCAGTGAGCAAACCGGTGATCGTCGCGCTGGCGGCGGCGATGTTTGGACTCATGGGTGATCTCTATGCCTATGCCGCGGATGCGACTTCGAAAGCGGAGGCTTCCGTCGCCCAGAGCGCAGACGAGAGACGTGCGCAGTCCGAAGCATTGAAAGCCAAGGGACTGGTCACCATCGAGGAGGTCTATGCCGGGATGCTGGAAGCCGAGCAAACCCGGGCCGCCGTCGCCAGGGTCGATCCGGGCGTGGACAATGCCGTGATGGCCGAGAAATGGGGCGTGCAGGTAATCAGCGTCAGCTATGCGGCGGACGGCTTCTGGCTCGCGTTCCGTTTTCGCGTGCTCGACCCTGTGAAGGCCAACATGCTGTTCGACTCCAAGTTGAAACCTTACCTGGAGTCGGAATCCACCGGCGTCAAGCTGGCAGTGCCGACAGCGGCGAAGATCGGTGCTCTGCGTACCACCAACCGCGGACACAATGTTAAAGCCGGAAAGATCTACAACATCATGTTTTCCAATCCGGGATTTCAGGTCAAGCCGGGGCAGAAAGTCAGCGTGGTCTCCGGTGATTTCAGAGTGGAGCACCTGACGGTACGCGGAGCCAGTGAATATCTCAGCATCAATGAGAAAATGTTACGGCAGAGGCGTTAGGCAATGTGTTCGTCGCGTGTCAATGCAGTGTGCGTGTTCAGGGGAGGAAGTGCGCAGCGAGACTCAGGCCGGTCCCCTGTCGAATCGGGCGGACAGGGTGGCTCGGGAGTCCGTGTCGGATAATCGGAACACAGAAGTGTGTGTGATGGGCTAAGATATCGACCCATCGCGTGCACTCTCTCTGGCGAAACAAGAATGAAATTAATCCGCAACCTTCTCTTTTGTCTATCCAGCTGCGTACTCCCAAGCCACATGCTCTGGGCCGGGACCGCGGCGGAAAACGCGCTTGAGTTGGGTCGCAAGCTCTATCTGGAGGGACAGCTGCCTGATGGTGAAATCATCACCGCCAAGGTCAGGGGTGACATCGAACTGACCGGCAAGCAGGTGATCTGTGGTACCTGCCATCGTAGAAGCGGCATGGGATCCAGCGAGGGCGATCAGGTGATACCCGCCATTGCGGGTAACATGATTTTCAATCCGCTGCGCCTGCCCACCAGCAGTGATCCGCTGGCGCCGACACAACGCCCGGCCTACACCGAAGCGACGCTGAAGCGGGCCATTCGCGACGGTATCGACTCCAACGGCCGACCACTGGATCCGTTGATGCCGCGATATCCACTGAGCGACCGGGAGCTCGATCATCTGATTGCGTATCTCAAGACGCTGTCGCAGGAGTCCTCTCCCGGGGTGGACGACAAGGATATCCATTTCGCCACCATCATCGCCGGTGACGTCCCGGAGAAACAGCGCAAGGCCCTGATCGATGTCATGCGGGTCTACGTGGAGCAGAAGAATTCCGAGACCCGCCATGAAACCTTTCGCGCCGAAAATGCCCCCTGGCACAAAAAGTGGCTGTTCGAGCCCTATCGCAAATGGGTCATGCATGTGTGGGAACTGCAGGGTCCCGAAGCGAGTTGGGAAGGGCAGTTGGCACGCCTCTACCGGGAACAGCCGGTGTTCGCCGTACTCAGCGGGGTAGGCGAGGGGAGCTGGAAACCGGTACACGATTTCTGCCAGTCACAAAAGCTTCCCTGTCTGTTTCCGACCACGGCGTTGCCGGTCATCGACGAGGATGCCTTCTATCCGATCTACCTCTCGAAGGGGATGGCTCTGGAAGGTGAACTGATCGACCTGCATTTGCGCAATCAGCGAATCGACGCACCGCTGGTCCAAGTCTATCGCCAGGGAGACAGTAAGGCCGAGACGGCGGCCCGGGCATTGACCACGGCTCGGGGCGACAAGCCGACCCGCACCATCGAATGGGCGCGTGAGACGACACGCCCGAGCACGGAATTCTGGAAAGGGGTATTGCAGGATCTGGGTGATGCCGGTCTGGTGCTGTGGATGAGCGAGGAGCAGTTGACCACTTTCTGGCCGCTGCTCGAAAGCGAGGTATTCTCCGCTGACAGGATCTACCTCTCGGCCTCGCTTTTCGGTACCCGCCCGCAACAGGTTCCGGCGCAGCTGCGCGAGCGGGTATACGTGGCCTCCACACACGAGATGCCTGGACGGATCACCCGATTGCTGCTGCGTTCAACCGGCTGGTTTCGGGCCAAGAATATCTATGCGCCTGATGCACGGGAGGTGCAGGCCAACGCCTATCTCGCGCTGAAAGTAGCGGGTGACGCCTTGATGCATATCCGCGGCTATTTCTACAGGGACTACCTGATCGAGCGCATCGAGCACACCGTGGACAGTGTGCCCTATACCTCGGTCTATCCGCGCATCAGTCTGGCCCCGGAACAGCGCTTCGCCGCCAAGGGGGGGTACATCGCCCGTTTCGCCGACAGCGGAAAAGGGGAGCTGGTGGCGGTATCCGATTGGCTGATCCCGCAACATTGAGCCGTCATGGGCGCTCTCGAACTGCTTCGCTTGGCGGATTGAGGCCTGGTTATTAGTAGTAGTACACCCGATTTACAGGGTAGTAGTTCCACTCATTCCCTTGCCGACGCTAAACGTTTAGAGTCGAGACTAAGAGTCTGTTTGTCAGCAGAAATTGCGTGAACACAGGGCCTTGCGGCCAGGCGAGTATTCGTTCGATGCAAAAGTATCTCTCCCATCTTCTTGGTCCGGGGACGACACTTGCCGCTGTGCGCCATGTGCTGGGAAGCCTGTTCCTGCTGCTGGGCGTCTGCAATGTACAGGCCAGCGCCGAACTGACGGTCGACCTGGAGCGACTGATCGACGAGGCCAACAGAACGTCACTCATCCCCGTCATCATCAAGTTCAGCCGGCAGCTCGATATCACGACCCTGCGCAACCAGGTCGGCCAGCAGATGCAGTACGCGGCGCGCGGCGAGACGGCGCGAAAGCGCCAGCAGAAGCTGTTGCGCAAAAAGATCGTCACCGACCTGAAAGCGCATGCCCAGGGCCCGCGCAAGGCGCTGGCCCGGTTACTGCGCCAGTACGGCGTGGACGTGGAACTGAAATCGCTCTGGAGCATCAATGCGGTGGCCTTGAAGCTGCCGGCCCACCTGGTCGACGAGGTGGCCGCGCTGCCCGGTATCGAGCGTATCTCCATCGATATGCAGCTGACCATGAATGCGGCCTCGCCGGAACTGGTGACTACGGTGCCGCAATGGAATCTCAGCGACATCAACACCGAGTATGTCTGGCAGCAGGGCTATGCCGGGGACGGTGTCGTGGTGGCGATTCTCGATTCCGGCGTCGAACTCAACCATCCGGACCTGGTCGACCGCTGGCGCGGCGGCGACAACAGCTGGTTCGATCCCTACGGTCAGAATCCCTTTCCCATCGATGTCAACGGCCACGGCACCCAGGCGCTCAGTCTGATTCTGGGTGGCGATGCCAGCGGCTATCAGATCGGACTCGCCCCGCATGCCCGCTGGATCGCCGCCCGCCTGTTCGACAATGAAGATCAGGCGAGTTTAAGCGCCATCCACGAAGCCTTTCAGTGGCTGCTGGATCCGGACGGCGACCCCACCACCGACGACGCCCCCGACGTGGTCAACAACTCCTGGGGCTTTGCCACCACCATCAACCAGTGCTACCAGGAGTTCAGTGACGATTTACGACTGCTGCGCGAGGCGGGTATCGCGGTGGTCTATTCGGCGGGCAACTACGGGCCTTTCGGCGAGACCAGCATCAGCCCGGCCAACGACCCGGGCGTGATTTCGGTCGGTTCGGTGGACCAGTTCCGGGAAATCGACACCTTCAGCAGCCGGGGGCCGGGGGCCTGCGACGGCGGTGTCTTTCCCAAACTGGTGGCGCCCGGCAGCCTCGTCTTCGTGGCCGACCGCCTGCCGGTGGCCTACAACGTGGTGACGGGAACCTCCTTTTCCGCGCCCCATGTGACCGGCGCCATCGCACTGTTGAAGAGTGCCTACCCGATGGCCACGGTCTCGCAGATCGAGACGGCGCTCTACGATTCCGCCACCGACCTCGGTGCCACCGGCGGGGATGATCTCTTCGGCTATGGGCTGATCGACGTGGCGGCCGCCTACGACCTGCTGTTCAGAGACCTGGGGTCCAGCAGCGCCGGTATGCTTTTGTTCAGCGAATCGCTCTACAGCGTCGACGAGAAGACCGACAAACTGATCGTCACCGTCAGACGCCTCGGAGGCAGTTCGGGCGAGGTGAGTGTCGATTACGAAACCCTGCCCGACCAGGCCAGCGATGCGGGGCAGGCCGATTTCATCGCCCAGTCGGGCACCCTGCGTTTCGCCGATGGTGAGACCCTGCGCAGCTTCGAGATCACTATCGTCGACGATGACCTCGACGAGGAGAACGAGACTTTCTACCTCAATCTCACCCATCCGACGGGCGAGGCGCTGTTGAGCAATCAGCCCCAGGTCCCGGTCACCATTCTGGACGATGACGGGCCGGGCGCGCTCTCCCTCGCCGCCGTCAGTTACGCGGTCAACGAATCACGCGACCAGGCGAGCGTCAGCGTGCTGCGTACCGGTGGTTCCGAAGGCAGGGTCACAGTCGATATCTCCCTGGTCGATGACACGGCGCGCGTCGATTCGGACTACCTCCTGCCCGACTCCGAGCGCCTGACCTTTGCCAGTGGCGAAATCGCCAAAGAGGTACTGATCCCGCTGGTTCAGGACGAGGTACATGAGGGCAATGAGAGTTTCAATCTGCTGCTGTCGTCTCCTGGCGGAGGCGCCGCGATCACGCAGCCGGCTTCGACCACCATCACGATCCTGGATGACGATCCCGACACCGGCATCACCACCATCCACCTCGAGGCGGTCAACTATCTGGTGCGTGAAAATGCGGGCGAGGTGACCCTGTCCGTGCTGCGCAGCGGCAATCTGGATCGTGAGGCGACCGTTGAGTACGAAACCGTGGCCGGTTCGGCCAAGCCGAGCGAGGACTATGTGGCGAAGCGGGGTACGCTGATATTCCGCCCCAAGGTCACCCGCAAGACCGTCACCATTCCGATCAAGGATGACGGTGTCTACGAATCGGAGAGCAGTTTTACCCTGGTGCTGAAAGGTGTCGACAGCGGTTCGGTGCTGGCGAAGCCTGCCGCCGCCATCGTCCGCATCAGCAATGACGACGCCCAGCCCTATGTCTCGTTGAGTACTGGCGGTTCCGGCGGTTCGAGCGGTTTCAGCGGCGGCACGAGCGGCAGCGGAAGTCTTGGCGGCGGTGGCAGTCCGGTCGATACCAACGCCGATACCGGCGCGGACGTGCAGCAGAACGCCGACGGCGCTGCCACCGGCGGGCTCATGATCTTCGATCTGACGCTGCGGGGTTACAACGGGGCGGGTGAGGAGGCGCTCAGACGCCTGCAGACCCTGGATGGCAGACTGCCGGAGGGGGCGGTTGACGAAGAGGAGGCTGAAGACGATACGAAGGGCGCTTGCGCGGAGGGCGACGATGGCGATAAAGACGCCTGCCAGGGAGACGCCGAATCCTCCACGGATGTGCAGGCGCGGGCGGGCAAGGGCAGGCTTGGGATCGACCGCGCGGAACCCTCCGGCGATGGCGATTCCACAGGCAAGCTCGAGATCGGGGATGATGCTCAGTCGAAATCACAACTGAGTCCGCTAAGTGAATGATCAAAAATGGAATTGAGTAAGTTAAATCCCACAAAGATCGATCTTCTCAAGCCTGGCAGGCCGCCTTTCATCACTCATCTCAGTACTTGAGACTGTCTCTGTAAAATCCACGTAATAAACTGTTATTAAAGTAGATAACAATTCCTGGATTTGGCGGGAAATACACCCTGTAGCGATCGCGGTAGGGTAAGTGAGTAGTCCGGGTATGAATTCACCCCATGAGCAAATACACTATCCCATCAATCACAATAACTGTAACGCTATGCTGAGATACTCGGTAAGCGTTGGGAGGGGCTGGGTGATCGTGCACTAGGCGCTACCGTTACCTGCATCGTCATTCAGCAATCGCAACCGTCATCCCCCCACCCAGCAGGGTGCCGTCATGCTGTATCGATGACGGCTTGGCCAGAGCCACCGGCAAGGTTTCGCGGTATTCGCGATTCTGTGAGTGGAAACAGTGCATAAGCGAATATCGTAATGAGTCACCACAGATACACTTCATTTATTGCCACTTTGGTCTGTTCCCTGCTGGTAGCCTCCTGTGCGACTCAGCAGTCCGCCGGGAGAAAGCCGGAACCTCTGCCCCCGCCACCTGCCGTCAGCACGGCTGATACCGAAGACGAGGCCTTGGTGCTTTCCCAGCAGGCACAGCGCGAACCCGAATTCTTCGTCAAGGAGGGGAGCGGCGTGTTCCTCAAGGGCAAGGGGAGCCGCGGCGCCCGGCAACCGGCAAAGGGCGATATCACGCTCAATTTCGAGGGTGTCGATCTGCGCGAGGTGCTGAAGGTCATCTTCGAGGAGATTCTGCGTGAAAACTATCTGATCGACGACAAGGTCCAGGGCGTGGTGACCATCCACACCACCTATCCGGTCTCCACCGAAGCGGTGTTGCCGATCCTTGAGACCATCCTGCAGATGAACGGCGCGGCGCTGGTCAGGAACGGTTCCCTCTACAAGATCGTGCCGCTGGCCGAGCTGAAGGAGATTTCGCTCACACCCGGTGTCGGTCAGAGCGTCGATCGGCTGAAAGCGGGGCAGGGGGTTCAGATCGTGCCGCTGAAGTACATCTCCGCCAAGGAGATGAAGAAGATCCTCGAGTCGTTCTCCTCCGCCAACGAACAGATCCATGCCGATACCGGGCGTAACCTGCTGATCCTCACCGGCTCGTTCCAGAAGATCAACAATCTGCTGCAGACCATCGAGATGTTCGACGTGGACTGGCTGAGCGGCATGTCCTTCGGTCTGATACCCATCAAGTTCGCCGATGCCAAGACGCTGACCGACGAGATCAGCAGCATCCTCGGCGAGGGTGAGGCCTCCCCGCTGAACGGCATCATGCGCCTGATACCGGTGCAACGACTCAACGCCATCATGGTCATCAGTCAGCAGCCGGCCTACATCAAGGAAGCGCGCAAGCTGATCAACCAGTTCGACCAGGGCAGCGACAAATCGCCCGAACGGCGTCTCTACGTCTACCACCTCAAGAACGCCAAGGCGGAAAACATCGCCACCATCCTGCAGAACATCTTCGGCAATCAGGTCTCTTCGACATCCTCGCTGGGCCAGAATGGCGCGAAGGATCCGCTCCTGCGAAGCAATGTGCGTCAGCCCACCAGCAGCGGGATCAGCCTGAAAAGCAGCAACGCCGACAGTCAGTCGAACCTGGCCAAGGACCAGCCACCCATGGCTGCAGCCGCCTCTCCGGTGGTCGCGAGGAGCGATGCTGGGGATACGGGCGCCGCGGACATACCGGCCACCATCATCGCCGATCCGGACAACAATGCCATCCTGATCATGGCCAGTCCGATGGATTACACCAAAATCAAATCCACCATTGCGCGGCTCGACGTGTCGCCGAAACAGGTGCTGATCGAGGCCACCATCGCCGAGGTGGTGCTGAGCGACAACCTGAGTTACGGCGTGCGCTGGTTCTTCGAGGGAACCGGCGGCAGTGGCCGTCCCTACAAGGGCGGTTTCGGATACCCGCTACCCGATGACATCGGCGGAGACGGTTTCTCCCTCGGTCTCTTCAACACCAGCGGCGAACTGAAGGCCTTCTTCGATATCCTCGAGACCGAGTCCACGGTCAAGTTCCTCTCCGCGCCGCAGATCATGGTGATCGACAACCAGACGGCCACCTTCCGCGTGGGTGATCAGATCCCGATCGTCACCCGCTCGTCCCAGAGCACCACCGATCCCAACGCACCCATCGTCTCCGAGGTACAGTATCGCGATACGGGTACCCTGCTGAAGGTCACGCCACGCATCAATGAGGGCGGCATGGTGACCCTGGAGATCAGTCAGGAGGTGAGTAATCCGGGTGCCACACCGGCCATAGGCGGCGGCGGCAACGTCTCCATTTCACAACGCACGATCGACAGCACGGTCATCGTCCACGACGGCCAGTCCATCGTGCTGGGCGGGCTGATTCGTGAAAACACCACCAACTCCCAGGGCGGCATACCCGGGCTCATGAGTCTGCCGGTGGTGGGCAATCTCTTCAGCAGCACCACCAAGGATACCAGCCGTACCGAGCTGATCGTCACCCTGACGCCCAAAGTTGTCAGAAATCCCCATGAGGCCTATGAGATCTCCAAGGAGTTGCGGGAGAAGATCAAGGAGGCGACCCTGTTCCAGGACGATTTCTACAATCGCCGCAAAGGTACCGAATAGCCGGCTTGCAGTCTCGATGGTCACAGGCTTCAATGGGAAGATATGAATGACTTTGGATCACATCTAGGCAACCAGGTCGCTTCGGGAGAGCTCACCGGCAGTCCGCTCTTCGCCGACAGCCCGTTGTGCAGTGCGTTGGTCACCGCCGGGCGCCTGCGGCCCGCCGACGCGGATCGGGCCTTGCGGCTCAAACAGACCCAGCAGAGCGATGAATCGATCGGCAACATCCTGTTGCAGCTCGGCCTGATCTCCGACCGCGATCTGGCGCAGACCCTCTCCCGCCTCAACGGCATTCCGGTCACGGAAAAGAAACACTACCCGGCGTTCACGAGTCTGGAGGAGTCGATCTCCGCCAACTTCCTGAAACAGCACAAGCTGCTGGTGTTCACCGATGAAGAGGAGCAGGTGCATGCGATCATGGTCGATCCCACCGACCGCTATGTGGTCGATGCCCTGGAGCTGGGCACCGGCAAGCCGGTCCGGCTGCACATCGGCATCGCCTCCGAAATCGACGAGGCGTTGCAGGAGCACTTTCTCGAAATGCGCAAGCAGGCGGGGGAGTTCGACGAGGAGGGGATGGAGCATCAGCTGTTGCTGCAGGACGATGTGGAACAGCTGAAGGAGCAGGCCAGCGAGGCGCCGGTGATCAAGATGGTGAATCAGATCATCCAGCGCGCGGTCTCCTCGGGCGCCTCCGATATCCACATCGAACCCTTCGAGAACGTGCTCAAGATCCGCTACCGGGTGGACGGGCTGCTGCGCGAGACCGAGCATCCTGCAGTGCAGATGGCGGCGGCGCTGATCTCCCGCATCAAGATCATGGCCAATCTCAATATCGCCGAGCGGCGTCTGCCCCAGGATGGCCGTTTCAAGATCCGGATCATGGGCAACACCCTCGATCTGCGTGTCTCCACCGTGCCGACCCTGCACGGCGAGAGCATGGTGCTGCGACTGCTGCAGCGGGACGAGCAGGCCCTCGACTTCCGGGCCTTGGGTTTCGAGCCGGAGACCGAAAAACGGCTGTTGGAGATCCTGGAGCGACCCCACGGTATCGTGGTGGTGACCGGCCCCACCGGCAGCGGCAAGACCACCACCCTGTATGCCGCGCTCAACCACCTCAACCGCCCCGATCGCAAGATCCTCACGGTCGAGGATCCGGTGGAGTACAACATCGAGGGGGTCAACCAGATCCAGGTCAAGCCCGGGATCGGCCTCACTTTCGCCAACGCCCTGCGTTCCATCGTGCGCCAGGATCCCGACATCATCATGATCGGTGAGATCCGTGACCAGGAGACCGCCAAGATCGCGGTGCAATCGGCGCTGACCGGCCACCTGGTGCTCTCCTCCCTGCACACCAACGATGCCGCCGGCAGCATCACCCGCTTTCTCGACATGGGGGTCGAGGCCTTTCTGCTCACCTCCACCGTCAACGCGGTACTGGCCCAACGGCTGGTGCGCAACCTCTGCCCCTACTGCAAGCAGGCCTATACGCCGCCCCGGGAGATCATCGAACGGCTGCAGCGCCAGGGTGTGGAGGCGGATGCGCGGACCCGGCTGCAGCGGGCCGTCGGTTGCGAGGCCTGTGGCGGCAGCGGTTACAGCGGTCGCAGCGCCATCATCGAACTGCTGGAGATCTCGGAGGCGATGCGCTCCCTCATCCTGCAGGAGAGCGACAAGAGTACCCTGGCGGCCTGCGCCCAGCGCGAGGGTGCCCGCACCATGTATCAGGACGGACTCAGAAAGGTCATGCGGGGAGTCACCACCCTGGAAGAGGTGCTCAGAGTCACCCAGGAAGGTTGAGCTTGGCCTCGTTCAGCTACAAGGCGGTCACCAGTGACGGCGAGGTGGTCCAGGGCATACTGGATGCGCTCGACCGTCAGGGCGCCGTGCGCCAGATCCACCTCAAGGGACAGGTGCCGATACGGGTCGAGGAGAGCGGTCAGGCCGCCAAGCCGGGACGCCGTCCGCGTCTGCGGCGTAAGAAGGTGGATCTGGAGCAGATCATGGCCTTTACCCGTGAACTGGCGACCCTGCTCAAGGCGGGCCAGCCTATCGACTCGGCATTGACCATCCTGATGTCGATCAGCGGCGAGGAGTCCCGCTTCAGTGATCACCTCATGCGCATCCGTGACGCCCTCAAGGGCGGACACAGCTTTTCCGATGCCCTGGCCGGAGAGGCGGGGCTGTTCAACGACTTCTACGTTCAGATGGTGAGGGCGGGGGAGTCTGGCGGCGCCCTGGAGAGTGTGCTGTCGCGACTCGCGGTGCACCTGGAGCACACCAAGGAGGTCAAGGACTCCCTGGTCTCGGCCCTGATCTACCCGATGATCCTGCTCTTCGTCGCCCTCACCTCGATCATGATACTGATGACCTATGTGATCCCGCAGTTCAGCGACCTGTTCAATGACATGGGGCAGGCGCTGCCGGTATCCACCCAGATCACCATGGCGGTGGCCTCGGCCCTGCAGGACTACGGCTGGCTGATGGCGCTGGCCATCGTCGGTCTGATCCTCTATTTCAAATGGCAGCTCGGACGCCGTGCTTCGGCCAAGCGCTGGCATGCCCGCCTGCTCAGGCTGCCCCTCATCGGCGCCATCATCAAGCAGGTCGAGGCGGCCCGTTTCTGTCGCACCCTGGGCACCCTGCTGGAGAATGGCGTGCCGTTGCTGCGGGCGGTCTCCATCGTCAAGCAGACCATCGGTAATCTGGTCATCGCCGACGGCATGGACCATGTGGTGAGCAGCCTGAAATCGGGTCGTCGGCTGGCCGATCCCCTGGCCGAACACTCACAGTTTCCCCATTTCGCCCTGCAGATGATCCGCATCGGCGAGGAATCGGGGCAGCTGGAGCCGATGTTGATGCAGACGGCGGACATTCTGGACCAGGAGACCCAGACCCTGATCAAACGGGCACTGAGTCTGGTCGAACCGGTGATGATTCTGGTCCTTGGTGTGATCATCGCCGCGGTTGTGATGTCTATTCTGGTGGCGATACTCGGCGTCAACCAACTTGTAGCACTTTAACGGATGGATTATGCAAACAGAGAAACGACAACAAAACGGCTTTACCCTGATTGAATTGCTGGTGGTCCTGGTGATCCTCGGCCTGTTGGCGGGGTTGGTCGGTCCGCAAGTGTTGCGCCATCTCGGCGGCGCCAAATCCGATACCGCACAACTGCAGATCTCGGAACTGGGGTCCGGCCTCGACCTGTACCATCTGGAGGTCGGCCGCTACCCCTCCAGCAGCGAGGGATTGCAGGCCCTGGTGGAAGCGCCCCCGTCGGTCGAAAATTGGCACGGCCCCTACCTGAAGAAGAGCAAGGTGCCCAAGGATCCCTGGGGCAACGACTATATGTATCAGTATCCCGGCGAGCATGGTCCCTACGATCTCTACTCCTACGGTGCCGATAATGCCGAAGGCGGCGAGGGCGACAACAGGGACATCGTGAGCTGGTAATGTCATGTGTCTGTCAGGCCGGATCACAGCGCGCCGACTGTCCATTTCGCTCCATTACCCGGATGGCGGGCTTTGCCGGCGCAGGATTCCGGACACGCAACCCGGGGGTTCACAGTCGGCCTTCACGCTCATCGAGCTGCTGCTGGTACTGAGCGTCGTCGCCCTGCTGCTGGCGATGTCCCCGGCCCTGATGCAGAAAGCCTTTCCCATCCTCAAGCTCAAGGCGGCGGCGCGGGACATGGTGCAGGAGATCCGCTATGTGCAGAATGCCGCCATCATCAATGGCC
This sequence comes from Sedimenticolaceae bacterium, assembly GCA_050300835.1. Classification (GTDB taxonomy): domain Bacteria; phylum Pseudomonadota; class Gammaproteobacteria; order Chromatiales; family Chromatiaceae; genus Thiodiazotropha. The sequence continues at coordinate 16,143 of JBNKYJ010000120.1, forward strand.
AGGTGGCGGAGATCCGTTTCGATCTGAAGAACGGCGAGTATCGCAGTGATCTGGTCAACGGTGGTGAAGTGAGAGCGCTGCCAAGCGGTCTCAGGTTTTCGGACTCGCCACAGTTTCCGGAGTTCGAACCGAGCGAAGGGATGACGCGTTTTGTCTTCTATCCGGACGGTAGCGCCAACGGCGGCGTGCTCTTCGTCGGCAACGACCGCAAACGGATGGCGATACGTGTCGACTGGCTGACCAGCAAGATTCAGCTCGATGAACTGCATGAGACACAGCGCCTCTAAGCGCAGCATGCGTGGCATGACATTGATCGAGGTGCTGGTCGCCTTCGTCATTCTGGGGATGGTCATGTCCGTGATCATGCGCATCAATGCCACTTCTCTGCGCAACCACGAAGTCTCCAAAGCGTATCAGCACGCCCTGCGCGTCGCTGAATCCCGCATGGAGGCCATGAGCGTCGAGACCAGCTCGGAGAACCTGCAGCAAAACGGCGTCGAGGCTGGCGGTCTGCGCTGGGAATACTCCCGGCAACCCTATCACGAGTGGAGCGAGGAGCGGCTGCAGGGACTCCAGGCCATACCTGTCGAGGAGCGGATAGTGGTGGCCTGGGGAGAACCGCCCTTTCCCAGGCAAATCAGTTTCTCCCGCATCCACCTCATCTACAGGGGACGATGATGGGTTGCCGGCGAAACAGCACAACACTCCCCCGTGCGGCCGGTTTCACGCTGCTGGAAATCATGGTGGCGATGCTGCTGTTGGCGGTGATCGTAACCGCATCGGTTTCCCTGTTGTTCATCAACATCCGGGGATGGGATGCACTGGTCACGGACAGCGAGAAGAGCCTCGACGGCGTCCTGATTCGCGACCGCCTGGTGACCATGTTACGCCAGCTCTCACCCTTGGTCTGGCAGAGTGGAGGGAATCGGCAACTGGCCTTCAATGGCGAGACGGATCGGGTCCAATTCATCTCCCGCGCACCCATGCAATATCGTCAGGGCGGCCAGTTCGAGTATCTCCTGATGCAGGAACTCGATAGTGAAAACCGGAGGAATCTGGTGCTCTATTATGCGCCATATCGCCCTGATCAGACCGAATTCAGGCTGCCCGAGGATGGCGAGCGTCGCCAGCTGTTCAGCGATACCGGCGGCGTCACCTTCGCATACTGGGGCGTCAAGCAGACCGGTGCAAAGCAAGAGTGGTGGGAGGGCTGGGAGAATGATCTCGACAGCTATCCGTCCATGGTGAGGATACAGTTTGCAGGCAGCGGGGATGATGCCGTAGCCACGACAGAGTTTGTGAAGCTGCTGATGGATGCCTCGGGGACCCTGCGATGATGGGTCTGATGCCTGTCCGAAGGGGTGCGGTCCTAACCGCTGGTGGTCCGCAAGGGCAGCAGGGAATTGCCCTGATCATGGTACTCTGGCTGGTGGTGCTGTTGACCATCGTGGCGGCGAGCTTTGCCACGCATTCGCGGGTGGAGACCCGGATGGCGGGTAATCTGCTGGAGCGCCAAAAGGCCAGGCTCCTGATCGAGACCGGATTCAGCCGCGCCCTGCTGGAACTGATGGCAGCGAGCAGCGACGAGCGCTGGAAGGTCGATGGCGAGATCCATGAATTGCAGCAGGAGCAGGGCAGTCTGCGCATCGCTATTCGTAATGCAGCGGGACTGGTCGATCTCAATCGGGCTTCCCGCGACGTTCTCTACAATCTGTTCTCCCTCTTGTCTGATGACCAGGACACCCGGGATCGGCTGGTGGACGCGTTGAATGACTGGCGAGACGGCGATGACCTGAAACGGCTCAACGGCGCGGAGGACGACGATTACGCCCACGCCGGTCTCGATTACGGCACCGTCGACAGAGATCTGGAAAGTGTCGATGAGCTCGGTTATGTTATTGGATTCGATCAGGATGCAGTGGATAGGCTGCGACCCTATGTGACCGTGTATTCAGGCCTGAACCAGATTGACAGGACTTATGCATCGCAGGAACTGGTCGATATCCTCAAGAGCGGTGATGCTTCCCTGGACGGCCAGGTGGCGCAGGCCTTCGATCAGCTCGACAGTGGACTGGCCGATATCAATGGTCTCGAAGAAGGACTGGGCGGCCTGGGAAGGGCGCAGAGCTCCAACTACCGCATAAGCATCGAGGCAACAACCGAAGGAGGCGGCCATGCGGTCGTCGACGTCGATGTGGAGATGGGTAATCTCCGGGGCCGGCCCTTCAAGGTCCTCGCCTGGCATACACGTTACTAGAGCCCAGTGGATTAGAGTTAACGGGCCCTGACTGGGCGAGACCTAAAAGAAAAGCAATCTATGGCTGTCAGTTCTATCAGTTATCAGTTTCGTGAGTTTCTCTCCTGGTGGGGCAGTGAACTCGCGGCCATGCTGCCGGATTCAGTGGTATCGCTGTTCCAGAACGGTCGCTTGCTGCAACTGAACTATGCCGATGAGACCGTGCGCCTGGTCAACCATGGGAAAACCGGTGAGGAGGTGCATGACAACTTCCACGCCGGCATAGATTTCGACGATCCCGAACAGAGCCGTATTCTGGCTGCCGCCAGCGAGATACAACTCTGTCTCGAGAAGAAGAAGTACCTCATCAAAAAGGTCATGCTGCCGATCGAAGCCGAAGAGAATCTGCGTGAGGTGCTCTCATTCGAGATGGATCGACAGACGCCTTTCACCCCCGATCAGGTCTACTACGATTACATCGTCAACGAGCGCGATAAAGCGGCACGCACCCTCGATGTGTCACTGATTCTGGCACCGATCGACAGGCTCAACTATGCGCTGGATCTGCTGGAGAGCCATAACGTCAGTATCAGCGCCATTTCCCCCTGCGAAGAGCATATCGGTGTCTTCAATCGGGTGAATCTGCTGCCTCCGGAGAAACGGCGCAAGCCGCAGAAGGCTTATCGACTGGTCAATTATTTTCTGTTGCTGGCCTTTGTGCTCCTGCTGTTCGGCAATCTGGCCCTGCCGATCTGGCAGAAAATGGGCTATGCCAAGACCTTGGAGGGTGAACTCGAGCGGTATAAAAAGGACTCGGCTGAAGCGGTTGCCTTGCGTGGCAAACTGGAGCAGGCGGAGTTGGAAAACCGCTTCCTGGAAAGCAAGAAGCGTAATGCGTTGCAACTGACACAGATCCTCAATGAATTGTCGCTGGTGATTCCGGATGATACCTGGTTGAGCAATTTCGAATTACGTGAGGACAGCGTCCATCTGCACGGCCAGTCGGTCGCTTCCGCAGCCCTGATTCCGCTGATCGACGCCTCGCCCCTGTTCCGCAACGTCTCTTTTCGGTCGCCGGTCACCCAGAACCGTCAGAATAATACTGAGCGTTTCCACATCTCCGCCGAGTTGGAGAAGACCGTGGAGGCGCAGGAATGATCGCGCGTCTCGATGGTCGTAAGAGTCGGCCGCTTGCGCTGCTGCTCTTAATAGTGACGCTGTTGCTCGTCGTCGCGTCTGTGGTGCTGCCGGTGTTTGCGATGAATCGTCACTACGACGAGTTGATTACGGGTATGAGTGATCAGCTGGTGGTTTATCAGCGGGTGGCTCGAAACAGTAAACAGTATCAGGCCAGGTTTCAGCAGTTGATGCGGCTGCAGCGCCAGGACAGACGCTACCTCAAGAGCAACACGGAGTCCCTCGCCACTGCGGAGTTGCAGAGCATCGTGAAACAGGTCATTGCCGGGAACCAGGGGGAGATCCTCAGCACGCAGGTGACGCGCACCACCGAAGAACAGGGATTCAAACGCATCACCATACGGATTCGCATGAAGAGCACGTTGGAGGATATGGTAAAGATCTTCCATAGCCTCGAATCGAAAAAGCCCTATCTGTTCGTTGAGAACGTAAACGTTCGCAGCCGTCAGGTGGCGCGACGTCGCCTGCCTACCAACAAGGCGATCGAAGAGGCCATGTCACAGCTCGATATTGACTTTCAGCTCTCCGGCTATATGCGGGGTGGATCGACGTGAGTGGGGTACGTTCCTTTGTCAGCGGCATGAGCCTGGTTCTGCTGTTCGGCTCCGGACTGCTTGCCGGCGTGCTCTATCTGCAGTGGCATGAGGACATCACCTCAAGCTATAGACTGCTCGATCCGACAGCCGACGATGTTGCAGTCAAACAGGACGTCGAAAATGTACTCGCCTTCATGCCGACACCGTTGCAAAGCCTCAGTGAAATCACCGACCGTCCTCTCTTCACCGAGGGCAGAATCCCACCAGAGAAACCGAGTGAAAATCCCAAGACCGTTGTGGCCAATGTCCCTTTACGGCTCAAACTGGAAGGCGTGGCGATTACACCGGAGAGCAAAGTGGCCGTCATCACCGATCTGCAGACCGGGGAGCTGTTGAGACTCTCACAGGGGATGAGCCACAGTAACTGGAAAGTGACAGGGGTGAGTGAGGAGTCTGTCACCATTCAGCAGGGGGGAAGGGAAATCACTCTGACCCTGGAGATCGATGAGTCACCAGGGTCGGGACGCCCCAAAGTGCCGTTCAAACTTCCGATACGACCTCCGGCCAGGCGGTAGGTCATGAGGATGCCGCGCAATCCACGCGAACCCTGGCGATTGAAGTCATGAAGTATTATCCAGAGTCAACCGAATCACTGCTATGAAAAAAGTCTCCGTACTCTTTATCTGCATGGGCAATATCTGCCGTTCGCCGACCGCTCAGGGCGTCTTCAGAGCACTGGTCGAGCGCGAAGGGCTGAGTGACCGAATCGCTACCGATTCGGCAGGCACTATCGCTTACCATGTTGGAGAAGCGCCTGATCGCAGGGCCAGGGAGACGGCTTCGAAACGGGGAATCGATCTCAGCGATCTTCGCGCCCGCAAGGTGGTTTCGCAAGACTTCGAGCAATTTGACTACTTGCTGGCAATGGACCAAGACAATTATGGGGATCTGGAGACGCTCTGTCCGCCTGGATTCGAGGAGCGTTTGCATCTGTTTATGGATTTTGCTCCGCAACGGCCGGAGAAAGAGGTGCCGGATCCCTATTATGGCGGTGTCGCGGGGTTTGACAGAGTCTTTGATATGGTCGAGGAGGCTTCCAGAGGCTTGTTGAACCATATTCTGGAACGGCACAACCTCTAACACAGACAGGCCCCGGCAGCTGCCGGGGCCTGGCATTCGCGCTAGTCTGCTTTTTGCGTGTCGGCCGGGACGCTGGCGGGTGGGGTTTCACCGGCGGCCGGTTTGACTTCGCGGGGTGTCGGCCGAGATTCCGCAGCCTGTGCCTGTTGCGGCGTCGACTCCCGAGGAGGCGCTACTGGCGCGGCCTGGGGTGCCGCTGGTGCCTGCGCTTCACTCTTCTTGGTCTCGATCTGCTGAAGTTTCGCCGGTGCCGGACTGGGCCTGCTTTCGCTGACCGTCGGTTTGGGCATCTCCGCGACAGGCTTCGACTCGGACGGGCGTGGCTCTGTCGGTGTGGCGGACTTTGCCTGTGGTTTGTCGACGCCGGTATCGCTTTTTGCAGCAGGTGGCGCCGCTTTCTCCTCGCTCCCGGTTTCCGGTTTGCTCGCTTGCTGTTGGCGTGCAGGGCGCTCTTCAGCTTGGGCAGAGGTGGTCTGCTCGACACGCTTGGTCTGCGTGGGGTCAGATCCAGACTCCGAGGTGCTGCTCGTCGGAGTGCTTTGGGGCTGCGCGGGTGTGGAGGCGGTCGATTCCGCAGACGCTGGGCGGGAGCGATCCGTTGTCTGACTGTCGGCTTTCGACGCTCGGGGCTTGCGGGGAGGGCGTTGTCTCTCTTCCGACGTCTGAGGTTTCTCCTCCTGCTTCGCGGGGGCTTCGCTGCCCGTTCCCTCGGCATGTGCCTCGACAGACTGGGCCGCTGCATTGTCGGTACTGCCGGAAGAGCGCCGACGGCGTCCTCCGCGGCGACCACGGCGCGAACTCTTCAGCTTCGGCGCCTCATCCTTTTCGCTGTCTGTGGGGGCGCTTTCGGGTTTGGCGCTGGCCTCAGTCGGTTTGCGACTGGCGCTCTTGCCGCCGCTGGAGCGGGATTTGGTGGCGCCGTCTTTCGACTTGCTGTCCGGACGACCGCGTCCCCTGCCGCCACCGCTGCGGGAGCTGCCGCTTCTGCTGCTGCGCTCTCCGCTGCCCGCTTTGGCCGGGCTGCGGCGTTTTTCCTGCTGTGGTTTCTCTTCGCGCGACTCGCTCTCTTCGGCACTGGGCGGCTTGGGCGAGAAGATGCTGCTGAAGAGTTTTTTCAGGAAGCTCGACTCCTGGCTGGTGTAGGTCTCCGCTTTTTCCGCGACCGCACGTTGCGGCACCGGTGACGTGGGAGCGATGTCCCTGACCGCCGGTTGCTCGACTTTAGGTGGATTCAGCTTGCTCTGTACCGGGGATTCGGTATCGATTTCGGTCACCATCCTGTAGCTGGAGAGGCCTTCCTCCTCGGCGGGCATATCGCTGACGCGTACCCGCTCGATGGTGTAGTTGGGCGTCTCGAGGTGGGTGTTGGGTAACAACACCACTTCAACCGACTGTCGCTGCTCGATATCGTGGATGGTCTGGCGTTTCTCGTTCAACAGGAAGGTCGCCATGTCCACCGGGAGCTGGGCCACGATGCGGCCCGTGTTCTCCTTCATCGCCTCTTCCTCGATGATGCGCAGCACCGAAAGGGAGAGGGACTCGACGCCGCGGATGGTGCCGTGGCCGGAGCAGCGGGGGCAGACCTGCTCGCTGGCCTCGCCCAGGGAGGGACGCAGGCGCTGACGCGACATTTCGAGCAGGCCGAAGCGTGAGATGCGGCCGATCTGGACCCGGGCGCGATCCTGCTTCAGGGCCTCCTTGAGCCGGTTCTCGACCTCGCGCTGGTTGCGCGACGGGGTCATGTCGATGAAATCGATGACGAAGAGGCCACCCAGGTCCCGTAGCCGGAGCTGGCGGGCCACTTCATCAGCCGCCTCCAGGTTGGTGTTGAGCGCGGTCTCTTCGATGTCGGCGCCCTTGGTGGCGCGCGCCGAGTTGATGTCGATGGAGGTCAGGGCCTCGGTGTGGTCGATCACGATGGCGCCGCCCGAGGGCAGGCGGACTTCCCGCTGGAAGGCCGATTCGATCTGGCTCTCGATCTGATAGCGGCTGAAGAGGGGGACTTCGTCGTCATAGTGGCGCAGTTTCTTGCCGTACTGCGGCATCACCTGGTTGATGAAACGCTCCGCCTGGGCGAAGACGTCGGCATCGTCGATGACGATTTCGCCGATATCGGCCCGCAGATAGTCGCGGATCGAACGGATGATGACGTTACTCTCCTGGTAGATCAGGAAGGGACCCGATTTCTCGGCCGAGTGTTCGATCGCCTGCCACAGCTGCAGCAGGTAGTCCAGGTCCCACTGCAGCTCCTCGGAGTTCTTGCCGATGCCGGCGGTACGCACGATCAGGCCCATGTCCTCGGGCAGCTGCAGTTCGCTCATGGCTTCGCGCAGCTCGGTCCGGTCCTGGCCCTCGATGCGGCGGGAGACCCCGCCGGCGCGGGGGTTGTTGGGCATCAGCACCAGGTAGCGGCCGGCCAGGGAGATGAAGGTGGTGAGGGCGGCGCCCTTGTTGCCACGCTCCTCCTTTTCCACCTGGACGATGAGTTCCTGGCCCTCTTTGAGCGCCTCCTGAATATTGACTCTTCCACCGCCGCTCTTGGACTGATCGCTGTAGTAGCTGCGGGAGATCTCCTTCAGGGGCAGGAAACCGTGGCGCTCGGCGCCATAGTCGACAAAGGCCGCCTCCAGGCTGGGTTCGACGCGGGTGATGCGCCCTTTGTAGATATTGGCTTTTTTCTGTTCCCGGCCGGGAATTTCGATATCGAGATTGAATAGTTTTTGGCCATCAACGATGGCCACACGCAACTCCTCAGGCTGAGTTGCGTTGATCAGCATTCTTTTCATTAAATTGTCCAATCAACTGATCGAACACACTTTTTTCAGAAGACGTCGAGATTGTGATCGGTTTTGAGCAGAGGTCAAATCACCCCTGTCCGCCACCGGAACAGGCTCAGTCTCAGACCGCTCGAGGGGGTCTGGCGTCTTATCGGAAAACTGGCTCGGTCAGTTGAAAAACTGTTAAAGTCCGCCGCTCGGGAATCTGCTGAGTTCCGAACTTGAAGGCGCACAAAGCAGGGCGTACAGGCCACATAGGCGCTGCCGATGAGTGCATCGCCGCGAGGATCCGGGAGTGTCCGGTCATCGCTGTAACTTGCTTTGGCGCGGCTGCAAGGTATCAGTCTAAGTCAGGCCCGAAGGGCACCAGTGCAATCGAACAGACGATGGTTTGCGCCGCCATGGGGCTGCAGCCATCGCTTGCCGCGCGGATACGGGCCGGGGGCGTGGCCCCGTCCGTATCGGAAAATCCGCTTGCGAATATATCAATCTTCACCCGTGACATCAATGTTACGGCCGAAATAAGTTAGCGCTAAATGTCAGAATCAAAAAAGAATTCTCCATCCGTTGTTTTATACGAGGCGACTTCGGACGATGCCGGCCAACGGATCGACAATTTTCTCCTGCGCTATCTCAAAGGGGTCCCCAAGAGCCTTGTCTACCGTATCCTGCGGAAAGGGGAGGTGCGGGTGAACAAGGGTCGGGTCAAGGCCGTCTATCGGTTGAGGCAGGGGGATCTGGTGCGCATTCCGCCAATCCGACAGGACAGCACCACCGCTTCCGAGCCTTCGAAGCGCTTGAAGGACCGACTCGATGACACCATTTTGTATGAAGACGAGCGTATCATCGCCATCAACAAACCCTCGGGTATGGCGGTGCACGGCGGCAGCGGCATCAACGCCGGGGTGATCGAGACCCTGAGAGCATTGCGACCCGACGCCTCGCGGCTGGAACTGGTGCACCGACTCGACCGCGATACCTCAGGGATCCTGCTGATCAGCAAAAAATCATCGGTACTGCGGGTGCTGCATGAACTCATGCGGGCCAACAAGGTCGATAAGCGGTATCTCGCGCTGCTGGCCGGCAGCTGGCGCAAGGGGGTGCAGCGTGTGGATGCGCCCCTGTTGAAAAATACCCTGCAGGGTGGTGAACGCGTGGTGCGGGTCGATCCCGAGGGCAAGCCGGCGCAGACCCATTTCAGGCGCCTGGAGCGCTTCGACGAGGCCACGCTGGTGGAGGTCGAGTTGATTACCGGTCGCACCCACCAGATCCGGGTACACAGCGCCTGGCTCGGATCGCCGGTGCTGGGTGACACCAAGTATGGTGACGAAGCGGCCAACCGGCGCTTGCGTCAGCTGGGCCTGAGGCGGTTGTTTCTCCATGCCCACAAAATCCGTTTCCGCTGGCCGGATGAGAAACGTGATACGGTGATCGAGGCCCCCTTGCCGGAAGCGTTGGAAGCGGTGCTGGCAAATTTGAAGAAACGCAATGAAGTATGAGCTTTTAGTATTTGATTGGGACGGGACTTTAATGGATTCCGAAGCCCGAATCGTGGCCTGTGTCGAGGCCGCGGTCAGGGATTTGGGGCTGGCCTCACCCGGCCCGACCGCCATTCGCAATATCATCGGCCTGGGTCTGAGAGAAGCGGTTCACACGCTATTCCCCGATGCCGGTGACCACCTGCACCTGGATATCGCTGAACGTTACCGCGCCCACTTTTTCTCCTCCAACGAAGCCCCCTCGGAGCTCTTCGAGGGAGCCCGCGAAGTGATCGAGAGCCTGCACCAGTCCGGCTATCTGCTGGCGGTAGCCACCGGCAAGGGACGCAGCGGCCTGGATCACGCGCTCGATAGCACCGGGCTGGGGCCGTATTTCCACGCTACCCGTACCGCCGATGAGACCTTCTCCAAGCCCCACCCCGAAATGCTGCACCAGATACTCGATGAGTTGGGACTGATGCCCAGGCAGGCATTGATGATCGGCGATACCGAGTATGATTTGCAGATGGCGGCCAACGCACGCATGTCTTCGCTTGGTGTGGACTACGGAGTGCACGATCGGGAGCGGCTATTGAAGCACCGGCCGCTGGCCTGCCTGGGAGATATCACGCAGATCCCGGTCTGGCTTGATGAGAACCTTACTGACGATTGAAATTAACTGCCTAATGTTGTGAAAGAGTGGAAGTCCAATGAGTGAAGAAGAGCCGAACAGTCACCGCAGTCAGAGCGAGCCCACCCAGTGGGAGCGGCAGATGTTGCAGCAGATGCTGAACGCCACATTGATCGAGAACCGGCGCAGTCGTCGCTGGGGGATCTTTTTCAAGACGTTGGGGTTCGCCTACCTGTTTCTGCTGCTGGGCATGCTGATCTGGTCCGATGAACTCGATATGAGCGAGGTGAGGGCGAAAGAGCACACGGCCCTGGTCAAGGTCGAGGGCTTGATCGCCCCGGACAGCAAGGCCAGCGCCGACAAGATCGTCACCGGCCTGCGCGACGCCTTCGAGGATAAGAAGACCAAGGGCGTGATCCTGCGTCTCAACACGCCGGGCGGGAGTTCGGTACAGTCCCGCTACATCAACCGGGAGCTGGTCAGACTGCGCGAGAAGTACCCGGATATTCCGGTCTACGCGGTCTGTGTCGACATCTGTGCCTCCGGCGGATACTACATCGCGTCGGCGGCGGACAAGATCTATGCGGATGAGGGTAGCATCGTCGGCTCCATCGGTGTCCTCATCAACGGTTTCGGTTTCGTCGACAGCATGGAGAAGCTGGGCGTCGAGCGCCGTCTGCTGACGGCAGGCGACCACAAAGGGATGCTCGATCCCTTCTCGCCGCTGAAGACTGAGGATGAAGAGCATGTGCGGGAGATGCTGGTCCAGGTGCACCAGCAGTTCATCGACGCCGTGAAAGAGGGGCGCGGCGACCGCCTCAAAGCGGACGAGCACCCCGAACTCTTCAGCGGTCTCTTCTGGAGTGGGGAGGAGGCCAGGGATCTGGGTCTGGTCGACGCGTTCGGCAGCAGCAGCTATGTCGCCCGCGAGGTGATCGGTGTCGAGGAGATCGTCGACTTCACCCCGAAAGAGGAGATCTGGGATCGCTTCGCCCGTCGGTTTGGCGCCGGCGCCGCGGAGGTTCTGGGCAGCTGGAGCGGTCTCGACAGCCGATTGCAGATTCGCTGAGTCGGGATGACTGCCGTCTCGTGATCGCTGGGCCGGTCAATGCCCCTAGGGCCTGTTAACGGGCCCTAGCAGATCCGGGGCAGGGGGTCGTCCTCCAGCTCCTCCAGGATGCGGCTGCCCCCGAGTTCGGTCTCCAGCACCACAAAGGGATCGCCCTCGGTCACTTCCCCGATCAGAGCCGCCGAACTCCCCTCCGGGAGTGCGCGCCAACGCTGCAGCGCCGTTTCCGCATCCGACGGATCGAGCAGCGCCACCACGCGCCCCTCGCAAGCCAGGTAGAGGGGGTCGTAACCGAGCATTTCACAAACCGAAACGACCGGTTCGCGCACCGGTATGTCGGGCTGTGACAGTTTGACCTGGAGTTGTGTGGCCCGGCTGATCTCGTGGGCCACGGTGGCCAGCCCGCCCCGGGTCGGATCGCGCATGAAACGAAGGCCCGGCAGATCGAGCAGGGATCGCGTCAATGGCAGTACGCTGCCGGCGTCGGATTGCAGGTCTCCCCGCAGACCGAACTGTTCGCGTGCCAGCATCACCGCAATGCCGTGATCGCCCACCGGGCCGCTGACGAGTACGGCGTCACCGGGGCGAATCCGTTGCATCCCCAGCTGCAGGCCGTGTTGGCGAATTCCAATACCGGTGGTGGCCAGATAGACACCGCCGCCCTCGCCACGCCTCACGACCTTGGTGTCACCCGCGACGACCTGGACGTCGATCGCTCTGGCCGCCTCGGCAATGCCCTGGATGATGCGTTCCAGGCGCTCCACCTCGAAGCCCTCCTCGATAAAGGCGTTGAGACTCAGGTAGCGTGGAATGGCACCGCTGACCGCCAGGTCGTTGGTGGTGCCGTGGACGGCCAGGGAGCCGATGTTGCCACCGGGAAACTCCAGTGGCTGGACCGTGAATCCGTCGGTGGTGAAGAGCAGGTCTCCCGTCTGCTCCAGGGGTAGCCTCACGGCATCGGCCTGGACGTCGAGATGTGGGTTACCGAGATGGCGGGCGAAGAGCTCTTCGATCAGTTCGCGCATGTAGCGCCCGCCGTTACCATGGGCGAGCGAGATGTGGCTGTCTTGCATGGTGGTCAATCGGTCTGGCTGGAGGATGTGGCACTTTAGTCCAAAAACGGGGCCGCAACAAAAAACCCCGCCAGGCGGGCGGGGTATCGGTTGAGTGGCTGTTTGAAGTTATTCGGTCTTGGTCGCAGGTGCGGCGGGCTGGGCCGGAGCGGCATAAGGATATCCATAAGCCGGATAGCCGTAGCCATAGCCGGGATAGCCGTAACCATAGCCGGGATAGCCGTAGCCATAGCCCGGATAGCCGTAATAGCCCGGATAACCACCCCAGGGACCACCATAACCATAGGGCCCCCATGGACCGTACCAGTCGTCGTCGTCGTCGAACCAGTCGAACGGACCCCAGAAGGCCTGGGCGGGCAGGGCGGCGAGCAGGCTGGAGCCGACGATCAAGGCGGCAGCAGATGATTTCAGGATTCTTTTCATGGTAGACGTTCTCCTTCATATCGCTCTTTTATTAGATCGTGCTTCGTGACGAGCACGTATTCTTGCCTTTTTTCTGACTTCCAGGTTCTTTCGATCTTGCGATCATCCCTTTAGAACCTGCTTCCTAATATATGCCAGTCTCACCTTTTTTGCTTGATCTGAATCATTAAATAAGCAACCTTTAATATGACTCTTGAGACCTCACCTGTTGCAGGATCTCGAAGGCATGTTCGATCTGCTCTTTCGTATTATAAAAATGGGGTGAAAATCGAATTCCGCCACCCCGCTCGGCACAGACGACCTGACGTCTCATCAAGCCCTGTTGCAGACTGTGCGTATCACAGCCGGGGACCCGAAAGGTGATGATTCCGGCCCGCAGTTCCCGTGCATCGGGGCTCAACAGCTCGAAGTTGTGCTGTTTGATCTGCTCGATGATCGCTGCGGTGTTCACCTCGATGAGGGAGAAAACACGTTCAATACCGATCGCCTGCAATAGCTCGAGACTGGCCAGCAGGGCATGCATACCCAGCATGTTCGGGCTGCCGCACTCGAAGCGTCGCGCGCTATGCGCGGGTCGCCAGCTGCTGGCCTCGAAGTCTCCGGCCGCCTCCACCATGTGCCAGCCATACTGACGCAGACGCAGTCTCTCACGCAGGTCGGCGCGACAGTAGAAAAGTGCGAGGCCTTCCGGACCCAGCATCCACTTATGGCCATCCGCCACCACCACGTCCGCCTGAGCCTCGTTGACATCAAAGGGGAGGGCGCCAAGGCTTTGGATCGCATCGACCACAAAGAGGATGCCGTTGCGGCGACAGAAGCCTCCCAAACGCTCCAGTTGCATACGCCTGCCGGAAGCATATTGTACGGAGCTGACCGCAAGCAGCCTGGTCTTACTGTCGCACAGCGACATCAATGCCTGCTCCGGGTCCTGCTCATGTTGCAGATCGAGCAGGCGTACCCCGATGCCATAGGGTTCGAGCGATTGCCAAACGATACGATTGGAAGGGAATTCCTGGGCGATGCTCACCACATTGTCGCCAGGCTGCCAGTCCACGCCATGAGCGACCACCGAAAGACCTTCAGAAGTGCTTTTCAGCAGGGCGATGTCGTCGACCGTCGGCGCATTGATCAATCCGGCCAGACTGGCGCGAAGCGCTGATTCCCGCTCTATCCATTCAGGGTAGTGGAGGGCGCCGGTTTCGCCATTCTCGCGTGCGAAGCGCGATACCGCTTCGATGGCCACTTTCGGCCAGGGGGCAACCGCGGCATGGTTGAGATAGATGATTGACGGATCGAGGGAGAAAGAGTCGCTGTACATGGGCATACCCGTCTGGCGTGGATTAAGATCGAGTCTGTATCTTCCATTTGCTCAAGACAAGACCGGGGAGCCATGCAAGCGAAAATTCTGAAGTACGAGCCGGAGAAAGAGTATTTCTTTCGTGAAGGCTGTTTCATCAATGAACTCTCCAACACCGACGATGATCCGGAGTTGTCGATCGCCAGGGTTCGTGTCCGTGTGGGGGAATGTACGGCCTGGCATCGGCTCGAGGGTCGTGTTGAACGTTATGTCATCCTGCGGGGTATCGGGTGGGTGGAGATTGGTGATATGAAACCGGCGCGGGTGTCCGAGGGGGACCTGGTGGTGATTCCTGCCGGTTGCCGGCAGAGAATTCGCAATATCGGGGAGAATGAACTGATTTTTCTGGCTCTGTGCACGCCGCGTTTTCTGGAGACGAGTTATCGGGAGATGGGTAGTGACAGGGATGATTTCCTGGATTGATCAAAATAACATAGAATAATCAATAGGATAGAAGGTCGTGCGTGATTAAGGATTTCGTGAAAACGATCACAACTTTTTATGAACTTATAGTGAAATCGAATATCAAAATTACAGAAGATGCTAATATGGCCGATAATAAGAACAGACAGGGAACTCACACGATGTTGTTGAGTGCTGAGCGTGATTGACAAATGTCACTGAACAAATCGATCCGCTAGGAGCATCTTATTAGGAATACCTTGAGTAGTAGTGAGGTTAGATATGCCAATCCTGAACTGTGAACGGTTACGTAAAGTCGTCATGCTGGCCGGTGTGTTCTTGATTGCCGGCATGTTCCTCGAAGTGATCGCGCACCTGCTCTCCTCGTCGGTGAACCTGCACTTCATCCAGCCGTTGGCGCTGGGGATGGTTCTGGCGAGCCCCGCGATCATGCTCCTGGCCGTGGTGCTCACCATGATTCCCGGCCTGACGCTCAAAGACTGCGTTCACTGATACCACTAACGTGTAAGCCTTCCGGTCTGCAGATCGGAGGGGCATTTTTGTCTCGTATCCTCAGCGGTTGCCGACTGGGGCGATGAGACTCGAGACACTGCGGGAGCAGGGCGGGGTCACTCGCTCAAAAGTCGCTCGGCAGTACCGGGTTCCAGGGTGAACTCTGCATCGATCATTCGGTTCCATTCTGAGCGCTTGAATGTCTTCTCGGCGGGTACTCGAGTGTGACTCAGTTTTCGTGTGACAACTGACACACGCCTCTCCTGCAGGATCGCCCCACTGGTCAGGGGGTAGCGACACCTTCTCGGCAAAGCAAACCATCGACGGAATCAGTCGACAGCCTCTCTGTAGCAGAATCCAGTACACCGACCGGTGCATCATGAGAACCCCTTGGCCGGCAATGCCAGAGGCGCGAGACGCCAGCTTGCTCCGTGATTTATAAATGACTGGAGCGGGAGCCTGCCTGTGAGACAGCAAAGTGAAGGCTCGCATGCGATCATGTACCGCAATGTTGAAAACATGCCGGTTGAAATCACATGCTGAAATCAGTTTGGCATGCAAGTGAACCCTGTCCATGATTCGGGTCATGAAAAGTATCGATTGCAGCTTTTAGCAAACATTGAAGGAGAGAAATAAAACACTGGGGAAATGTTAATTAGTCGAATTTATATACTGCGCGGAATCAAATGATCGGTTGATTTTTGTTCATTTTGAAAATGCGTTGTGCAAGACTTTTGACTGAAGCAAAAAGAGGCACGTAGAACGCTTCCCAATCGATGCTCATAGATGTGGAACAGCTTGGATGCCTCTTCTGCTACAAGGCTTTATCGTTGTGCCATTGTTTCTGTTCGTAATGTGCATGCGCCTGATCTGTATCTCACCACTGAACGTTGCTGCTGAGGATGCGCCACTTCCTATCTCTTCCGAAGTGTGTAAGAACTGCAAAGATGAGATCTACCTGCAAAGGAAAGGCTCGATGCGTGTCCGGAGCACCACTCTGGCAGATCAGATACATGCGACGTTCCATAAGAAGGTGATTGGCAGTCCGATGCAGGAGGGTATTCAGCGTGGACTCGGTAGCGCAAGGTGAGTCGCTGGTGACGTCTGTTACGGTCAAGAACATGCCGCCACACAGCCTTCCGACGGGAGCCCCGTGCGTTGAGTGAGGTCACGTTCGGATATCAGGAGACAGGCCTCGGCATATCGGGGCCTGGGGTCCCAACAAATGAACAAGAGGTGAGCTATGTGGCGAAGTGGAACAGACTCTGTACGCCTCATTCTGTCACTGGTGAGCAGTATCGTGCTTGGTCTGTCGGGAGCAGTATTCGCAGCGACAGAGCAGCTAAACTCTACTGCTGATCATACGAAGTTCGATGCCCTGAACAAGCGATTCGAGAGCGGACCGGAGGTCACACGGGCTTGCCTCAGCTGCCATACGGAAGCAGCGAAACAGATTCATCAGACCAAACACTGGAACTGGAAGCTGACGCATCCGGGTACGGGCGAGACACTGGGAAAGCGGGTGGTCATCAACAGCTTCTGCGGCAGTATCGAATCCAATTACGCCCGTTGCACCAGCTGTCACATCGGCTATGGATGGAAAGACAACTCCTTCGACTTCACCTCGGAAGACAGCGTCGATTGCCTGGTGTGTCACGATACTACCGGTACGTATAAGAAGTTCCCCACCGGAGCCGGGCACCCGACCTATACAGACAAGCCGTTTCCGCCCAATAGCAACAAGGTCTGGAAGGCCCCTGATCTGACAAATGTGGCGCAGCACGTGGGGAAGACGAGTCGCGCCACTTGTGGCGCATGCCATTTCTACGGGGGTGGCGGTGATGGTGTCAAGCATGGTGATCTGGACTCGAGCATGACGAATCCGGATCGTATGCTCGATGTGCATCTTGGACAGGACGGGCTCGACTTCAGCTGCAGTACTTGTCATCGCACCGACGGCCATGATGTGGCGGGCAGCCGCTACACGACTGTGGCCAAAGACACGCACGGGATCGATGTGCCCGGTAGGGATGATGCAAGCCGGGCAACCTGCGAAAGTTGCCACGGCAGTCGTCCGCACGATCCCGAAATCAACGATAAGAACAACGATCATACGGACAAGGTCGCCTGTGTTACCTGTCACATCCCTTACTACGCAAGGGGCGGCAAACCCACCAAGATCTGGTGGGACTGGTCGACTGCGGGAAGAAAGACGCCGGATGACAAGGAGATCAAGACCAAGGATGACCGCGGATATCTGACATACGATACCAAGAAAGGGAATTTTGACTGGGGTGAAAATCTGGTGCCGGAGTATGCCTGGTATGCGGGCAATATCCGCTACAAACAGTTGGGTGAGAAGATCGACCCAAGCGCGGTGGTCGCAATCAATACGTTCGACGGTAGCTATGACGATCCCAATGCACGTATCTGGCCGTTCAAGGTCATGCGCGGCAGACAGGTCTACGACAAGGGCAACAACACGCTGGTGCTGTCCCATTTGTTTGGCAAGGACCCGGATGCCTACTGGAAGTCATACGACTGGGGCAGGGCGATCAAGTCTGCAATGGACGTCGCCGGTGCTGACTACAGCGGTGAGTATGGATTCATCGAAACCACCTACCATTGGCCTTTGGCGCATATGGTGGCGCCAAAGGAGATGGCGCTCGATTGTGGTGATTGCCACAGCCGTAATGGGCGACTCAACGAACTCACTGGCTTTTACATGCCCGGCCGTGATAATCGCTATTGGGTGGATACATTGGGCTGGTTGCTGGTATTGGGCACGCTGGGGGGTGTCACGCTGCATGGGCTTGGGCGTCTACTGCTCCGCAAAAAACGGGAGAATACGCAATGAGCGAGATCATCCTCTACAGTCGCTTCGAACGTTTCTGGCATTGGGCTCAATCCCTGCTCATCATCGTCATGCTGATTACAGGATTTGAAATCCACGGAACATATACCCTGTTCGGATTTGAAACCGCCATCAACATTCACACCGTAGTTGCCTGGTTCCTCATCGGGCTTTGGGTCCTGGCCCTGTTCTGGCACACCACGACCGGAGAATGGCGGCAGTATGTGCCCGCAGAGTCGGATCGTATGCAGGCGATGCTCCGCTACTATGCCGTGGGTATCTTTCTCGGTGCGGGCCATCCCTTTCACCGGAAAAGGGCTGAAAAGCACAATCCGTTGCAACGACTGGCCTACCTGCTTCTGGCCCTGATCATTTCGCCGATTATCTGGCTCAGCGGATTACTCTATCTCTTCTATCGGGAGTGGTCGGTAACCGGTCTTCAGGGGCTGCCATTGGAGTGGGTGGCCCTGACCCACACTCTGGCTGCCTTCGCCATGTTGGCCTTTCTCATCGCCCACCTCTATCTGACCCTGACGACAGCAGACAGGCCGTTCGGCTATCTCAAAGAGATGATATCGGGAGTTGGGGAAGAGTAGATCGAGGCGTCGTTCGCTACGACTTTACCCAGGACATTGGTTTAGGCGTCATGCTACTCGTCAGCATGATCAGTGTCCTGGGAATTTTCTCGCCACTTCTGTCCAAATCAGGGAACTTTGTCCTAAAGGGGCTCGAATATTCAGAAAGTATCTGAGCGGTCGAGGATACACTCGGTTTCGGCACCCGGATCATCGTAGCAATGACCTGCCTTGAGCTCCTGCTATGGCTGGACTGTGTGGTGGAACGCACCTGAGTCCGTGATTGTTCCGATCTCTGTAACAGATACGGCTTGTGTCAGTCTCGCTGTTTGCTATCGCGTACGTATTGAGCGTAAGCGGGCAGTTTGAGAGCAAATAGGCCTAATCTCAATTACGCAATTTCCATCCCAATCGGGAATTTTATTTTTATATAAATTGAAATTAGTAATTCGAGAGAGATCGCGCTTGCTAATTTTTATTAAAAAAAATATAAGAGACACTTGTTATCAATAAGTTATCGAACTATATTTGTAGCACTTTGTTAAAAACAGACGATAGGAGTAGCAATGGCTGTCAAAAAAACCGTGAAAAGAACTGTCAAAAAGCGTCGTAAGGCCCGCAAGGTTGTACCGATTGAGAGTGTGCTTTCATCACTTGAAGCGAACGTTTCGTTGTCCGCTGTCAACAAGCGTGCCCTGAGTCGTGTTAAGCAGGCGGACGCTGCTGTTGCTCGACTTGAAAAGAGAGTGGAAGGCGCAGCCGTTCGTGTTAGCAAAACTGCTGAGTCCGTGGCGAAGGCAAAAACCGCCACTGCCAAGGCAAATGCGAAGGAGCGGGTGGCCAGTGCAAGAACTGCATTGAAAGAAGTCAAAGCTTCACTCTCTCAAGCGACTTCAGAGCAGAAGAAAGCAATGCGGCTGGCAAGGGCACTCAACAAGTCGTTGCAAAGCGCCCACGCCAAGATGGCGAAGGAATACGAAAAGATGGCGAAGGTGGCAGAGAAAGCTGCCGAAAAGACCACGCGTCGTCGCCGGACCCGCAAAAAACGCGCAACGAAAGAGGCTTGATTCCAGTGCCGGGGCAGCCGATGGCTACGCGGAATCGGCTGCTCGGCATTTGGGAACCTAACTTGTATTTTTCGGAAATTGATCAATACTTGAGATAGGGTTGGTAATAGCCGACCCGGGAACCGCCCTAGGAATCGGAAAAACATTGCCTCCTACGGGCGGTTTTCTTTTGCCAAATTGATTGAAAAACAGAAGCTTATTGCTTAATGCTTTTTCGGTCTCCCCCAGGCTGTCACAGCACGGCTTCGTTTAGGCGTCTAATCCACCCGCAACACTCTGATCAGATTGGTACCGCCGGCTGACTGAGTCGAGCCACTGGTGGCAATGACGACATCTCCAGGCTTCACGATTCCTCTGACTTTGGCCTCCTCGAGGCACAGGTTGATCTTGTCGTCATCCGATCCCGCTTTGAGAAAGGGAATAGGTACTACGCCCCAATTCATGCAGAGTCGCCTGATGACCCGCGGTGAAACGGTCACTGCCAGGATGGGGCACTCGGGTCGGTGTTTCGATACCAGGCGCGAGGTAAACCCGCTCTCCGTCAAACTGATGATGGCGCCCGCCTTTAAGCGGTCGGCCATCTGAACCGAGGCATGGCTGACCGCTTCCGTGACCACATTGGATGGATGAGGAATGATTTGCTGAAGATATCCGTACTCACGCAGCGATGCCTCGGTGCGGATCGCCAGCATGTCCATTGTCTTTACGGCTTCAACCGGATAGTCCCCCATGGCCGATTCACCGGATAGCATGATCGCCGAACTGCCGTCGAGTATGGCGTTTGCCACATCGCTGGCTTCCGCTCGGGTAGGTTTGGGATTTTTCTCCATGGAGGCCAGCATCTGAGTGGCTGTGATGACCGGCTTACCGTTGCTTACCGTCTCGCGAATGATCTTTTTCTGCATGCTCGGGACATCGGCCAGAGGAAGTTCAACGCCCATGTCCCCGCGCGCCACCATGATGCCGTCCGCAGCGGCCACGATGGCTTCCAGATTGTCGATGCCGGAACGATTTTCGATCTTTGCGATGATCGGTATGGCGGCATCCCGTTCCAGCAGCATTTGCCGCATCTGGTTTACTTCTTCCGCGGTTTGTATGAAAGAGGCGGCAACATAATCCACATCGTTTTCCGCCGCGAAACTCATCTCCTTGATGACATCCTCTCGCTGTGCCGGCTCAATGGAGGTCAGGGACAGTCGACTTTGTGGAAGATTGACGCCTTTATTTTCCCGCAGTACTCCGCCGACGATGATCGAACAGTTGACTTTGCGTTCGTCGATCGAGCGCACCACGAGCTCCATGGCGCCGTCATCGAGCAGGACCACGTCACCGATATTGACCTCCTGCGAAAGCCGTTGGTAGGTCACCGAGACGCCTCGGACGTCCCCCATACGGTTATCGGTGTAGAGACAGAACTCCTCACCCGATACCAGCTCGACTTGAACGCCTTCGATACGGCCGGTGCGAATCTCGACGCCCCGGGTATCGATCATGACCGCAACCGGAATGCCCACTGCCGCACTGGCTTCTCGAACCCGTGTGATGCGTGAGCGGTGTTCCTCGAAGCTTCCATGCGAGAGGTTCAGGCGGGCCACGTTCATGCCGGCCTCGATCATTGCCTGCAGTATTTCCACGCGGTCGGAGGCCGGGCCGATGGTGGCGACGATCTTGGTTTTTCGGATCGGAGTGTTCATCGATCTGGAGACTCCGGTGTGGGAAAACGACTCTGATTCACAGTATAGGCGCTGCCTCGAGGGACGACATCTCAGGTGGCCTGGCCCTGGTGAGATCCGTAAACTGTGGCCATGGACCTCCCGGACTACAGTGGTGGCAGTATCGTCAATCTCATGGCCTCCCTGCAGGAGGGGCTGGGTGGCGAGAGACATCCCTATCCCGAACACAGGCTGCTCAGTCCCGATGAGGTCGGACGTCATCGACAGGTCGTTGTCTGGGTCATCGATGGACTGGGTTACGACTATCTGCGTGCGCAGGTGGGGGCCGTTCACCTGAATGGGGCGCTGAAAGGGCGCATGAGCTCCGTCTTTCCACCGACCACGGCCAGCGCGATCACCACTTTTCTCACCGGCGATGCGCCACAGCAGCATGGGCTCACCGGCTGGTTCGTCTACTTCAGAGAGCTCGGCAGCATACTCACGGTACTGCCCGGCCGTGCCCGCTACGGGGGGAGTGGCTACGGTACCGGCGGCATCGACGCCGCCAAGCTGTTGCAGCACCGTCCCTTCGCCGATCGCATCGGTGTGGAGGGTTACAGCCTGTCTCCGATGCACATTGTCGATTCCGAATTCAATCGTGCCCATCTCGGTCCCTCGACTGCCATGGGTTACACCAGTCTCTCGGACCTGTGCGACAAAACACTGGCGCTGTGTCATCGCCCGGGCAGGCGCTACCTCTATCTCTATTGGCCCGAACTCGACAGCATCGGACACCGGGCCGGTATCTGGAGCAAGCAAGCCTGTGACCATCTGCTGGAACTCGACCGCGCTTTTGCGCAACTGTGCGAGGGACTGCAAGGGACCGATACGCTGTTACTGGTCTGCGCCGACCATGGTCAGATCGACACCACGCCGGAGCTGACCCTGCAGCTTGAAGATCATCCTGTTATCCAGCAGAGCCTGGTGTTGCCCCTCTGCGGTGAACCCCGTGCCGCCTACTGCTACCTGCGTCCCGGCTGCGAGTCGCAGTTCGATGAGACGGTTGCAGCGCGCTTCGGGGAGTTGGCCAGTGTCCACCCATCCTCGCAACTGATCGAAGAGGGGTGGTTTGGCGTGGGAACCCCGCATCCCCGGCTGGCTGAGCGGATCGGTGACCGGCTCCTGCTCATGCGGCAGCACGCCATCGTCAGGGACTGGCTGACGCAGGAGCCCCGCTATCAGATGGTCGGCGTACATGGCGGCCTCAGCCGGGAGGAGCTCTGGGTGCCCCTGGTCAGTGCGGAGTGTTGAGCGCCCCGCGGGTGCCACGGGGCAGGGCGTGCCCTTTTTGTGACCCGATGCCTATTTTTGGCCCTCTGAAAGAGCCTTAGATTCTTACACTTAAGATTCGATTAAGCCTCACTGCCTAGTCTGTGCCCATGTTCTATCAGGGAGTCCAGACCATGGCCATCGAAACGCGCAGTTTGCATCCAACGGCTTGTCTGCCTAGATTCGTCCAGACCTCGAGTCCGGATGCCGAATACCGGTTGGCGGCGGAACAGTTCGTCTCCACCTGCTTCAAACAACACTATGGGGCGGAGATCCGCCACTTCATGCCGTTGTTGATGAGCCTCAGCGACCAGCACGACGAGCTCAAGGCCGTGCTCGGTTTTCGCTATGCCGATGACACGCCACTGTTCCTCGAAAATTACCTGGACCGCCCGGTCGAGCAACTCCTCGCCTCCAAGCTGAGACGTCCGGTAGCCCGCTCCCGCCTGGTCGAGGTGGGCAACCTGGCGGTGACCACGCCGGGAGGGGGACGTTGGCTGATCACGGCGCTGACCGCCTACCTCTCCACCACCGGTTCCGAATGGGCGCTCTTCACCATAGGTCCGGCCATGCACAACGCCTTTTCACGGCTGGGTCTGGAGCTCATCGACCTGGCCCCGGCACGGCGTGAGTCCCTGCCACTCGAGGAGCAGCCGCGCTGGGGCAGCTACTACGATCAGAAACCCCGGGTGATGGCGGGCCGGATCGCACAGGGACATGCCGTACTCTGGTCCATTTGCCAGCAGGAGCAGGCGATGCGGGATCTGTGGCAGCATGCGGAACAGGCGGGAATACAGGCGGCATGAAGTTGTTCGAGCGCCTGGCCCAACACGCCCTGCAGAAACCCGACGCCACGGCGATCGAGGGCAGTGGCTCGGAGTTGAGCTACGCTGCTCTGCAGTCGGCTCTGCAGGAGTTGATGACCCGACTGCAGGAACTGGGGATCACGACCCTGGCCCTCGATGTCGACAATGGACCCGCCTGGGCACTGGTCGATCTGGCCGCGCTCGCCTGTGGAATCACCCTGGTCCCCATTCCCCCGTTCTTCTCCCCCGCACAGCTGCGACATGCCCTGACCCAGGCGGGTGCGGAGATGGTCATCAGCGACAGTGTCGAGCGGCTGCAGCAACGCCTGCCCGACCTGGCGTTGGCGGAACAAGCCTCGTTGCCGGTCGCCGGCCGGACCCTGTCCTGTCTCTCCACCGGACTGCCGAAGCGGCCGCTGCCGTCTGACGTGGTGAAGATCACCTATACCTCGGGCACCACCGCCGAACCCAAGGGCGTGATGCTCACCTGGGCCCGGATGGAGCAGGTGGTCTACGCACTGGGCGCGGCCGTTGCGGTGGTTGCCGAAGATCGTCACGTGGCGCTGACCCCGTTGGCGGTGCTGTTGGAAAATATTGCCGGTCTCTACGTCCCCCTGTGGGCCGGCGCCAGCGTGGCGCTGCCTTCACTCAGCGAGACCGGTCTGCTCGGCGCATCCGGCCTCGATGCTCCGCGCATGATGCGGACGCTCACCGAAAGGGGCGCCACCAGCGCCATCTTCAGCCCCCAGATGCTGCAGGGCGCCGTCTCCTGTCTGGAGGCGGGAGTGCCGATTCCCGCACGGCTGCGTTTCGTCGCCGTCGGTGGCGCGGCGGTCTCCCGGCGCCTGCTGGAGCGCGCCGCTGAACTCGAGTTCCCGGTCTACGAAGGTTACGGTCTCTCCGAATTCGCCTCCGTGGTCTGTCTCAATCGCCTGCATGCCCAGCGTCTGGGTTCGGTGGGCAAACCGCTCGGTCACATCGATATCAAGATCGCCAAGGACGGCGAAGTGCTGATCCGCGGCAACCTGTTCAGCGGTTATCTCGGTGAAGCCGATGCGGAATCCGAAGACGGCTGGTGGCACAGCGGCGATATCGGCTATCTCGATGATGAGGGGTTTCTCCATCTGCAGGGCCGGCGGCGCCACATCTTTATCACCGCCTTCGGCCGCAATGTTTCACCGGAGTGGGTGGAGCGCGAGCTGGTGCTCGAGCCCGCCATCCTCCAAGCCGCTGTCTTCGGCGAAGCCCGGCCCTGGAATTGCGGTGTGATCCTGCCCGCACCGAATGCCGATGCCTCTGCCGTGGAGGCGGCCATCACACGCGTCAACGCGTTGTTGCCGGACTATGCCCGGATCAGCCGATGGCTGCCTGCCGATGCCCCGTTCGGGCTGCAAAACGGACAGCTCTCGGGAACCGGGCGGCTGCGTCGCGAGGCGATTTTTCAACACTACCATGAGCGCATCGATGCGCTCTATCGAGAGGAGCTTGTCTCATGAGTGACTTCTTCAACCAACTGATGGAACAGACGCAGGCGGAACGCGAGTCGTTGTTCGCTATTCCCTTTGTTCAGCGCGGCGTACAGGGTGAATTGTCGCTCGAGAGCTATGTCGCCTTTCTGATCCAGGCCTATCATCACGTCAAGCACACCACACCCCTGCTGATGGCCTGCGGTTCCCGTGTTCCACACGAGATGGAGTGGCTGCGCGACGCCATGGCTCACTACATCGAAGAGGAGCTGGGCCATCAGGAATGGATCCTCAACGACATCGCCGTTTGCGGCGGGGATGCCGAGGCGGTCCGCCATGGCGAGCCCGCGATGCCGGCTGAGTTGATGTGCGCCTATGCCTACGACATCGTCCATCGTCGCAATCCGATCGGATTCCTCGGCATGGTGCTGGTGCTGGAGGGCACCAGTATCGAACTGGCCACCAAAGCCGCCAAGGCGACTCAGGCCAATCTCAAACTGCCGGACAACGCCTTTACCTACCTCACCAGCCACGGCGCCCTCGATATCTCGCACATGCAGTTCTATCAGGGACTGGTCAACCGCCTGGAGAGGGAAGAGGACAAGCGTTTCGTGATCCACACCGCAAAGCGTTTCTACAAGCTCTACGGCGATATCTTCCGCAATCTGCCCTTGATACTGAACGACGCCGCACAAGCGGCCTGAGAGGAATCCGCATGGATATCATTTCACATGCCAATGTCATGCCCTGGCTGGTCGATACGCCGTTTTTCGTGCAGATGATCGTACAGGCGATGCTGGCGGTCTTCCTGCTCTCTTGTGTGGGGCTGGCCTACGCCGGCTTGCGCCGAATGCTTTCCAACGGCGTTGACGCTCACGGCTCCGTGTCGGAGATGACGGGGGGCATGAAGGGTACCGGTGATGTTTGGAAATGTCCTAGAGACCTGCCAGGAGGAGACAAGCGATGAAACTTGAGTCAGCCCGAGTGATCCTGACCGGGGCCGGCGGCGGTATCGGTTCCGAGGTGGCCCAACGCCTGGCGGCGCAAGGCGCCAGGCTGGCGCTGCTGGATCGTAGTGAAACTGCCTTGCAGCAGACATCGGAGCAGATCGGGAACTCAGGTTCGGAGCCGCTGCTGTTACCGGTCGACCTGCTCGATGCCCAGGCGCGTTCAGCGGCGGTCGAAGAGGCCATGCAGCGGCTTGGCGGCATCGACATGCTGATCAACAATGCCGGCCTGCTCAGCTTCCGGCCTTTCTCCGACGAGGACCCGGAGATGATCAACCGCATCGTACAGCTCAACACCCTGGTGCCGATGCAGCTGACCCGCCAGGTGGTGCAGTACATGCTCGACCAGGGCAAGGGCCGTATCGTCAATGTCGGCTCCACCTTCGGTTCCATCGCCTTTGCCTGGTTTGCCGCCTACTCCACCAGCAAATTCGGTCTGCGGGGATTCTCCGAGGCACTGCGCCGGGAGCTGGAGGATACCGGGGTGGGTGTCACCTATGTGGCGCCACGTGCGGTGAAGACCAAGCTCAACTCCTCCGCCATCTATCGCATGGCTGAATCGATCAAGATGAATATGGACGAGCCCGAATGGGTCGCCGACCGGATCGTCGAGGCGATCAGAAAGGATCGCAAGGATGTCTATCTCGGTTTTCCGGAATCGCTGTTTGTACGTATCAACGCCCTGCTGCCGAGACTGGTCGATGGTGCAATGAAGAAGCAGAACCACAAGATGATGGCTTTTGCCAAAGAGGGAATGTCATGAAAAAGATATTGCTGCAATGTGTAGTGGCACTGTTCGCACTCCATTCGGTGGCGGCTCTTGCCGGTATGTCCCCGGAACTGCTGGAATTGAGCGAATCCTGGGCCAAGATCAAGTACCAGATGCCCGAGGATCAACGGGTCGATGCCCTGCAGGCATTGAACGAAAAGGCCGAGGCCCTGGTGCAGGCCAATCCGGGTTCTGCCGAGCCGCTGGTGTGGCAGGCGATCATTATTTCCACGACCGCCGGAGAGAAGGGTGGCCTGGGTGCGCTGTCGCTGGTCAAACAGGCCAAGAAATTGCTGGAGCGGGCTGAGGCGCTCGATCCGGAGGTTCTCGAAGGTTCGGTTTACACATCCCTCGGCAGCCTCTACTATCAGGTTCCCGGCTGGCCGATCGGCTTCGGTGACGATGACAAGGCGGAGGCCTATCTGAAGAAGGCCCTGGCCATGAACCCCGACGGTATCGACCCCAACTACTTCTACGGCGACTACCTGCTGCAGGAGAGGGACTATAAAGAGGCGGCGGCCGCTTTCAAGCGGGCACTGGCCGCACCAGCACGTGAAAACCGGCCGATTGCAGACGCCGGCCGGCGTGCCGAGATTGAAGCCGCATTGTCCAAGGTGGAACTGGCGATGCACTAACCCCGACGAGAGACCGTATGCGAATCCTTTTGGCCGAAGACGACCGACAGCTGGGAGAGGGTCTGTCTCTCGGCCTCAAGGAGCTGGGGCATACGGTCGATTGGGTGCATGACGGTGCCGCCACCCTGCAGGCCCTCGATTCCGAGAGCCTCGATGTTCTGATTCTCGATCTCGGATTGCCGGAGGTGGACGGCTTCACGATTCTCAAGCAGCTGCGCAAGAGCGAGCGGAATTTGCCGGTCCTGGTGCTGACCGCACGTGACACCATCGAATCCCGTATCGAGGGGCTCGATCTGGGTGCCGATGACTATGTGGTCAAACCTTTCGATCTGATGGAGGTCAACGCCCGCCTGCGCGCCATTACCCGCCGTCGGGAAGGCAGGGCGGCTCCCATCATCGAACACGGCGAACTGTCGCTCAACCCGGCTTCGAGGGAGGTCACCCTGGCGGGTCAGCCGGTCAATCTCAGCAGCTACGAGTACGCGGTACTCGAGACGCTGGTGACGCACGCGGGGCGCATCCTCTCGCGCCAGTTTCTGGAGGAGAGCCTGTATGGTTGGGACGAGGGGGTCGAAAGCAATGCGGTCGAGGTCTATATCCATCACCTGCGTAAAAAGCTGGGTAAAACACTGATTCGAACCGTGCGAGGGGTCGGCTACAGCATCGCACGCCCAGAACACTGATTCCGATGCCACTCTCCATCCGGCGTCGTCTGCTCATCAGTTTGATCACCGCGATCGCCGTCAGCTGGCTGATCGCCATCGCTTTTGTCTATGTCGCCGCCTATCACGAGGTAGAGGAGATCTACGATGCTGCGCTGGCGCAGCAATCCCGCGTGCTGGCCACCCTGATGACCCATGAATCGGAAGAGGAGTTGGAGATCCGGCAGGATCTGCGGCAGGTGATGGAAGAGGCCGGCGACGAATTGATCAAACGTTCGCCATTGTTCCGCCAGTTGCTCAAGGAGTATCTCGAAAAAGGTAACGTGCAGGACTATCTCTCTTTGATCGATCAACAAAGTCTGCCGGGGCATCGCTACGAATCGAAGATCGCCTTCATCGTGATCGATGCCAACAACCAGGTTTTGTTGCGCTCCAACATGCCGGTTTCCTTCGATGAATTCACCCCCGGTTTCAGTGAACGCAATCTGGATGGCACATTGTGGCGCACTTTCGGGCTGGTCGAACCGGAATCTAAATTACGGGTGCAGGTGGGTGAACAACATGCCGTACGGCAGGAGACGGTGGCGAATATCGTTTTCAACAGCCTCTGGCCTCTTTTCCCGGCACTGCCCTTGATCGCGCTGGTGATCTGGATCACGGTCGGCAGGGGACTCAGACCATTGAAACAGGTTGCAGTGAAGGTCGAGCGCAGGGATCCCAATTCGCTGGTACCCATCTCCGCCGATGCCGTGCCGCATGAGGTGGTGCCGATGGTGGAGTCATTGAACCGGCTCTTCACCCGGGTCCAGAGCGCCCTCGACAACGAGCGGCAATTCACGGCGAACGCGGCACACGAGCTGCGCACCCCGCTGGCGGCGCTGAAAGCGACGGCCCAGGCCAAACAGCTCAGCGACCACGACGGTGAGCACAAGAGCTTCCTGCAGCAGATCGTCAGGGGGGTCGACCGAACCAGCCATCTGCTCGAGCAGCTGCTGACGCTGGCCCGAATGGAAAGTCAGAGTATGACCATGAGGCACCTGCAGGAGGTCGACCTGTGCCAGCAGGTGCTGGAAGAGCTGTCCGAGATCGGCCAACGCGCGCTGGATCGTGATATCGAACTCTCATACGAGGGGCCAGAGAGGGGTGTCACCGTGCTCGGTTACGGTCCGGCATTGCAGATCCTGATTCGAAACCTGATTGACAATGCAATCCGTTACACCCCGGCGGGGGGGCAGGTGCGTATCGCCATTCTGCCGGGATCACGCGAGGCCAGTCTCAAAATCGAGGATACGGGGCCGGGCATTCCTCTGGAACAGATGAGCCAGGTGTTTCAACGGTTCAAGCGGGGAGAAGACGTCAAAGCCGAAGGGAGCGGCCTGGGGCTCTCGATTGTGCGACGCATTATCGAACTGCATCATGGTCGGATCGAATTGGAGAATCTGGACGAGGAGAGCGGTTTGCGCGTGAACATCTTTCTTAAAAGAGCGGGATGATTAAAGGCAAAGGCCACGATGAAGACTTGGTTTTTCTGTCTCCAAATTGGGCATGGATTAAAAAATTTGATCGCGTAAAACCGCAATAACCCGCTTAATTTCCTACACTTTTCGACCCCGTCTGCGGTATGATGAATGGCTTCCCGCGTCAGCTTTGCTGGGGCGGGAAGCAACTGAAAAGCCAGATGTCGGCAGTTGTCGTTATTGCCGGCCACATTGTTCTTTCTCTCTGTTAAGCGGTTGGATTATGGGGACCAGAGATGCATAGCAGTTCTGCATTCTTGCGTGGATGGGGATTTTTGTTCCCGTTCATGAATTGGCTTCCGAATGTTCAACGCAGTGATCTGAAAGCCGACTTTACGGCGGCGCTCACCGGTGCCGTCGTTGTACTGCCTCAGGGCGTGGCTTTCGCCACCATCGCGGGAATGCCGCCTCAATACGGTCTCTATGCCGGTATGGTGCCGGCGATCGTGGCGGCGCTTTTGGGCTCGTCGAGGCATCTCGTCTCAGGACCGACCACCGCGGCCTCGGTGGTGCTTTTCTCAGCCTTGTCGATCTACGCCACCCCGGCGACGCCGGACTATGTGGCGCTGGCACTGACGCTGACATTCATGGTCGGCGTTTTCGAGCTGATTCTCGGTCTCGCCCGTATGGGGGCACTGGTCAACTTCATCTCCCACTCCGTGGTTGTCGGATTCACGGCGGGAGCGGCCCTGTTGATCGCCGCCAAGCAGTTGAAGTATTTTTTCGGCGTGGAGATCGAACGTGGCGGACATCTGCACGACATCCTGTTTCAGTTCTCCTCCCAGTTGATTGAAATCGATCCCTGGGTGACGCTGGTTTCCGTATCGACCCTGTTGTCGGGACTGGCATTCAAACGCTGGCTTCCGCGTATCCCCTACATGATCGGCGCCATGGCCTTCGGAAGCCTGCTGGCCACGCTGCTCAACTATCTGTTGGGTGATTCGGCATCTCATATCGAGACGGTGGGGGCCCTGCCCGCCAGCCTGCCGCCGCTTTCGGCCCCCGACCTGACGCTGCAGAACATCAAGGATCTGGCGCCGACCGCATTGGCGGTGACCCTGTTCGCCTTGACCGAGGCGGTCTCCATCGGACGCTCCCTGGCCGCCAAGGGAGGCTATCGAATCGACGGCAACCAGGAGTTCATCGGACAGGGCCTGTCCAACATCGCGGGCTCGTTCTTCTCGGGTTATGTGGCCACCGGTTCCTTCAACCGGAGCGGTCTCAACTATCAGGCGGGCGCAAGAACGCCTCTGGCGGCGGTGATCGCCGGTTTTCTGCTGATGGTGATCGTGCTGTTGGTGGCACCGTTGGCCAGTTATCTGCCGAAAGCGGCGATGGCGGGTATTCTGTTTTTGGTTGCCTGGGGATTGATCGACTTCAAGGAGATCAAACATATCCTGGCTGCCTCCAAACGCGAGACATCGGTTCTGGCGGTAACCTTTTTCAGTGCGCTGTTCCTGGAACTGGAGTTCGCGATTTTTGCCGGCGTATTGTTGTCGTTGATCCTTTACCTGGAGCGGGTTTCGAAGCCGAATATCGTCAGCCGCGTTCCCGATCCCCGTCTCTACAAGCATGCCTTCTCGAGCGATCCGGCCCTGCCTGAGTGCCCGCAATTGAAGATTCTGAGAATCGACGGCTCGCTGTTTTTCGGCTCGGTCAGTCATCTGCAGGATCGTTTCGACCGCCTGCGTGCGGAGTCACCCCACCAGAAGCACCTGGCGGTGATCTCGGATGGCATCAATTTCGTCGATTTGCAGGGAGGCCACGCCCTTGAGGCGGAGTCGATACGCCGCAAGCAGATGGGGGGCGACTTATACCTGGTCAAAGTCAAAGGCGGGTTGTGGAACTCTCTGGAGAAATGCGGCTGCCTGGACACCACTGGCGCACGCAACGTCTTTCAGTCCAAGTACGCGGCAATCCATGCCATCTACCAAAAGCTGGATAAATCAGTCTGCGCACAATGCAACAGCCGTATCTTCTCTGAGTGCCGTTCAGATCAGGGCGGCTCCGGAAAAAAGTGACAGTCAAATCCAACCTATAATCGAAAAAAACCTCAGACCATGATCACACTCGAAAAGACGCTTGTATCCGTAAAGGGCATACTCACTCCCAAGCAGCTCATGGCTGGGATAATTTTTCTGATCGTTGGTCTTGCCCTGGCGGGAGTCGTTCCATCCACCGAGATTGCCTGGACTTCAGGGCTACTGCTGTTGACGGTCTACCTCTTTGCTTTCGAGGTCGTGGATGTGGACGTAGCCGCTGTGACCGTCATGGTGCTGCTGGGTCTGACCTCCCTGCTGGCACCGCTGATGGGTCTGGAGCAGGGGCTGGTGGACAACAAGCACCTGTTCGACGGTTTCGCCTCCAACGCGGTGATCTCCATCATCGCGGTGATGATCATCGGCGCCGGCCTCGACAAGACCGGATTGATGACCCAGGTTGCCGGTTTTATTCTCAAAATCGGCGGCACCACCGAAAAGCGCATCATCCCGATCATCTCCGCCACCGTCGGTTTCATCTCCTCGTTCATGCAGAACGTGGGCGCCGCGGCCCTGTTCCTGCCGGTGGTCTCGCGCATCTCGGCCCGCTCCGGGCTGCCGATGTCGCGGCTGCTGATG
>JBNKYJ010000121.1:0-6487 GCA_050300835.1 Sedimenticolaceae bacterium
AAGCTCTGTTCGAGTGCGGTGAAAGCTTCCCGTCCGGTTGTGGAAACAAACTGTCTGGCTACATCCGTTCCCGATCCGTGCGTCCCCTCTCCCCTCGCGGGAGAGGGCCAGGGAGAGGGGGATGAGAACAACGTGCGCAAAGCGCACTCAGCAACTCAAAACTCAAAACTCAAAACTTTCATGCGACATGAATTACGACGACACCACCCCCGAAACCCACTGGTCCCGCGCCATCATCCTGGTGGACATGAACGCCTTCTTCTGCAGCGTGGAGCAGTTGGATCACCCGGAGCTGCAGGGGCGTCCCATCGGCATCACCAACGGCGCCCAAGGCACCTGCATCATCACCAGCTCCTACGAGGCCCGGGCCTACGGGGTGCGCACCGGCATGCGCCTGAAGGAGGCGCAGCGGCGCTGTCCCGGCTTTCTGCAGGTGCCGGCCCACCCGGAACGCTACGCCGAAGTCTCCTCACGCATCATGCAGGCCCTCGAAGCGATCACCCCCGATCTGGAGGTCTTCTCGGTGGACGAGGCCTTCCTCGACGTCACCCGCTGCCAGCGGCTGCTCGGCACCCCGCAGCGCATCGCCCGGCTGGTCAAGCAGACCGTGCTGGAGGCCTCCGGCGGCGTGCTCTGCTCGGTGGGGGCCGGCGGCGACAAGACCACCGCCAAGTACGCCGCCAAGCTGCACAAGCCCGACGGCCTGACCCTGATCCCGCCGGGCCGGGCCCGCGAGACCCTGGAGAAGATCCCGGTTACCGAGCTGTGCGGCATCGCCAACGGCATCGGCCGCTACCTGGCGGAACGGGGGGTGCACAGCTGCGGCGACATGCGCCGCCTGCCCATCGGCGAGATCGGCCGCCGTTTCGGCAATCCGGGCCGGCGCATCTGGCTCATGACCCAGGGCCTCGATCCCGACCCGGTGCACATCGGCGTGGAGGCCCCCAAATCGATCGGCCACGGCAAGGTGATGCCCCCGGACACCAAGAGCCGGGCGGTGATCGAGGTCTTCCTGCTGCACATGGTGGTCAAACTGGCGGCGCGCCTGCGTCAGCACCACTTCCGCGCCAGCCACTTCTACATCGGGCTGCGCATCGACGCGGGCTACCTCGGCCGCAAATACCGCTGCGACCCGCCCACCGACCACGCCCCCGATATCCTCGCCCTGTGCCAGGACTTCCTCGACCACCACTGGGCCGGCCAGGGCTGCCACCAGGTGCAGGTGACCGCCCTCGACCCCCGCTACGCCGACTATCAGGTCGACTTTCTGGAACCTGACCACCAGCGGCGCGACCGTCTCAACCAGGCCATGGACAGTGTCAACCGACGCTACGGCGAGTTCGCCGTCGCCCCGATGCGCCTGCTGGAGCGCTCGCGCATGCCCAACGTCATCGCGCCGGCGTGGAAGCCGTTCGGGCACAGGGAGACCATTCTGCAAGTCCATGCCGCGACCGGATCGCATCCCGCTCATGACCAGTAGTTTTGAGTTTTTAGTTTTGAGTTTTGAGTTCATGGGTGCGCTACGCGCACATCCACTTTTGAAAAGCGTGAGCGCAGCGAACACCGAAACTCAAGACTCAAAACTCATAATTCAAAACCCCCTTTCCCCTCTCTGCAGGCGAAGCACCACAGGCTGAGTCATGTGCGGCGGCGTCTACTACATCATCGACGGCCAGGAGGTACGGACCTACTTCCCGAACCCCAAGGCCACCCTGCCGGTGAAGACCAGACAGGGCGGCATCGAGCTGCTGCCCTGGGGCCGGCGCCAGAATCAGGCGGGCAGGCTCCCCCTGGGCGGCTGGGCCAGGCTCGATTCGATCTACGGCGGGCGCTGGGATCGCTGGCGACCGATCCCGGTCAAGCTCGCCGTCAGCCAGTTCATGGAGAAGGACATCGAGGGGGTCAGCCACTGGTTCGACGTCACCCCGGGAAAATGGATTCAGGGGCTGGTGGCCCACTGGGAGCATGAACGCCGCGTCTACGTGGTGACCATCACACCGGAACTCGAAGACGCGGTGCATGACCGTTGGCCGAGAATCCTGAGCGGCAGCGCGTCGCACCGTTGATACCGATCGGCCGCCGCTCGCTGCCAAAAGAAGGCGCGGAGCCCTCTCCCTCCACCGCTTCCTTGAATGGCGTCGCTGCACACAATTCCGTAGTAGCCGGCTAAAGAATTGTCGACACGGTCCGATATCCCTACGCAAGCGTATAAAAATGTGAAAGGGATTTCCTCGCGTAGTCTTCTAATTCCCTTCACAACGATAATCAGAGTCTGCATCGGGCCCGCAGTGAAAGTTCGGGCACAGGTCTAAGGCATCGAAAGGCAGTGCAGACGCCGCTGGACACAGGCACATTTGATACCGGGGAACGACCATGCAAGGACTACTGAAGCGTTTGACAATACGCATGAAACTCTGGGTCGGTTTCGGCCTGATTCTCGCCATTCTCTCACTCAGTTCCGCAGTGACGCTGATCAGCCTCGACGGCGTCGGCAGCGATGTCAACGGCGTGGTGAAGGATAGACAGCC
The DNA here is from genome assembly GCA_050300835.1 of Sedimenticolaceae bacterium. Taxonomy (GTDB): domain Bacteria; phylum Pseudomonadota; class Gammaproteobacteria; order Chromatiales; family Chromatiaceae; genus Thiodiazotropha. The sequence continues at coordinate 2,529 of JBNKYJ010000121.1, forward strand.
CACCCTGATACTGGCGAAAGACCTGACCAGCAGTCTCGAGCAGGCTGCCGGCTCCCTGGGATTCTATCTGTTGACCAAGGAGACGCAGCACCAGGATGCTTACAACCGGCAGATCGATCTGGCCAAAGTGGCACTGGCCCAACTGCAACAGATGCCGGCGGTGATGCGGGACCCCCGATCAATGCAATTGATGGAAGGTCTGCGGCAAAAACTGCAGGCTTTCGAAGCCACAGGCAAAAAGCTGTTGAGTAAGGCCGGTTCCTACGAAAGCAACTTTCCCGGTATCGCCTATGCCAACGAGCAGATCAATCCGCTCAGCCGCATCCACCTGCAACTCAGCACGCAGATGATCATGTCCGAAATGGAAGAGGAGGCCGATGACGAGCGCCGGCAGCTGCTCGCCAACCTGGCGGAACTGCGCTATGCCTGGAGCAACATCATGAACGGCATCCGCGGTTACCTGGCTTTCCGCAGTGACGCCAACATCAGGGATATGACGCTCTACATCGAGCGTACCGATCAGCTGCTGCAACAACTGGAGGAACAGGATGATCTGCTGACGCTGGATCAGGCCGACTCGCTGGCACAGTTCGCCGAAGGTATGCAGCTGTTCAAACAGCGCTATCAGAAGCTGCTGGAGATTCACGGCAGCGAACGCTGGCGAAGCGATTCCTGGCTGGTACGCAGCGAACTCGGACCGCTGTTGAAAGCGCTGAACACCGATCTTGCCAGCCTGGTCGAACTGCAGGGATCGGCGATAGAGCAAACCAGTAGAAAGTTGATCGAGGGAACCGAAGCCACCGACCGGCTGGTGATCGGCCTGCTGGTCTTCGGCCTGGCGGCCGGTCTGCTGATCAGCTGGCTGATCTCGCGCGCCATCTGCAACCCCATTCTGCTCACAGCCGACACCATGCGGGATATCGCCAGCGGTGACGGCAACCTGATGATCTCTCTCGACGACAACGGCGAAAACGAACTGAGCAGTCTGGCCGGTTCTTTCAATCAATTCGTCGGCAAGATCCGTCAGCTGATCCAGCGTACCGCGCACTCCACCGAATCGGTGATCGCGGCGGTGGCCCAGACTTCGGACAACACCCAACAGATCATCCAACGCATACTGGAACAGGAACAGGAGACCGAGCAGGTTGCCACGGCGATGAATCAGATGACGACCAGCATTACCGATGTCGCCAAGAACGCCGCCGTTGCGGAAGAGGCCGCCGAGGCGGCAAACCGTGAAACCCAAAGCGGCCGCAGCCTGGTGCAGGAGAGCGCCGACGCCATCAACGCGCTGGCGCGGGAAGTGGAACAGGCGGAGCAGACGATCCAGGAGGTGGAGCACGAGAGTGAACGCATCGGTTCGGTGCTGGACGTCATCAAGAGCATTGCCGAGCAGACCAACCTGCTGGCCCTGAACGCCGCCATCGAGGCCGCCCGCGCCGGCGAGCAGGGACGCGGCTTCGCCGTGGTGGCGGACGAGGTTCGCAGCCTGGCCACCCGCACCCACGAATCGACGGGAGAGATCGAATCGATGATTCAATCCTTGCAGAACGGCACCCAAAGGGCGGTCTCCGCGATGGCCTCGGGGCGGGAGAAAGTCGACCACAACGTGGCTCAGGCCGGACAGACACTCGACGCCCTCGACCAGATCAACCAGGCGGTGGCAACCATCAACCGCATGAACTCGCAGATTGCCACCGCCGCGGAGGAGCAACGTGCCGTGGCCGAAGAGATCAAGCAGAACATCTTCAATATCAATGACCGCAGCAAACAGACGGCGCAACGGGCCAGGCAGACCTCGGAGACCGTGAGTGACCTCGGCAACCACGCCGCCAACCTGCAAGGGATCATCCAGCAGTTCAAGTTCTCCGGCGACAGCGGACTCGATTTCAGTGCCGCGAAATCGGCCCACCTGGCCTGGAAAGCGCGATTGCGCGACTTTCTCGACGGAAAAAAATCCCTGACCAGGAACGAGGCCGTGTCTCACCATGAGTGCGTGTTGGGTACATGGTATTACGGCCAGGGGCTGACCCGCTATGGCCACATACCCGGCATGCGTGAGGTCGAGGCGCCACACGCCGAGATGCATCAATTGATCCATCAGATCATCAACCTGAAAGAGGCCGGCAAACATCAGGAAGCCGAAGCGCACTACGAGAAGATCGCCCCGCTCTCCCAGGCCATTATCGGGCATCTGAATCAAGTGGAGGCGAGGATCAGCTCAGAGACAAGCTGAAGTCCCGGCTGCCATAGGCAGAGACCGCAATGGCGGGTGACAACGATAGATATTGTCACCGCATATCCCGGTCCCGATTGAGCGGGTAAACGTCTTGTACAGGCTCCACTGCCTATACTTAAGTTAGACAATGTCCACGCGTATCAGCCACCATGCGGCCTGCCTTCCTGTTTCCGCTTTTCCTGCTCTTGAACCTGAGCGGAACCTTCTCTTCCGGCATGGAGGCGTCAACCTGCGCTGACGCTCGCATCCTTGTCATACCTGCCACGCATGAGGACCGGCAAGAAGTCTGCGTAGCGGCGACAGCGACCATCGACTTGATGCAGAATTACGCTTTCGAACCCCCTCCCCGACTCGAAATCGAGATTCGCGATTCGGTCGATGCACGGCAGGTCAACCGGGATTTCGGCCATTTCGATCCCTTTGAAGGCAGGATTGCGGTCATGTCCTGGAAGGCCTGTATGCAGGTCGACCGCACGCGGAAACCGTTCGGTCTGGAGATGAGTCACGCCCTGCACCGGAGCATCATCGCGCATGAGGTGGCGCATGCCGTGGCCGAGTGGAATTTCCGGGTCGCCGAACCCAGCCTGGCGGCGCACGAATACCTGGCCTACGTCTTTCAGATTGCCGGCATGCCGCACGCGTTGCAGCAGGCGGTGTTGCAGCAGACCGATGTGCCGGCCTTTGAAAAGACGGATGAGATTACTGAAACCTATTACAGCCTCAATCCCGATTACTTTGCGCTGAAATCCTTCCGCCACTTCATGCAGACGGAGGACAAACTCGGGCTGATACACCGACTGCTCTCGGGCAAGCTGATCCGCTGACATCGATTCATTTTCGATCCTGGCGCCGTTTTCGGTTCCAGAACGCAACACCCAGGGTCGTGACGCCCAGGGCGATACCCGTGGACAATACCATGCGTCCCAGCCACTCAGGCCAGGCCGGCTGCGGTGTAATCAGCGCAAAGACACCGATGACGATGAGCCAAAACGCGACTTTTCCCAGTAGAGCGGATTTCAACAAAGGCTTCTCTCCAAACAATCGGGCATTCGGGTCGAGGTGGGGTTATGCGTGGGGTAATAAGACAAATTTACAAAACCCTATTGCCGGATCCTCAGGTCACCCGCTTTTCGACGTAGTCTATCATCTGCCGCCGCATTGTCTGATCGGGCAGTTCGCCCGAGGCGGCCTGCAGATTCTCCCGCATATGGTCCACCCGGGTGGTCGCCGGGATCGCACAGGTGACCGCGGGATGCGAAAGAATGAACTTGAGAAAGTACTGCGCCCAGCTCGCGCAGCCGATCTCCCCGGCCCATGCCGGCAAGGGCTTGCCCGCCAGCCGATCGAACAGCCCCCCGCGTTGAAACGGTCGATTGACGATGACCGCGATACCCCGTTCGGCCGCCAGGGGAAGCAGACGCGCTTCGGCCTCCCGGTCGAGCAGATTGTAGGTGAACTGGACAAAGTCGAAAGGCTCCCGCTTCAGCGCCTCGATCAGCTCCTCATGCCGGCGCCCGTGCGAGGTGGTGATGCCGATATAACGCAGCCTCCCCTCCCCCTTCCATGCCTTCAGGGTCTCGATGTGGGTCTCCCAGTCGAGCATGTTGTGAATCTGCATCAGATCGAAGCGCGTCACGCCCCAGAGTGCCATCGAGGTCTCCATCTGCTGGATCCCCAGCCAGCGGGTGGGGGTCCAGACCTTGGTCGCGGTGAACAGATC
>JBNKYJ010000122.1:0-8767 GCA_050300835.1 Sedimenticolaceae bacterium
GAGGGGGTGCTGATCAACCGCTCGATGATGAAGAAGTTCGGATTCCGCCTGGGCGAAGTGACCCTCTTTTTCCAGAGGCGGGATCAATGAGTCTCAATCCCCGGCTCACCGACTGGCGCGATCGGCGTGTCTGGATCATCGGCGCCAGCAGTGGCATCGGTGAAGCCTTGGCTCGCCGCTTGGCCGGGGCTGGCGCCCGGCTGGCCCTCAGTGCCCGGCGTGAATCCCCCCTGTGGCAACTGGCCCGGGATGAGGATAGGGTGCTTCCGCTGGACGTGAGCGATGCGGAAGCGGTCGCCAACGCCCATCGGGCGCTCACGGCCGAGTGGGGCGGCATCGACCTGGTGATCTACTGCGCCGGGGTCTACACCCCCATGCGCAGCTGGGAGCTCGATCTGGATCAGGTCGGTCATGCCCTGTCGATCAATCTGGCGGGGGTCTATAACCTGCTGCGATCGGTCATTCCCGGTCTGCTGCAACAAGGCGCGGGCGGTCTCTGCCTGGTGGCCAGCGTGGCGGGCTATACCGGACTGCCGAAGGCGCTGGCCTACGGGCCCTTCAAGGCGGCGATGATCAATCTGGCGCAGATCCTCTACGCCGAGCTGGCCCCCAGGGGCATAGGGATCTATCTGATCAACCCCGGTTTCGTCGCCACCCGGCTGACAGCGCAGAACGACTTCACCATGCCGGCACTGATCGAGCCGGAGACGGCGGCCCGTGAAATCATGGCGGGACTGGCCCGGGGCGCCTTCGAGATCCACTTCCCGAAACGCTTCACCTGGTGGCTGCGGCGGGTGAGCAGACTGCCGGACCGGCTGCGCCTGCCGCTGATGAAACGGGTGGGTCAGTCATGAAGTTGCGGGAACTGATCGCCTGGTACGAACAGCTCACCCCCGAACGCCTGGGCGAGATCGGCCGGCTCTACCAGGAGGCAGCGACATTTCGCGATCCCTTCAACGATGTCTGCGGCCAGGCGGAGATTGAAAATATCTTCCGTCACATGTTCGCGACCACCGAGCGTCCCCGCTTCGAGGTGGTCGATTGGCAGACCGAGGGCAGCATCACCTGGCTGCGCTGGAATTTCAGCTTCATTCTGAAAGGTCGTCCCATCGCGGTCGAAGGAACCAGCCGTCTCATCTTCGGCGAGGATGGACGGGTCGCCGACCATCGGGACTACTGGGATGCCACGGATCTTTTTATCCAGCTGCCGCTGCTGGGTACAATGGTCCGCCATCTGAAACGGCGCCTGTCGGCGCCAGAGCGCAGTCCGGGTGAAGAGAGCGACGAACAATGAACGGTAACCACAGCATCAGCGAAGTCTCGCGTATCGCCGGCATCCCCAAGGACCTGCTGAGAATGTGGGAGCGCCGTTACGACTACCCCAAGCCCGAGCGCGACATCAACGGCGACCGTGTCTACAGTGACGACCAGCTCAACAAGTTGATCCTGATCCGCCAGCTTGTCGACCAGGGTCGCCGTCCCGGCAAGCTGATGTCGATGGATCTGGCGGAACTCGGCGAGCTGCTGAAGGGCAGCCGGGTCGAACTCGACTTCGACCGCTTCAGCGCACTGCTGCGAGCAGGCAAGGCTCCGCAACTGCGCGACTGGCTCACCCGTCAGATGCAGACGCTGGGCCTGCGCGCCTTCATCCACCAGGTCATGGTCCCCGCCAACCGCCTTGTCGGCGAGGCCTGGAACGGGGGTGAGCTGGCGATCCATGAAGAACACCTCTATACCGAGATGCTCACCAGTCTGGTGCGCCAGTCCCTGGCCGATATCCCGGCTGGAGCCGGTCGACCGCGGGTGATGCTCACCACGCTGCCTGGTGAACAGCACAGTCTCGGCCTGCTGATGGTGGAAGCGCTGCTGCGCCTGGGGGGCGCCGAAGTGATCCCTTTCGGCATCGAGATGCCGTTCCGTGACATCATGGAAGCGGCCCGCACACACCAGGTGGATGTGATCGGCCTCTCTTTCAGCCGCCACTTCAAGCTGGACGACGCCATTGTCATGCTCAGCGGACTGCGGCAGCTGGTCGATGACGAGACGGCCATTTGGGTGGGCGGGGGTGCCATCGGCAAAGAGACGCCGCTGCCCGAGGGGATTGAACCCTTCGGCGATCTGTATCAGGTGGAACAGTCTCTGACCGCCTGGAACAAGGGGTAGTCGCCCCTCGCTCATGGGCAGATTCGGTTACTCGCCCGGAAGGACTTTGTGGAAGTTGGTGAAGACGGGGCTGTCAGCGGCAAAGTACTCGAACAGCGCAGTGACATAGCGATCGAAAGGATTGCCGATGCGACCGATCTCTCTTCTCTTTGACGGCGACAGGTCGTAGCTGTTGAGACGGATGGTGTAGGGCACGGGAAAGTCGGTGCCGAACAGGATCTTTTCGTGGACCGTTCTTGCTTCACTCAGGTGTCGCAAGGCCCTGGCTCTCAGCGGCGCCAGAATGGCGGAGATGTCCGCATAGAGGTTTGCCTGCCGCTCCAGTTTCTCCAGCAGTTGAAAATAGTCGCTGTCGAAGTGTCGCGGGTTGCGCGAGAGGTTTCGCCAGGGCAACAGTCTGTGCAACACCCGGCCCAGTCCCATGTGGGCGGCGATGACGGTGACGCCGCACTCGAGGGGAAGGTCGACCATGTCGATGCCTTCATAGCGGCTATCGGAAGCGATGGTGTACTCGCTGCCCACATGCACGATCAGGGGCAGGCCGTGGGCGACGAGCCTTTCGTAGTAGGGAATGAAGCGCTCGTCATTCAAATCCACCCCCCAGTAGTTCTGCAGAAACTTGGCGCCCCGGCATCCCCGTTCCGTATATTCGTCGATCAGATCCAGAGCGTCCGGGCGCCGGGGATTCACTGACAGGAAGGGGATGAACTGACCGGCATAGCCCTGGGCCACATTGAGCACGTCTTCGGTCATGGCGCAGACCGTCTTGTCGCGGTGAATCTCCCGTCCGTTCTCGTCGAAGCGGCTGTCGACGCCGAACAGACAGGCCTTCTCCACATAGGTCGATTCGCGTATCGAGTTGGCCATGGAAGCGACATAGGCCTGGTAGGGATCGGCCATCAGGGCCTTGGGGTCGACCCCGAGGCTGTTGGCGAAGAAGCGGATGGTGAGCTTGTCGTAGAAACGGTCGAAGCGGACCCCCGGGTTCATCAGGTGGGTATGGATGTCGATGGTCTTCATGCGCCGGCGGCCTCCAGGGCGATCTGTTTCGCCCGTTTGAAATCGCTCTTGCCGCTGCCGAGTTTGGGTATCGCCTCGACCGCAACGATCTCCGCCGGGCGCATCAGGGGATTCAGCCCCGACTGCTCGATCAGGCGCTTCAATTCGTCGAGCAGGATCTCTCCGGCCACCAGCAGCGCCACCTTTTCGCCCTTCTTGCCGTCGGGCAGGGCGGTGGTGAGGATCTCCACCTCCTCGGGCAGCAGCTGGCCGATGGCCATCTCGATGGCGCCGAGGCTGATCATCTCGCCGCCGATCTTGGCGAAGCGGGAGTAGCGGTCGACGATGGTGAGAAAGCCGTCGGCATCCAGGTGGCCCTTGTCGCCGGTCTTGTACCAGCGCTTGCCGTCGAGCTCGACGATCACCTCATCGGTCTTTTTCGTATCGTCCAGATAGCCCAGCATCACTTGGCTGCCGCCGATCAGGATCAGCCCGTCCTCGCCCTGGGGCAGGCTCTCCAGCGTCTCCGGATCGACGATACGGAAGCTGCTGCCGGGCAGGGGCAGGCCGACGCTGCCGGACCGGCTCCCCTCCTGCACATGCCAGTTGCGCGGATCGATACGGTCGGGGATGTTGACGCTGGCCACCGGGGTGGTCTCGGTGGTGCCGTAGCCCTCGTAGATCTCCTTGTTGAATTTCAGCTTGAAGGCGTCGCGCACCTCCGGGCTGAGCCGTTCGGCACCGGCCACCACCACCCGCAGGGAGGCGAGCATCAGCGGATGGACGCGCTGGTTGCGGGTGAACAGCCGCAGAAAGGTGGAGGTGCCGCAGAAGACGGTGGCCTGGTACTTGCCGATCGCCTTGGCGATGTTGAGGGCGTCGGTGGGGTCCGGGTGACAGATCGCCGGTATCCCCTCCACCAGGGGCATCAGCCCGGTGACCGTGAGGCCGAAGGCGTGGAACAGGGGCAGGGTGGCCATCACCACATCCTCCTCCCGGGTATCGAGCACGTCGGAGACCTGGCGGATGTTGCCCATGATGTTGCGGTGGCTGAGCACCACCCCCTTGGGCTCGCCCTCGCTGCCGCTGGAGAAGAGGATCGCCGCCGGTTGTTCGATCGAGACCCGCCTGCCGAAGAGGGCGTAGAGCAGCCGCGCGGGCAGCAGCAGGGAGGCGGCCAGCAGCGTCAGCTGCAGGCCTGTGCCGATCTCCGCTTTCATCTCCTCCAGGTAGTGGACCTGCAGCCCCTCAAACAGCGGCTCGATACCGATCCCTTTCTGTTCCAGCTTGTCGACGAAGCGGCGCGAGGTGTAGAGGCTCTGCAACCCGGCCTTCTTCAACGCCGCCTGCAGGGCCTGCGGGCTGGCGGTGTAGTTGAGATTGACCACCGTCTTGCCCAGCAGCAGGCAGGCCATGTTGGCGATGGCGCCGGCGCTGCTGGTGGGCAGCAGCAGACCGACGTTGGTCTCGGGGCTGCGCCGGCGGATCAGGCGCGAGAAGGCGAGTACGGCCGTGGTCACCTTGTAGCCGGAGAGGGTGCTCTCCCCCAGGGCATCGGCCAGGCAGAGGTCGCCGCCGATGCGCTTGGCGGTGCGTAGCCAGGCCAGCGGGATGGGATCGAGCTGGCGGGTATGCTGCTCCCAGGCATCGATGGAGAGGTCGAAGACCTTCTGTTTCACCGTTTCGGCCGGGGTCTCCATCGGCAGGGGCGAGCCGAAGGCGACGATCACCTCGCCGCGCAGGCGGGTATTGCGCAGCTGCCGCAGCTTGGCGCTGGAGCGGGAGAAGCGGCTGCCCCAGAGGCCGCGCAGGTAGAAGGGAAGGATGATCCCCTCCACATCCTCCACCGCCCGTTCGAAGCCCTTCTTGAATTCGCCGAGCTGGCCGTTGCGGCTGATCGCCCCCTCGGGAAACAGGCAGACCACCTCGCCCGCCTTCAGCAGCGCGTTGATCTGCTCCAGGGCCTCCTTGCTCTGGCCGCCGGCGATGGGGATGACGCCGAAGAAGTCGAGAAACCACTTCAAGTACCAGCGCTGGTAGTAGCTGCGGTGCATGACGAAACGCACCGGCCGCGGACAGGCGATCTGCACCATGGCCCAGTCGAGCCAGCTGATGTGGTTGCCCAGCATCAGCACGCCGCCCTGGGCCGGCAGGTTTTCGAAACCGACCACCTCGATGCGGTGGCTGCCGACGAAGAGGCGCGAGATCAGATAGCGCACCAGGGATTGGGGCAGCTGCCAGACGGTGTAGAGCGCCCCGCCCAGGGCGGTCAGGGTCAGCAGGTGAAACAGGCCGACACTGGTGCTGCCGTTGACGGCGAAGAGCACGGTCAGGATCAGGAAGCCGAGCATCACCAGGTTCTGCACCCAGTTGTTGCCGGCCAGCACGGTACCCAGCTCATGGTCCTTGGCGTGGAACTGGATGAGGGCGTTGAGCGGCACGATGAAGATGCCGCCGGAAGTGCCCAGCAGCAGGAAGTCGAGCACCAGCAGGCCGGTCGAGTCGAGCTGGGGCATGAGGAAGAGGGCGGCCACCACGCCGAGGGCGCCGAGGGGGATCAGGCCGGTCTCGATATGGCGCTTGGAGGCGCCGCCGGCGATCAGCGAGCCGAGGATGATGCCGATGCCGGAACAGGCCAGCAGGCCTTGGATCACCACCGTGTTCTCCTCGCCCAGGACCGCTTTGGCGTGGGCGGGGAAGGCGGCCAGCACCACCTGTGAGATGCCCCAGAAGACCGACAGGCCGACGATCGAGAGCCAGATGGTGCGGTGGGAGAGGAGCTTGCGCAGGTTGTTGCGCAGGTAGTCGCCCCGGCGGTAGGTGGGCCAGTCGAAGGTGAGCTCCGCCGACTCCACCTGGCCTTGCGGCAGCCGCCGTGCCAGGCGGTACTCGATGAACGAACAGATCACCAGCAGCCAGCCGATGGGAGCGATCTGCTGCAACAGTTGCGACTCACTGCCGTAGGCGCTCCCGCTCAGCATCGATTCGAAGAGCACGGAGAAGGCGAAGATGCCGACCAGGATGGCGACGATGGTCACCGCCTGCACCACCGCATTGGCGGTGGCCAGCCGCGCCTTGCCCGAGAGCTCCTTGATGAAGCCGTACTTGGCCGGTGAGTAGATGGCGCTCTGCACCGCCAGCAGGAAGGTCATGCCGAAGGCGAGTTCGAACCAACCCAGGTAGTAGAAAGCGGTGATCAACAGGGTCAGTGCCACCGCCACCGCCGCGCTGAGGCGGATGATGCGCGGCTTGGGGTGGCGGTCGGCAAGAAAGCCGGCGGGGGTGAAAAGCAGCAGGAACGGCAGCAGGATCAACCCGTTGACGATGGCGGTCAGGACGATCTGGGTCTGTCCGTCGTAGATCTTGAACACCGTGTTCTGGATCAGGATCTTGTGGCCCAGATCGACGAAGGCGTTGAGGAACAGGATCAGGGTGAAGGGGATGAAACCGGTGATCTTGAACAGCTTGTCCATGCGTCGGGCTCCTTACTGTGTGTCCGTGGGGGGCGTGACGAACCCCTTTACGAAGTTGCTCATCAGCGAATGGGTGATGGCCTGCACCGACTCGACCCCCGCCGCCCCCAGGGTCTGGTTGATGGCCAATATACAGATACCGTGCACGCCGCCCCAGAGGGCGCGGGACGCCTGTACGATCTCCGGCCGGCCCTGGTGCGCGGCCAGCTGGGCCAGACGCTCCTCCACCAGGGCGAACATGCGCGCCACCTTCTGCCGCAGCCAGTCGGGGGCCCCGCGGTCGTCGGCCAGCCGGTGTTCGAAGATCATCTGCCAGGCATGGGGCTCGTTGTCGGCAAAGCGGATATAGCTGTGGCCGAGCTGGAACAGGCAGGCCTCGGCGCCATCGCAGTGACGTTGGTCCTCCACGATCAAGTCATAGAGCCGGTCGAGGGTACGGCCGTTGACCTGCAGGATCAGGTCGTCCAGGTTCTCGAACACCAGATAGAGGGTGCCCACCGTGTAGCCGATGGCGCTGGCCAGCTTGCGGGCGCTCAGCGCCTGGTGACCCTGGCTGGCGACGATCTCCTCCGCGGCGGCGAGGGCCATCTCCCGTATCTCTTCCCGGCTGTGGTCGCTGCGTCTTGCCATGCGATACCTCTTGGATAATCGGTTATTTCAAGCGGCATATCGGTGGGGCAGGGCCCCATCCTACGATAAACGGGTAGGGTGGGGCCCTGCCCCACCAATCCCCGCTCGATTGAGCGGTTTGATATTGAACACCGTTCAGTCATGTGCTAAAACATAACTGAACATTGTTCATTTATCAAGGCCAAACGCACAGCAGCGTTTTTTTTCAGGGCCATAATGAACAGTGTTCATTAAAGTGCCGGGGGAATGATCACACAGTTATTCGAATTCCACCGGCGTCACCGAATTAATTGAACGTTGTTCATAACAGGGAGGAAGCCATGGCTATCCGACAACTGATCCAACGCGCAGGGAGAGGGTTTCTGATCCTCGCCGCCCTGCTGACAGCTCCACTCAGCCAGGCCGCCGGTCTGCTGCAGCCCAGCGACGGCAGCCTGCCGCCGCTGGAGATTCGCGACCATCAGGTCTCGGTGGTGATCGAGGACGCCTATGCCGTCACCACCGTGGAGCAGGTCTTCTTCAACCCCCATGATCGGGACCTTGAAGCCCGCTACGCCTTTCCGGTCCCCGAGCACGGCTCGGTGGCCGAGTTCACCCTCTGGATCGACGGCCAGCCGGTGACCGGCGAGGTGCTGGAGCGCAAGCAGGCACGGCAGGTCTACGAAGAGGAGAAGGCGGCGGGCCGGGAAGCCGGTCTCACTGAAAAGGACGAGTACAGGACCTTCGAGGTCAAGGTCTCGCCGGTGCGCGCCGGCCAGGAGACCCGCATCCGTCTGGTCTACCTGCAACCGGCCCATGTGGATACCGGCATCGGTCGCTATGTCTACCCGCTGGAGGAGGGAGGCGTCGACGAGGAGAAGCTCGCCTTCTGGACCGCCAACACGCGGGTGGAGCGGCAGTTCAGCTTCGACATGAAGATCCGCTCCGCCTATCCCATCGACGCGGTGCGCATGCCGAACCAGCCCCAGGCGCAGATGAACCGGCTGACTGACGGCGACTGGCAGATCCATCTCGGCAATGGCGCCCCTGGCGCTGCCGCCGCGGAAGAGGGCGGCCAGGCCCGGTCAGCACCTGCCGCTTCGGGTCCGGTGTTCACCCTGGATCAGGATCTGGTGGTCTACTGGCGCCACCAGGCCGGCCTGCCCGGCAGTGTCGACCTGGTGACCCACAAGCCTCAGGGCGAGCGGCGCGGCACCTTTATGCTGGTGGTGACGCCGGGTGACGACCTGCAACCGATCACCGAGGGCAAGGACTGGGTCTTCGTGCTCGATATCTCCGGTTCCATGCAGGCGAAATACGCCACTCTGGCCGACGGCGTCGAGCGGGCGCTGAAACAGATGCGCCCGGAGGATCGTTTCCGCATCGTGCTGTTCAACGACGGCAGCCGGGAACTCACCTCCGGCTTTGTCAACGCCACCCCCGAGGCGGTGGCCAACTACAGCGCCAAACTGGCCACCATCTCGCCCGGCGGCAGCACCAATCTCTTCTCCGGTGTCGAGAAG
>JBNKYJ010000123.1:0-6661 GCA_050300835.1 Sedimenticolaceae bacterium
CACCAGCAGGGCGATGAAGACATCCATGATCAGCGCCTCGGAGATGTAGAGACTGACCGACCAGAGGTTGGCCAGTTCGGTATTCATCAGGGGAATGAAGCTGCTCAGCAGGACCACCATGGAGATGATGATGGCCGAACCGGTGGAGCCAAGCGTGTTGCGCAGGGCCTGGTTCCAACGGCCCCGGCTGGCCTCATACTCCTCCCGCAGTCGGGACACCATGTAGACGCCGTAGTCGACCCCCAGGCCCATGGCGATGCTCAGAGCCACCTGCACATGGAAGGCGAGATTGGCCGACCACTCTTTTATGGAGGACATGTAGGCGCCCAGCCCGTACTGGGTCATCAGGGTGATGAAGCAGAGGCTGATGAGGATGAAGGCGACCATCCAGGAGCGGAACATCAGCAGGGTCATGATGAAGACCGTGACCGAGGTGGCGATGGGGGCGTTGAGCCACTCCTTGAAGGCCACGTCGCGAGTCGCCTCGGTGACACCGAGGAAACCGCCGACGGCGGTGCGGCCATGGATCACATCCTGGGTGGTGATCTGCTTGCCCGTCTCGCCGGGCATGGCGATGGTCTCGCCCCCCTCGACGCCGATGCGCACCTTGTCCATGCCGGGATCGTTGCGGTGCTCTTCGATGTAGTGCTGGATGTCGAGAATGGTGCGATGGGTCTCCACCGGGTCCATGGTATTGACGAAACCGACAATGATCCCCTCGTCCCAGTTGCGGGTGTTGACGAAACTGTCGAGCTCCCCCGCACCCGCTCCGGCGGCCAGCATGCCGTTGTAGAGTTGCACCGTGGCATCGGGATCGGGCAGGAAACCGACCCGCCCCTTACCACGATAGGCATAAGAGAAGAGCTGCATATGGGCCCGGGTCGGGATGGCGTAGAGATACATGTGCGCCAAGGGGGGATCCAGGGGCGGGGCATTGAGGACCAGATTCAGGGTGCGCACGAACTGCACGTAGGAGATGGTGTAGCCGATGTCGGGATGGGCGCGTAGCCAGTCCTCGAAGCGGGCCAGCGCATCCAGAACCTCCGCGTCGTTGTAAATCCCCTGGGGGGGATCCTCCTGCTCGTCGTAGCAGCGGTCGGGGCCGATGATCCGGCGCCCCATATCATCCCAGGCCTGCATGCCGCAGGGGGGCAGGGTGCCTGCCTTGGAGCGGATCAGGATATTGGCGGTGATGGTGCCGGGCATCAGTCGGGAGAGGGCCTCCAGATCGGCGATCGGCCGCACCTCGCCACCACCCCCCAGCAGCTCGCCCAGCAGATAGTGGTCCTTGAAGGCGGCCCGTGGGTAGTGGATACCTTTCTCGACCCCCGGCATGATGTCGAACTCGTCCTGGATGCGAGCCACCTCGGGATCGTCGCGTCCCGCTTCACCCGCCATCAGCGCGGAAAAGCCGCGTCCGACCTCGGCATAGTAGGCGGAGACCAGCCAGACCAGAATCACCCCCATCACCGGCACCCACTTGAGTCGCCCGGTCAGCAAGTGGGTTATGGCGCTCGCCAGCCGCCGCTCCCACCCCCGCTCATGCTCGCGGTGATGGATGGTCGGCGGAAAGATCATCATCAGCAGGGGAATCAGGGTGGTGGTGGTCAGAATCAGGGTCGACATGCCGAAGATGCCGAAGTAGGCATAGGCCTTGTAGAAGGAGATATCGACGAAGGAGATGGCGAAGAAACCGTGCAGGTCGGTACCGATGGAGAGTGCCGCCGGCACGATGGTGTGGCGGATGGATTCCAGTGCGGCCTGCCGCGGATCGCCGCTTTCGTGCAGCTCCTGCATGAAGCGCCGGGTGATCTGCATCGAATGGCCGATCCCGATGGCCAGCAGCAGCATCGGTGTCAGCGCCATCATGGTGGTCAGCTTGAACTGGGTGTAGCCCATCAAGCCGAGGGTCAGAACGATGGTCATGCCCACCCCCAGCAGGGGCAGCACGGCGCAGCTCCAGTGGCGGAATTCGTACCAGAGGATGAGCAGGATGATCAGCAGCGAGACGCCGAACAGCCACGCCTTGTCCTCCAGCTCCTGCACCATGGAGGCGAGAAAGTAGGGCTCTCCGGAGATACGGAACTCGACCCGGTCGCCGTAGCGCGCCTCGTATTTCGCCATCAACGCCTTCATCTCGGCGATCCACTCCAGGTGGTGCTGCTTCAGTTCGTTGCTGAAGTCGCCGATGATGAAGGTCCCCCTGGGGATGCAGGTCTGATGCAGACGGGCCAGTCCCGCACTGCTGATGAGCCCGTCCGGCCCCAGCAGATCACACTTGTTGCCGGCCGCATCCTCGTAGTAGAGCAACAGGGCCTGAAGTACCAGATGGCGCTGCAGGCCATCACGCAGATAGGCCAGCTGGTGTTGCTGTTCCACCGGGTTGTCCGACAGGCCGTTGGAGGGCAGCAGGCGGTTGAAATCGAGATTGCCCCCCCGATCGACACCGATGTTTCTGAGCTTTGAGGAGGGCAGGCCGACGAAGTTGCTGCTGTTGGCGAACGGCATGCTGCTGACGTCGGCATAGAAGTGCTGCACCATGTCGATGAACCAGGGCTGATAGATATCCCCCTGTTTTACTGTCATGCCCCAGACCATCAGGTTGCCCATGCCATAGGTCTGTTCGGTGTAGAGATTGGTGGCGATATAGGGATTGGAGAGCGGCAACAGGGAGTCCGGGTCGTTGCGCAGATTCACCTTGTCGACATAGAAGGCCGCCCACAGCGTGGAGAAAAAACAGATCGCGATCACCACCCAACGGTGACGTATCACGAAACGGGCATAACGCTCGGCGTAGTCGTGCTTAGCCATCAGCGCTACTGCACGTGCGAGGCGGAGGCGTCTCTTGCCTGATTGCGTTCGCTGCCCGCTTGAATCGAGCTATACGCGGCTGGCAATGGGTCGTTTGCAAAATCTCAGGATCCTCCTACTGGATCTTATCGACATTGGGGTGTTCTTATTTAACCCGGAAACAGCATGCACCGAAATGTTAAAAAAAGTTTGTCCTGGTCGATCGAGAGCGTGCTTTCTGTGGATTCAAAAGTATAGAGCCGGCAGAAGAATGAAAAATGGAAAATTCTCAATCTGCCCCATATGGCACTTAATCCAGCGGCCAATGGTGGGGCAGGGCCCCACCCTACACCCTGAATAGAGCGGTAGGGTGGGGCCCGCCCCACCAAACCCTTAGATGAGACCTTCAGACAGGTGCCTTCGCACTCAAGAAAGGACCCTCTCAATCAGACCCCGTAACGCAGAACACCTTCCCGGGCCTTCAGGGCTTTTCGATATGGTCGTAGTTCTGCAGCGTCTCTTCCGACCAGAAGGCATCTGGCAGGTCCACGTTCAGCGCTATGGTGCTGCGCGGCACGTAGACCAGGCTGTCCTTGCCATCTTCATGGGTGACGGCATAGATGTAGCGCGGATAGGCGACGCGAGGATCGGGCTGATCGAGCGATTGCCAGTCGATATAGACCGTCTTCACCAGCTTGCCATCCTTATAGTAGATCGTGCGGTAGAGGGCGAAGGTCTGTTTGTCGATGTCGCTGATATGGTAGTCGTACCACCAGTTGGCGAATTTGGTGGTGCTCTTGAGCCGATAGACCGGTTTGCCCTTGTGGTCGCACTGGGGCCCGGGCAGATGGCTTGTGTAGCGGGTGATTTCCGATGGCGCGAGCTCCATCACCGCCAGACACTCCTCCATCACCCCCTCGCCCAACAGTTCGTGCCGTTCGTCCTCGGGACGCCGTAGCACCAGTTCCCCATAGGTGAGATTGGTGCCGAACCAGACATCCTCGTGGGCCGGTTCGTTGATACGCCGTACCTTGCGCAGGGCGGGCAGCCACATGGAAATCGTCGAACGCCGCTCGCCATCGTTGTAGCTGGTGAACAGCACACCGGTACCGCGTGCCTTGCCGGAGGTGAGGATCGCCATCTGCTGCGATTGCAATGCCGGATTCTGCGGGTGGTTGTTGACGTAGGTATCGAAGGTCTGCACGGTGGGCTTGCGGTCGCTGTCGCGCATCTGCAGCGGCGCCCGATTGACCACCACCGCCACCTCGTTGCGCACCCTGCGGCTGATGGCGTTGTCCACCAGGCCGCCGTGGGCGGTCCTGTAGACCTCACGGGCGATCTGCTCCCCCGTCAGGCGATCCGCCGCTGAATGCTTGGCCACCGCCCCTCCCACCAGGCCGGCACTTAAACAGCATATCAGAACGAACTTATTGATATTAAAGGGCATTGGCATACCAGAACTGTGCCATGGATGCCGATTTCTGACAAGAAAGTGAAAACCCTTATTCCAGCGTTTCTGGCCCCTCGCCGGGACAAACCATCAGCAGGATTTCGGCCCGGCTTACCACACCGAATCACGGTCTAAGAACGCACAAAGCACATACCATGGCATTAAGCGAGCACCATTCGGGTCGAAGTCGACTTGCTGACTCCGCCCTCAACCACAATACCACTCGATCAGGTATTGAAAAACCATGCTCCCGCCTCCATTTCTCTGCCTAATGCGGCTCGGGTACAATCGGCCCCTTCATCAAACCAAGACAGGAATCCCGTGGAAAACTTCAGAGGCACGACCATTCTCTCGGTACGCCGTAACGGCAAGGTGGTGATCGGCGGCGACGGCCAGGTCTCCCTCGGTAACACGGTGATGAAGGGCAACGCCCGCAAGGTACGGCAGCTCTACAAGGGCAACGTGATCGCCGGTTTCGCCGGCGCCACGGCCGATGCCTTCACCCTTTTCGAACGCTTCGAGGGCAAGCTGGAGAAACACCACGGCCACCTCACCCGGGCCGCGGTGGAGATGGCCAAGGACTGGCGCACCGACCGTGCCCTGCGCCGTCTCGAGGCCCTGCTCTGCGTGGCCGACGCCAAGGCCTCGCTGATCATCTCCGGCACCGGCGACGTGATCGAGCCCGAACACAACCTGATGGCGATCGGCTCCGGCGGCTCCTTCGCCCAGGCCGCCGCCCGTGCCCTGCTGGAGAACACGGAATTGAGCGCCCGCGAGATTGTCGAAAAGGGCCTCGGCATCGCCGCCGATATCTGCATCTACACCAACCACAACCTCGTGCTCGAAGAACTCGACAGCGAGCTTTAAAGCTGAAGTCCACTACCCATGCCTGAAATTACCCCGCAACAGATCGTTGCCGAGCTGAACAAGCACATCATCGGCCAGGCCGATGCCAAGCGCGCCGTGGCCATCGCCCTGCGCAACCGCTGGCGTCGCGCCCAGGTGCCCGAGGCCCTGCGCAACGAGATCACGCCCAAGAACATCCTCATGATCGGCCCCACCGGCGTCGGCAAGACCGAGATCGCCCGTCGCCTGGCGAAGCTGGCGAATGCCCCCTTCCTCAAGGTGGAGGCGACCAAGTTCACCGAAGTGGGCTATGTCGGTCGCGAAGTTGACTCCATTATTCGCGAACTCGCAGACTCAGCGGTGAAAATGGTGCGCGAGGAGGAGATGGCGAAGGTGGCCGACGAGGCCAGCCAGGCCGCCGAGGAGCGCATCCTCGACGCCCTGCTGCCGGCGCCGAAACCGAGCGGGTGGGACGACACCACCACCTCCTCGGGCGTCTCCTCGGCCACCCGCGAGAAGTTTCGCGACAAGGTCCGCCTCGGCGAGCTGGACGAGAAAGAGATCGAGATCGAGGTCAGCGCCACCCCCGTGGGTGTGGAGATCATGGCCCCGCCCGGCATGGAGGAGATGACCAGCCAGCTGCAGGGGATGTTCCAGAACCTGGGCTCCGGGCGTACCCGTCGCCGCAAACTGCGGATCAGGGACGCCTTCAAGCTGCTGCGGGACGAAGAGGCGAGCAAGCGCATCAACGAGGAGGACCTCAAGCTGCGCGCGCTGGAGATGGTGGAGCAGCACGGCATCGTCTTTATCGACGAGATCGACAAGGTCACCAGTCGCGCCGAGACCAGCGGCGCCGACGTCTCCCGCGAAGGGGTGCAGCGTGACCTGCTGCCACTGGTCGAAGGCTGCACCATCTCCACCAAGCACGGCATGGTGAAAACCGACCACATCCTCTTCATCGCCTCCGGCGCCTTCCACCTGGCCAAGCCCTCCGACCTGATCCCGGAGCTGCAGGGCCGACTGCCGATCCGTGTCGAGCTGCGCGCCCTGACGGTGGAGGATTTCACCCGTATCCTGACCGAGCCGGACGCCTCCCTCACCGAGCAGTACCAGGCCCTGCTGGCCACCGAGCAGGTCGGTCTACAGTTCACCGATGACGGCATTCGGCGTATCGCCGAGACCGCCTGGCAGGTTAACGAAACCACCGAGAACATCGGTGCCCGCCGTCTGCATACCGTGATGGAAAGGCTGCTGGAGACCATCTCCTTCGAAGCCTCCGAGCATGCCGGCGAGTCCGTCACCATCGACGGCGGCTATGTGGATGAACATCTGTCCAGGCTGGCGGCGGACGAGGATCTGAGTCAGTACATCCTCTAGGCTGTTGAGCATCATGAAAGGGCAGGTCGGTGGGGCAGGGCCCCACCCTACAGCTATCGGGTAGGGTGGGGCCCTGCCCCACCGATTTGCTTAACATAGGCGAAGAGGCTCCGAGTTCACATTGTACGCGCCGGGTTTTCGCTCCGTTTTAGGAGGTACAATGCCGGCCATGTCATTGCTCCGGGACAACGGTGCGGG
>JBNKYJ010000124.1:0-12137 GCA_050300835.1 Sedimenticolaceae bacterium
AAGGCGCGATGCATGTAGAGCGCTTCGCCGGCGCTGAGCGGGTAGCGGCTGGCCAGCTCCCCGTAGCTGAAGGCGGTGAAGGCGACCAGCAGAGCGGCCAACAGAAAGGCCAACGGCGCCTGCATGCCGGCCACCCCGGCGATCTTGCCCACCAGCACGAAGATGCCGGCGCCGATGGTATTGCCGAGACCGTAAAGAAACAGGCCGGTCACACCGACGCTGCGTCTCAAGCCGGTTTCTGTCACACTCTGCATCACGCCACCCGCGCATCTGACAGGAACGGTTTCGATGTCCCCTAACAATCTGTTTAAACCCGATCAGGCTGAAGGACAAGATGAACGCTTCGATACCTTGCTCGAGCGCAAGAACGTGACCATCGAGCGCATCCTCAGTCCACCCGGAACGGTGACGGAGATGGCCGCACAGCCCCACGATGAATGGATCTGCATCCTGCAGGGCAGTGCGCGGTTGGAAATGAACGATGAGGTACACCAGCTGCATCGCGGTGATCAGATGCTGATCCCCGCCGACACCCCGCACCGGGTCCTCACCACCAGTCACCGCCCCCACTGCCTGTGGCTGGCGGTGCATATCCGTTAAACCGTTTTCACAGGCAGCCTCCGGCAACCTATAATCCGCACCCATGTTGTCCGCACTGAAGCACTTGAAACAGCTGCTGATTCGCCTGGAGGAGGGGCTCCTGGTACTGATGCTCAGCGCCATGATCCTGCTCGCCTCCTGGCAGATCCTGGTGCGCAACCTGTTCGACTCCGGCCTTTTCTGGGCCGATCCTGCCCTGCGCATGATGGTGCTGTGGCTGGCCCTGCTCGGCGCCATCGCGGCGACGCGGGACGACCGGCACATCCGCATCGACCTGGTCTCCCGCTTTCTCAGCGCACGCGGCAAGGCCTGGGTACAGGCCATCAATGACCTTTTCAGCGCCGTCGTCTGCGGGCTCATCGCCTGGCATGCCGGGCGCCTGGCCTACTTCGAGTGGCAGGACGGCACCGAGCTCTTCGGCGGCCTGCCGGCCTGGCTGGGCGAATCGATCATCCCGCTCGGCTTCGGCCTCATGGCCCTGCGGTTTCTGTTCGGTCTCCCGCTGCGACTGCAGCTTGGAGCCAAACCGTGCTGATCGCCCTCGGGCTGATCCTGCTCGCCCTGGCCGGCGCGCCCCTGTTCGCCATCATCGGCGCCAGCGCCCTGTGGGGCTTCTATCAATCGGATATCGACCTCTCGGTGGTCGCCATCGAGTTCTTCCGCCTGGCCGAGATGCCGGTGCTGCTGGCGATACCACTGTTCACCTTCGCCGGCTATATGCTGAGCGAGAGCAACGCCCCCCACCGGCTGGTGCGCCTGACCCAGGCCCTGCTCGGCTGGCTGCCGGGCGGACTGGCCTTCGTCGCCCTGGTGGCCTGCGCCCTGTTCACCGCCTTCACCGGTGCCTCCGGCGTCACCATCGTGGCCCTCGGCGCCCTGCTCTATCCGGCCCTGAAGGAAGCAGGCTACCGGGAAAACTTCAGCCTCGGTCTGGTCACCACCTCGGGCAGCCTCGGCCTGCTCTTCGCTCCCGCCCTGCCGCTGATCCTCTATGCCGTGGTGGCGCAGCAGCTCGGCATCGGCGGCTCCATCAGCGTGGAGGATATGTTCCTCGCCGGCATCCTGCCGGGACTGTTGATGCTGGTGATCCTGATCGGCTGGAGCTACTGGTCGAACCGCCACGTGGCCCTGGCCCGCTTCTCCCGCAGCGAGGCCTGGGCCGCCCTCAAGGAGGCCGCCTGGGAGCTGCCGCTGCCGGTGATCGTGCTGGGCGGGGTCTACAGCGGTTTCTTCGCCATCTCCGAGGCGGCCGCGGTGACCGCCCTCTATGTACTGATCGTGGAGGTGCTGATCCACCGCGAGATCAGCCTGCGACGGTTGCCGGGGGTGATGCGCGAGGCGATGCTGCTGGTAGGCGGCATCCTGATCATCCTCGGCCTCTCCCTGGCCTCCACCAACTACCTGATCGACCAGGGAGTACCGTCCAAACTCTTCGGCTGGCTCCATGAGTGGGTCTCCGATCCGCTCACCTTCCTCATCCTGCTCAACATCTTCCTGCTCATCCTCGGCACCATGCTCGACATCTTTTCTGCCCTGGTGCTGATGGTACCGCTGCTGCTGCCGGTGGCCATCCAGTACGGCATCGACCCGATCCATCTCGGCATCATCTTCCTGGCCAACATGCAGATCGGCTACTTCACGCCGCCGGTGGGCATGAACCTTTTCATCGCCAGCTACCGTTTCGATCGTCCGGTGACCGAGATCTACCGCGCCACCCTGCCCTGGTTCCTACTGCTGCTCGGCGCGGTGCTGCTGATCACCTACTGGCCCTCGCTCTCGCTGGCCCTGCTCGGACGCGGCTGAGGCCAGAAGCGGCTGCCCAGCTCGAAGCCGGCCAATCCTAGCATGATCAGAGCCGCTCCGGCCCAGATCCGGGCGTCGATCACCTCCCCATTCAGCCACTGCCCGGCCAGCAGGGCGATCACCGGTGTCATCAGGGTGATCAACGCCACCCGGGTGGTCTCCACATGCCGCAGCACGTAGAAATAGAGGGCGAAGCCCAGCACCGAACCGACCACCCCCAGATAGACGATCGAGCCCAGAGCCCGTGCCTCGATCACCGCAGGCCAGGTCTCGCCCTGCAGAAACCAGCTCAGCAGGAACAGGGGCACCGCCACCAGCAGACCGCCTGCGGTTACACTCAGTCCGTGCAGGCGGGCGTCGAGGCGCTTGATCCAGACCGCACTGGCCGAGTGGCAGACCACCGCGAAGAGGATGCCCAGCAATCCATAGAGCGCCTGTCCGCCTGCCTGCAGCCCCACGTCGAAGATCAGTCCCAGCCC
The DNA here is from genome assembly GCA_050300835.1 of Sedimenticolaceae bacterium. Lineage (GTDB taxonomy): Bacteria > Pseudomonadota > Gammaproteobacteria > Chromatiales > Chromatiaceae > Thiodiazotropha. The sequence goes on from JBNKYJ010000124.1 coordinate 2,883, forward strand.
CATCAGCGCCACCAGCAACGCCAGCAGGCGCGATGCTGTCAATCCCTGTTCACCCAGCCACAAGCGGGCCATCAGTCCGGTGACGATGGGCGACAGGCCGAACACCACCGATACCCAACCCGAGGGAATGAACTGGGCCGACCAGTAGGTGCTGGTCATGGCCAGATAGATGCCCAGGCCGGCCACCAGGTAGGTCTGGCGCGCACGACGGTGCCAGTGCAGGCGGATGCCCATCAGTCGCAATACCAGTAGGGCCAGGGCGAGCCCGATCACCATGCGGCCGGTGACGCCGAACAGATAGCCCGTCCCCTCGCCGCTCCATTTGATGGCCAGCGGCGTGGTTCCCCAGATCAGCACGACCCCGATGTAGGCGGCTGGTATCGACATGACGTTTTCTCCCTCTCAAAGACCAAAAAAACAAAAAGGCCGCAGATGTTGCCATCTGCGGCCTTTAAGGGTTCCCGATTCAGTGAACGATCAGCTCTTCAGCAACCCCCCGGACGCAGACAGACGCATGCGCTTCCATGCCGGTACGCGGCGGCGCATCAGGGAGGTCCAGTTGAAGTGAATGGCGTTCATGGCCCAAGCATGCCGTCAGCAGCGGTGTTGGTCAAGGGGAGATTTTGCAGCAACCGGATGGGCGGCCAATGTTAGAATGGCCCTCTCTCTTGAATTCTGGATGCCATGGACCTGCAGCACCTGTTCCCCCCCGATGTCGCCCTGGTCGTCTCCGATGAGCCGATGTGGCGCACACCATTGCGGGACGCCGAGGAGGCGCTCATCGACGGCGCCATCGAGAAACGGCAACGGGAATTCCGGGCCGGACGCCATGCCGCCCATGCGGCGCTGGCCAAACTGCAAGCCCCCGATCTTCCGCTGCTGAGAGGCGAGCGCCGGGAACCGATCTGGCCCTCAGGCTACCTGGGCAGCATCACCCACTGTCGCGATCTCTGTGTCGCTGTCTGCGCGCGGGAGGATCGACTGGCGGGCCTGGGAATCGACGTCGAACCCCTGGAGCCGCTACCCAAGGGCGTCGATCGGTATATCAACACCGAGGAGGAGGCCCGCTTCGTTACCGAAAATCCCGGGCTCCACCCGGAACGCCTGATATTCAGCGCCAAAGAGAGTCTCTACAAATGTTACTACCCGCTGGTGAAGCGCTTTTTTGGTTTTCAGAGCGTGGCGTTGACGCTCGATCTGGCGCGACAGCGCTATGGGTTCGCGCCGTCGCCGAGCAGCAATGTCAGCTTCCCCGCCTTTCGCTTCGAGGGGCGATTCGTCATCGGCTCACATCATCTGCTGACCGCCTGCCACCTGCTCAGGCTGTGATCAGCCCATGAGGACGGAGACGGCCTTGGCATTCCAGCGTTCGCCGCCGACGGCAGGCTTGTCGGCCATGTTCCAGAGATCGGCCGTCTGTTCGGGAGAGATGGAGTTGGCTTTCAACTCGTTCGCCTCGCGGCGCAGGGCGTCGATATACTTTTCACGCCCGCAGAGATCGAGCAGGCCATAGAAATCGATCTCCTGGTCGAACTCGGCGATCAGCATATCGAGGACGTCATCGGTATGGTGAGTCTCGATCAGTTCCGCCGCACGCGCTTCCAGAGCGTCCCGCTCCATTTTCTTTCGCTGCTTTTCGAGCCAGACGAGCTCACCTTTCTGGAACATCTCCTCATTCCAGGTTTCGATGGCGACTTTGACATGGCGCGTGGACAGACGGGGGAAGTCATGCGTCAGGCGCTTCAACTGGGTGATCGCCTCTCGCGCGGTATCGATGAAATTGCTCTCTTCAACCATGCGGGTATCCGATAGAGTGCTCTCCTAACTCTATCGACTGAGCCTGAATTTCCTTTACTCCACCACCAGCCTCCCGGATACGGCCCCGACGCTGGCGGGCGGGCGAGGGAGCCCTTATACTCTGTGCCTGCCCAAATCAGCCCCCCTCACCATGTACAGCGTCAGCAAAGAAGTCCATTTCTGTTACGGCCACCGCCTGCTCAACCATCAGGGCAAGTGCCGGCATCTGCACGGCCACAACGCCACCGCGGTCATCCGCCTCGAGTCCGAGCAGCTCGATGCCCTGGGGATGGTCTGCGACTTCAAGGATATCGGGGACTTCATCAAGGAGTGGATCGGCCAGACCCTCGACCATAACATGCTGCTGCACGAGGCCGATCCGGTGCTGCCGGGATTGCAGGCTGCCGGCGAGCGGGTCTATGTGATGCAGACCAATCCGACGGCGGAAAACATCGCCAAACTGATCTTCGACCAGGTCGCCGCCGGAGGCTTTCCGGTGGTCGAGGTGGCCATCTACGAAACCGACAGCGCGTTGGCCAGCTATCGCAGGGATTGATCGAGGGGAGGGGACGGCCGATGCCGTCCCCATTCCGAATCAGCCGATCTCGTTGTAACCGCGCTCCTCGTGGAGCACGATGTCCAGACCTTCGATCTCCTGATCCCGGTTCACACGCAGCCCGACCAGTTTATCGACCAGCTTGAGCAGCACGAACGTGGCCACACCGGTGAAGACCACGGTCGCGATCACGCCGATGAACTGCACCATGAGCTGCCCGCCGATGCTCGAGATGCCCTCGGCGAAACCGTACCCGGAGAAGACCCCCAGAGCGGTGGAGGAGAAGATACCGGCCAGCAGCGTGCCGAGCATGCCGCCCACGCCGTGTACCGGAAACACATCCAGGGAGTCGTCGATCTTCAGCACCTGTTTCAGGTAGTTGGTGGCCGAGAAGCAGATCATGCCGGCCAGCAGGCCGATCACCAGGGCGCCGGCGGGACCGACGAAGCCCGAGGCCGGAGTGATGGTACCCAGACCCGCCACCATGCCGGTCACCGCACCCAGGGCGCTGGGTTTGCCGAACTTGATCCACTCCCGCACCAGCCAGGTCATGGCGCCGGTGGCCGCCGAAATGTGGGTCACCAGCATCGCCATCGCGGCGTTGCCGTCTGAGGCCAGCGCGCTGCCGCCGTTGAAGCCGAACCAACCGACCCAGAGCATACCCGCGCCGGCAATGGTCATGGTCATGTTGTGAGGCATCAACGAGGCGGTACCGAAACCGTGCCGCGGCCCCATGACCATGGCCGCCACCAGGGCCGCCACGCCGGCGGTGATGTGGACCACGGTACCACCGGCGAAGTCATACAGACCCATCTCGCCCAACCAGCCGCCGCCCCAGACCCAATGGGTCACCGGCACATAGACCACCAACAGCCACAGGGCGCTGAACAGCAGCATGGCGGAGAATCGCATGCGCTCGGCAAAACCGCCGACGATGAGGGCCGGGGTAATGATGGCGAAGGTCATCTGAAACAGCATGAAGATCGATTCGGGAATGCTTCCCGAGAGCGTTTCGCGGCCAACACCAGCCATCATCACCCGGCTGAAATCGCCGATCCAGGCGTTGCCCTCGCCGAATGCCAGGCTGTAGCCCGCCACCAGCCAGAGGATCGAGACCATACCGGCGATGGCGAAGCACTGCATCAGTACCGACAGCACATTCTTGGTCCGGACCAGACCTCCGTAGAACATGGCCAGGCCGGGCAGCGTCATGAACAGGACCAGGGCGGTTGAGGTCATGATCCAGGCCGTGTCGGCGCCGTTCATCTCACCCTCCCCGGCCATGACCGTCAGCGGTGCCAGCAGGAGTGCCATCAGGCTCAGAATCTCTTTTGCGGACAGAAAACGCATGTGGTTGTACCCCTTCGAAATTTTTCTCTATTTTTCGTGGGCACCCAGGAATAGCCCCACGATTAGGGGCCTATTGTAATGAAAACGACAAAAAAAAAACTTACAACTTTAATTCAACGACTTAGAAAGCCGATTTCAGGCCTTCCCGTTCAAGTTAACCAAATAACAGCCGATAGGGTGTGGAAATCCTTGTAGCAAGTATGCAACGAGCGCAAAATATCGCTTTATTGTATTAGTAATTGTTAATATAATTGAGGTATCCCCGTCTCCTTATCAAGAAGACAGCCGCACCATGAACACGCCTACCATCGAAAAACCGACACCCAACCCCAGTCAGGGGATCGCCGCCTTCCGGCTGCAGGGTGTCGATCATCTGCCGGTGATGGGACAGGAGGAGGTCTGTCCGATCATCCAGCAGTATTTCGATTTTGTCGAAACGTCGCTGACGGAGCAGGGCGAGAAGACCGATATCGCGCTGTTGCAGGAGATGCTGCTGGACATCTCGCGCCTGTTGCGCTCCGGCAAGAGCCAGCTGCGTAAGGACGGCTACCTGCGCATGCTCAACCGGCTGACGGACATCTACGCCAAGGGCCTCCAGGTGGAAAACGATCGCGCCTTTGCCGGCACCGCCGTCAATTTCGCCGATATCCTGGGATCGGTGAGTCAACGCTTCCAGGACTACGACTACAGCCGTTCCGTGAGCCTGCTGCTGCACTACATGGACAAACTGTTCAATTCACGTGAGGAAAGCTGGCTCGAGGTCTACGAACACCTGATCAGCATGCCGGAATCGATACGTGTCATGCAGCAGCTGCGGATGGATCATCTGAATGAAATCAACGGCTGGATCGAAGAGGGCGTCGACAACCTGTATACCCTGTGGGACGAACAGCTGGAGCTGGTCGCGATTCAGGAACAGACCCTGAACGACTTGGATCTGCAGATTCTCAGCCGCCATACCCAGCTGCAACAGCAGCTCAATGCCGAGTTCCCCGGCGTCATCGATTTCAGACACGCCCTGCAGCAGCGTGAACTGCGTGTGCTCCACGAGCAACGCAACCAGCTGATGCTGGAGCGGCGCACCAAGCTGGACATCGTCGATCTGTTGGAGAGCAATGTGAGGGAGTTTTCCGAACGCCTGGCACAGATGCGGCGCAGCACGCTGCTGAAACTGGCCTGGAGCAATCCAGCCAAACGCTGAACGGGCCAGTCCCCAAATAAAAAAGGCCTGACAGTCGTCAGGCCTTTTTTATTTGGTAGCAAGGGGCAGATTCGAACTGCCGACCCCAGCATTATGAGTGCTGTGCTCTAACCAACTGAGCTACCTTGCCAAAAGCGGTTGTGAAGGGCGGGCAATATACTGTCGCCATCCGACAGTGTCAATATCAGACGTTGAATCGAAAGTGGATGACGTCACCGTCCTTGACGATGTACTCCTTGCCCTCGGAGCGCAGCTTACCCGCCTCGCGAGCACCCTGTTCACCCCTGCAGGCGACGAAGTCCTCATAGCTGATCACCTCGGCGCGGATGAAGCCGCGTTCGAAATCGGTGTGAATCACGCTCGCGGCCTGGGGCGCGGTGGCGCTCTGGGGGATGGTCCAGGCCCGCACCTCCTTCTCACCGGCGGTGAAGTAGGTCTCCAGTCCAAGCAGTTTGTAGCCGGCCCTCACCACCCGGTTCAGACCCGGTTCGTCGAGTCCCATGTCGGCCAGGAACTCAACGCGCTCCTCCTCCTCCAACTCGACGATCTCGGCCTCGATAGCGGCGCAGACCGGCACCACTTCGGCGCCATCCCGCTGCGCCAGTTCGCTCAACGCCTGCAGATGGGGATTGTTCTCGAAGCCGTCCTCCGCCACGTTGGCGATGTAGAGCACCGGCTTGATGGTGAGCAGGAACAGGTCGCGCAGTTCCAGCCGGTCGTCATCGCTCAATTCCATGCGGCGAACCGGCTCACCGTCGTTGAGCTGGTCCCGCACCCGTTCCAGCAACGCCTTTCTGGCCAGGGCTTTCTTGTCTCCGGTCTTGACCTGACGCTCCGACTTGGCCAGCGCCTTTTCAACCGACTCCAGATCGGCCAGCGCCAGTTCGGTGTTGATCACCTCCACGTCGCTGATGGGGTCGACCCGCCCCGCCACGTGCACCACGTCATCGCTGTCGAAGCAGCGCACCACCTGGGCGATGGCATCGGTCTCCCGGATATTGGCGAGGAACTTGTTGCCCAACCCCTCCCCTTTCGAGGCGCCCGCCACCAGACCGGCGATGTCGACGAACTGCATGGTGGTGGGGATCACCCGTTGCGGCTTGACGATCTCGGCCAGCACGTCGAGGCGCTTGTCGGGCAGGGGCACCACGCCCACATTGGGGTCGATGGTACAGAACGGATAGTTCTCCGCCGCAATGGTGGCTTTGGTCAACGCATTGAAGAGGGTCGATTTACCGACATTCGGCAGACCGACGATACCGCACTTGAAACCCATGGAAGAGGCCCCTCGAAAAAAGGGGCAAGCATACCGGAAAGGCCCGGCTTTGTGCACTCCCGAAGCATGGGCGTCCGGTTCCGGGTGCATAATCCCGCATGCGCCGTGCCGGCCGTATGCGGGTTTGTGAGACGGGTTCTAGGTGATGGTGAAGAGCTTGCCGAAATTGGCGATACGCAGCACGTCGGTGACGGCTTCGTTGCCATTGGCCAGAATCACGCTCTCTCCCGGCCGGCTGTATTCGCGTAGTTGCAGCAGCATCCCCATGGCGGAGCTGTCCATATACTCAGCTCCCTCCAGGTCGACGACATAGGATTTCTCGCCCTTGGGAAAGCCCTTGTAGGTCTGTATGAAATCGTGGTGGGTGGAAAAATCGAAGCGGCCAGCGACTTTGATGGTCACGGTCAACTGGTCATCGGAGAGGTTGCTGGTAATGGGCATGGGATCTCCAGGTCGTTAGGTTCCAATGTTCTTATCAAGCGAGCACTTGTCGATGTTAGCGTCATGTCAGAGGCAAGCTTTACCGAGCCGGCCATCCCGCTCAGGTGGAGTGACTCCGCTCGAGCAGCTCCTGGGCCAGCGCCCTGAACTCGGCGGCCGAATGGCTGCCCGGTTTGAACTCGAATATGGTGCGCCCCATCTCGGCACTCTGAATCAGCGCCGAACCCTCATGAAGTCTGGTTTTCAGCAAGGCCTCGGGCAAATGGGCCTCGATCCGCTGCAGCATCTCCCGACTCGCTTTATTGCGTGGTACGAAACGGTTGAGCAGGACGCTCGCCGCCACCGGCCGCGGCAAATAGGGTTGCAGCCGTTTCAATGCCACCAATGTCTTGAGTGCGCCGTTGAGGCTCTCCGCGTCGCTGGTTACCGGTATCAGCAGCTCATCGGCGGCGAACATGGCGTTCACCGTCAGCAGACCATTGCTCGAAGGACAATCGAAGATGACGAAGGCCTGATCGTCGAGCTGCCCGGTGAGCGCATCGCTCAGGCGGCTCACGCGCTTGGCCCCCTCCCCTTTCACCTGCTCCAGCTCAGAGAGTGTGATACCGGCCGGAATCAGGGTCAGCAGATCACGGGCACCGATCCTGACCGAATGCAGATCGGTACCGTTCAGCATCACCCGGTCGATGCCTTTGGAGGGGGCCCGGAAGATACCATAGCCTGCCGCCAGCCGGCCCCGGGGATCGAGATCGACCAGCGTCACCCGCTGTCCACTCATGGCCAATGCGTGACCCAGGCTTGTGGCAACGGTGGTCTTACCCACCTTGCCGCACTGATTGATCACTGCCATTCGACGCATGCGTTGCCCTGTACCCTGTAACCGAAGCGGCGCCCGGAACGCCCGTGTAATGCTCGACCCTGAAGGAAATGCCTGACGATCACTCCTCACGGACCAGAAGCCCATCCCCCGTATTTGAGCTAACGGCCTGAAAAGCTGTTACTTTAGTACCTCGACCTCAGATTGAGACAGGCGACTCGGGACAGCGCCGAGCAGAAAGAAAGTGGTTAAACAGGAGAAATCGCAGGGGAATGCCCCATTCTTCACACCCGTGCGGTCAAACCTCAGGTAAACTACGAGTAAATTCACGCACTTCGACCTTTATGAGACTGACATACCGCCCTCTTCTGCTCCTGCTGCTGATACTGACCAGCCCACTGCAAGCCGTCACCTTCGACCTGCCCCCAGAGGGGGACGACGTGGTGGGTAAGACCTTTACCCTGACCACCCGCTGGGAAGAGACCTTCTCCGACATCGCACGCATCTACGATATCGGCTACCGTCAGATGGTGGCCGCCAACCCGAATGTGGACGCCTGGCTCCCGGGAGAGGGCACCGAGGTGGTGATCCCGCAGCAGTACATCCTGCCATCGGGGCCGCGTAAGGGTATCGTGATCAATCTGGCGGAGCTGCGCCTCTACTACTTTCCGAAAGATCGCCCGGTGGTGGTCACCTATCCCATCGGTATCGGACGCGAAGGCTGGAGCACACCTACCGGTGAGACGGTGGTGGTGGGCAAGAAGGAGGGACCCAGCTGGACCGTTCCCGCCTCGATTCTCAAGGAGCACGAGGAAGACGGCGACCCGCTGCCACCCGTGATCCCTCCCGGTCCGAACAATCCCCTGGGCAGCCACGCCATCTATCTCGGCATGTCGGGCTATCTTCTGCATGGCACCAACAAACCCTACGGCGTCGGCATGCGTGTCAGCCACGGCTGTATCCGGCTCTATCCGGAAAACATCAAACAGTTTTTCAATATGGTGGACAAGGGCGTTCCGGTACGCATCATCAATGAGCCCTACAAGGCGGGCTGGCTGAAGGGAGAGCTCTACGTACAGGTACACCCGCCGCTGGTGGAGTATGTCGAGGAGAAAGGCAACAACTACACCGAACTGGTCAATGCGGTGATCAATCGTCTTGGCGACGACAGCCGTAAACCCGATTGGTCGCTACTGCATGAATATGCCGAGAACAAAACCGGCATTCCCATGCCGCTCTATCTCTGGGAACCCAACGAACTGGCTGAACGGGAGTAGCCGCCGCCTCGGCTGTGGGTTATCGGCCTTTTTAGTAGCGAATATCCGGAGAGTCGTTCCCCGACACGGGTGAATCTGTCCATCAGCCCCAACCCATCCAACCTTTCCGCGAAGAGTTCACCCTTTCCAGCAATAAAAAACCCGGCCGTTTTCACGGCCGGGTTTTCTACATCCCAATTGGGATTGAATCGCTTTACACGATCGGTTTATTTGGCCATTGCCTTTTCGGACATACGGCCACACTTCTCGCTGCAAGCTTCGGCAGCATCGGAGGCGGCATTGGCGGCCTTCATGGCAGCGTCAGCGGTGCCCTGAGCGGTAGCGGCATCCAGCTGAGCCTCTTTGGCAGCTTTCATGGCAGCGTCAGCAGCAGCCTGTGCGTTGGCAACGTCAGCCTCGAGTTTGCTCATGTCGGTTGTGGCGCAACCAGCCAGCAGACCCAGGCCAAGAACCATAGCGGCAGTTTTCATCATGGTGGTTTTCATCATTTACTCTCGATCTCTCTACGTTTTTCCATTGTTAGACAGATGCTTGGCATCT
>JBNKYJ010000125.1:0-17224 GCA_050300835.1 Sedimenticolaceae bacterium
CCTACACACGATCAAGCCGTAGGGTGCGGCTTGCCGCACCGAAAAGCTAAAACGCCTTGGAAGTATAGGGACAGGGCCGCACAGGTCGCACGAGCGAATGGGTTCCGGCGATCACTCCAGGAGAAGTATCTCTCCCTTACCGTCGCAACTGAGATCGCCAACCCATCGCTGTACCCGGTTACCGCGTTCCGCCAATGCGGAAAAGGGGGCATGCTCCCCCAAATGGCGGGTAAGCAGGGTCAGGAAACTGAGTTGATGGTTGCCGTTGTCGTTGAAGGTGGCCGGCATGGATTTGGGATGCCTGGTCACGATCAGTGTGCCGCGGCGCATGGCGTGTCCGGTCTGTATCCCCGTATGACCGAGGACCACCAGCGTGCCCGCGATCATGCGTGAGGCGCAGTAGTCGCCGCAGTCACCGCCGATCAGGATGGTGCCGCGGCGTAGCAGATCACCGGCCCGGTCGCCCACATTGCCCTTGACCGTTAGCCTGCCTCCGCGCATGCCCTGGCGATCTCCGGTCAGCGCGCCGCCCAGGAAGTCGCCGGCATTGCCGCCGATGGTCAGGCTGCCGCCGGACATGGCGCAACCCGCCGCCAGCCCCGCATTGCCGCTGACCTCGATGCTGCCATTGCGCATGCCGCATCCGAGGTAGGCGCCGGCGTTCCCCTCGACCCTGACGCAACCGCCGGTCATGCCGGCGCCGATGCGGTCGAGACGGTCGCTGTCCGATTGGATGATGACCTCGTCTTCCAGGCTGCCGCTGATGTTGAACAGTTCGCCGCAGTCGACCTGCCGGTTGCCGAGCCAAAGGGGGATATGCGCAATGTCGTTCGGTGACTTGCCGGCGAGACCCTGGGGCGTGAAGGGGCTCATGTCGATGCGCTGTGAGAGTCGCTCCAGCAGGCGCAGGGTCAGGGTCAGGCCGCTCATGCCATCACCTCCCGCAGGTGAAACTGGAACTGGCCCAGCTTGCCGCCATAGTTGCCGGCGGAGATGCGCAGGATCCCGGCCGCGGCACCCAGTTCGCAGACCGCGGCGATGCCGGCGCGGGTGGCCGCGCGAACATCCGCTTCGCTGAGGCCGTTGATCACGATCTCCATCACCGAGCCGATCTCCTCGTCGAGTTGCGATTTCACCAGGCCCCGCAGGGTGGGACAGTAGGCATCGTTGGTCGAGGCCATCAGGGCCTTGTATTTCGATCCGACCTTGGAACCGGAGCGTACGATGCCGCCTGGGAAGGGCATGATCACGTTGGGCAGCTGCTGCATGGCCTCGATCGCCTTCTCACAGGCGGCCAGTGCCTGGGCCTGGGATTCGGCCAGGACCAGGAAGTTACCGCCGCCGACCGCGGGCACCCGGGCCACCGTCTCCTGACAGAGAAACTCGCCGTCCATCACCGGCACCCGCCAGTAGCGGGTGCCCGCGATCTGCTTCGAGATCTGATAGCCATCGCCGAAGAAGCGCAGATTCTTGCCCAGCGGAATCTGTTTCTCACCCTCGATGCCGGCGAAGATGGCGGTGGTGGGGCAGGTCAGTACACACTGGCCGACCCGGTTCTCCAGCTGTTTCTCCAAGGCTTTGCCCGACATGCCGAAAAGCAGCACGCTGACTCCGGGACGTCCGTCCGGGGTCTCCTCCGGCGCCAGCTCGGCCTCGATACCCGCTTCGACACCACAGCCGATCACGGAAGTGGCGAAACCGGTCATGGTCTCGCCGGCGATGCGCGCCCAGCGGCTGTTGAGGGCGGTGATGATGACGCGGGTGGCGCTCATGCCGAAGGCCTCGGCGAAGGTCTCCTCGATTTCCGTGCCGTTGATGATCATGCGCGGTCCCCCTTGCAGGGGTGGACGCTGACCGGGCTGCCGATGCCTTCCGCCATCTCGTCGTCGGAGATCATGAAATTGCGCAGACCGATGCTGTGATAGCGCTCGAACCAGTCTTCTACCAGCCTTTCGATCGCTGGATCGTAATCGGGTCTCACCACATGGGTGGTGCCCGTGACCGGGCGGGTGATGCGACCCTCTTCGACCACCGGTTCACCATCCTTGAAGACCATCATGGGCCGTTCGAACATCTTTTCCGGGTCCTCGTGTTGATGGTAGATGGCGATGTCCGCCACCGCGCCCGGCGCCAGATGCCCGCGATCGCCGAGTCCCAGAATGCGCGCCGGCGCGGCGCGGGTCATGATGGCGATCTCGTAGAGGGAGTACTCTCTGTCGATACTGCCCAGATGGCTGGCGGCGGCGGCGTCGGGATTGATCCTGGCCAGTTGATCGTTGCGGAAGCTGCGGTCCATCAACAGGCGGATCAGATGGGGATAGCTGGTGAAGGGCGCGCCGTTGGGGTGGTCGGTGGTGAGGAAGACCCGCCAGGGATCGTCCACCATCAGAAACAGCTCGAGCCCGATCGCCCACTGCAGGGCGTTGACGAAGTTCTTGTCGCGATAGCGAAAGGGCACCACGCCGCAACCGGCGTCGCACTCGATATCCATGCAGGTCCACTTGTTGGGGTGGGCATGGCTGTGGTTGGCGTGTTGCGCCATGGTGTCGCCGGAGACGGTGACCGTCTGGCCGAACATCACCTGTCCCACATCGATGGAGACATTGGAACGGTTGTTGACCGCCTCGGCGATCTCGGCCGCCGAGGAGGAGAACTTGCGGTCGCCCTCGGTGCCGTAGCTGTGGAACTGGATGTGGGTCAGATGGATCGGCAGGCCTTCGGCCGCATCCATGGTGGCGAGGGTCGAGAGGTAGTTGCCCGGCACCCCCAGGTTGCTGGCGTGGATATGCAGGGGGTGGGGGACCCGCAGTTCGCTCAGGGCGCGGCTCAGGGTGCGCACGATGTCCCGCGGGCTGATGCGGTAGTGGGGGTGGAGGTCGTCCACGTCCAGCGCCCGCTGGTTGAACTTGAAGGCACTGATACCGCCGGGATTGACCACCTTGATGCCGATGCACTGCGCCGCGCGCAGGGTCCAGGCCACATAGTCGTTGATGGTCTGCTGCTCCGCGCCCTCGGCCATCAGCTGCAGCAGCAGCTCGTCGTTGCCGAGCATGGCATAGCCGCCGGTGTCGACCATCGGCGTGTCGGCCATCTCCATATGAGCCTGGCGGGCGTTGACCGGCAGTACGGCGGGTTCGAAACAGCTGGTGTAGCCCATCTCCGCGTAGCGGTAGCCGGCCGCCAGGGTGGAGGGGGCGGCATGACCGCCGCCGGAGCGGGTCAGCTCGGTTCTCTTCATGACGTGACCGCGCTGGTCCTCCGGCAGCATGGTGCGCGCGATGTTGACCTTGCCGCCGCCGATGTGGGTGTGCAGGTCGATGGCGCCGGCCATGACGATCTTGCCGTCCAGCGCGTAGGTGCGATGGACGGTCTCGCTGCCGGCGGGGGGCTCGACGATTCTGCCGTCGCGGATATAGACGTCCCTGACTTCACCGTCGACGGCATGGGCGGGATCGTATACTTTGCCGCCGCTGAGCTTGATCAACATGCGCTTGCCCCCGCCTCGGTCGCTTTTGCCGGATACAGACTGTCAAACAGCTGTTTAGCGATCTCACTCACCGACGATGGTCCATCCGGGCGCAGCCTCCCCAGGGGCAGGGGGCAGACCGAATCGCTGCGATACCAGTGACCGGGATGATCGACGCCCGGGACGCCGACCGGAATGTAGACCTCGGGTGGGCGCTCGAAAACCATCCCGCCATGGCCCAGTACCAGGGTCGGCGCGTCACTCGGGGGAGGCGTTGCCTGGGCGGAGAGCGCCGAGACCCAAAGCAGCAGGTCGTTCTCGCCGCGGGCGATCAGATCCTGCCAGCGGTTGAGCAGGGGGTCGTGCTCCGGAAAGCCACGCTGCAGGCGGCTGCGCAACGGATAGCCGAGCTGCCAGGTACAGACCTGATTGCAGGTGATATCACCCAGGCTGCCGGCGAGGGGCAGGGCGGCGCTGCGGGTGGTTTCGTTGAGGTCCTTGGCCAGCTCCGCCAGTCCCTGCACGGTCAGCTCGGCATGGGGCAGGTCGAGTTCGGCGGCGCTCCACCCAATCACACTGTACTTTGCCGATTTCAACTGTTCTGCCAGGGCAACCAACGCCTCGCCCCAGGGTTCTCTCGCTACGGCGACCGGCCGATCCGCGACCAGGCCGCGCAGCATAGCGATCGCATCCGTGAGCGACTCGAGTGGCATCGGGATCAGGGTCGGATTCAAAGGCGCCAACTCATCGGGCAGCGCAGCGGGATTCCAGGGGCCGAGCAGCACCAGCCTGCGTTCATCGCCGGCTGTGAACAGCTGTTGAGGCGGATTGAGCACGCGCTGGACCAGGCGTGGAAAACGCTCGATGGACTGGCTGCCGACGAGCAGAATCAGGTCGGCCCGGTTGCGCACCTCGGTGAAGGTGGTGGTGAACCAGCCGTTGTCCTGTACCACCCGCAGATTGCGAAACATGGCATCGCCGTTGAGATGGTCGAGTGTGGCCCCGCAGCGATCGGCTAGCTCGAGCACGCCGCGCATCCCGTTGACATCCGTGGCCAGACCGGCGAAGAGGGGTGAGCGTGCGTTCTCCAAAAGTTCCGCAGCCCGGGATACCGCCGCTTCCAGCGAAACCGCTGCGCCTTCGATCATGGGACTCGGGGTCTTCGGTGTGAAGGCGCTGTCGAAGAAGCGTCTTGCCGTTTCGCAGCCGTGCTCGAACGAGAACAGGCGGCCGTTTTTCACCCCGATCCTCAGGTCGTCACAACTCAATCCACAACCGGGACAGGTTATCGCACTCGTCGTCTCTTCGATCTCGTTATTCCACATGCTCTGCTGGTACCCGCCCTTATGACAATGCTCTGATCGGCTGATCTGCGTGATGTGTGCAGAAACTATGCCACTCTGAGCGTCGCGTTTGCGATCATCCCCTGATTCGTGGCGGTACCGATACAGCCGGGATATCTGGCAATTATATTCGCAGCTTGCCGACGCCAACTGACTGTTAACTGCTGGGGCAGGGTGTGTGACACATTGGTTCACGTCAGGTGCATGCGTGTGGGTGCAGTCGGCACAACGGCTGGAATAAGGAATCAGGCATGCAATTTGCAAACGGGCTAGAACGATAACGAAAACGACCAGGAGCCCTATGACCTACCGCGCCAAACCCACCACTGACGGACTCACCGTCGAGGTCGAAGCGCCTGCCCGTTTGCATCTGGGCTTCCTCGACCTGCACGGGGGGCTGGGCAGGCGATTTGGCAGTATCGGACTGACCGTCACTCATCTGGCCACACACCTGCGGGCGGTGCGGGCAGCGGATGTCGCCGTCAGTGGGCCCGGTGCGGAGCGTGCGCTCAGGTATGCCCGAGCCTACCTCGAAGCCAGAGGCATCGAGGGTGGCGTCGATATCCGTCTGCTGCAGACCATACCCGATCACGTGGGACTGGGCTCGGGTACCCAGATGGCGCTGGCCGTGGGCACCGCCATCGAACGACTTTATGGCGGCGACAATGATGCCGCCTCGATTGCACAGCTGTTGGATCGCGGCAAGCGTTCGGGTATCGGGATCGGCGCCTTCGAGCAGGGCGGATTCATTCTCGACAGCGGTCGTGGCAAGGCGGATGGCGTGCCTCCGGTTGCCGTCAGGCTGGCGTTCCCCGAGCAGTGGCGAGCGCTGCTGCTGTTCGATACCCGGACCCAGGGCCTACACGGGAAACAAGAGGTCGCGGCTTTTTCCGAGTTGCCCGAGTTTCCCGCCGATGCCGCCGCCCATCTCTGCCGTTTGGTCATGATGCAGGTCCTGCCCGGCGTGCTCGAGGGCGACATGGTGTCCTTTGCCCGGGCCATCGGGGAGATTCAACAGGTGGTCGGCGACCACTTCGCTCCGGCTCAGGGAGGGCGTTTCACCAGCCCGGTCATCTCCGCCGCCCTGAAGTGGGCCGCCAAACAGGGATTTGCCGGCATCGGTCAGAGTTCCTGGGGGCCTACCGGCTTCGTGTTGCTCGAGGACGCCGAACAGGCCAAATGGCTGGAAGCGGCATTGAGGCAGCAATTCGGTGAATTCTCTGCATTCCGATGTCAGCGGGTGGCGGCGCGCAATCAGGGCGCAGCCGTCAACTTGCTGCAACAACCGACAAGACTAAGACAAAAAGAGCGAGCCCGTTAGATGGAAAGACCTTACCTGCTGCACATGTTGACCGCAGCCAAGAATCTCAGCCCCTTCGACGTGAACATGGCCTACGACGCGGGGTGGACCGCTTGCACGCCCTATATCAATGTGGCGCTGGAGGAGGTGCGTGATCTGGTCCAGGACGCAATCTTTTCCCGGGGTCCCAAGGGGGTCAAACGGACCGGCATCTTCATCGGCGGCCGCGACGCCCATGTGGCCATGGAGATGATGCAGACCGCGAAGCAGTCGATGGTCCCACCCTTTGAGGTCTCGCTGTTCGCCGATCCCAGCGGTGCCTTCACCACTGCCGCGGGCATGGTCGCCTGCGTCGAGCGTGAACTGAAGAAACTCGACAGCGCCGGGTTGAAGGGGCAGCGGGTGGTGGTCTTCGGCGGCACCGGTCCGGTCGGTTCCACGGCGGCGATGCTGGCCGCCACCGCGGGCGCCGAAGCGGTGATCGTCAGCCATGAGAGCCAGCACAAGGCAGAAGCGGTGGCTGAACTCTGCAACCAACGCTATGGATCGAATCTTTTGGCCGCCGACGGCAGTAGCGAAGCAGGGATCATCGAACTGGCGAGCCAGGCGGACGTGGTATTCAACGCCGCCAAGGCGGGGGTGCAGGTGCTGAACGCGGGTCACCTCCAGTCAGCGACACGGCTCAAGGTCGCGTGTGACGTCAACGCGGTGCCACCCGAGGGTATCGAGGGCGTCGGTGTGCTGGACGACGCCAAGCCCATCGCGGGTTCGCCCAGCGGGGCCGTGGGTATCGGCGCGCTTACGGTCGGTAACGTCAAGTACCAGGCCCAGCATCAGCTGCTGAAGAAGATGTTCGAGAGCGGCGAACCCCAGTTTCTCGATTTCAACAGTGCCTTCGAGGTGGCGCGTGACCATGTCGGCTGATAGCACCTCTCTGCTGATTCTGGCCAACAGCGGCCGCGCGATCGCCGAATCGGCCGTGCGTGGCGGCTATCGGGTCACGGTCATCGATGCCTTCTGTGACGAGGATACCCTGGCCGTGGCCGATTGCTGGCCCGCCAGTCACGAGTTTTCACGAGTGGACGTGGATGAACTCATCGAGGAGATGGCGGCACTGTTTCCGCAACACCCTTGCGGGGTGGTCTACGGCGCAGGCCTGGAGCAGGCCTCCTCGCTCCTGAGCCGCCTGTCACAACATTGCCGACTGTTCGGTAATGCGCCTTCGGTGCTGGAAAGGCTGCGCAATCCCCGCCGCTACTTCTCGCTGCTCAATCGGCTGCGTATTCCCTACCCGGAGGTCTGTTTCACGCCCCCTTACTCCGCACCCGAGAAGGCCTGGTTGATCAAGCGGGCCGGCAGTTGCGGTGGTCAGGGTGTGGCCTATTTCGATCCGCAACACTCGGCGACGGATTCCGCCTGCTACTACCAGCGCCATCTCACCGGTTCCGCGATGTCGATCCTCTTCATCGCCAATGGCGAGCGTTTTCGCACCATCGGTTTCAACCGGCTTGGCACGGGTGCCGCCAATGCACCGGCCCCGTTCCTCTATACGGGTGCGCTGGGCCAGGCCCAACTGCAGGATGACTGGCGTCTGCAGGTGGAAGAAATCGTCCAAAAGCTGGTCGGCGAGCTCTCCCTGAAGGGGATCAACAGTCTCGATTTCATCCTGAACGATGACGGGATCTTCGTGCTCGATCTCAACCCACGGCCTTCGGCGACCCTGGAGCTCTACGAGCACCTGCTGAGCGACGGTTGGGTCAAGCACCATATCGCGGCCTGCCTCGGCGAGCTTCCGGTGCTGCCGATCGTCGGTTCGACCGTGGTGCATGGTCACCAGATCGTCTATAGCCCGCAAACCATCGAGATTCCCGCTGCCTTGGCCTGGCCGCAATGGGTCAAGGACCGGCCATCGTCCGGCGCCAGAATCCCCGAGGGACAACCCCTCTGCAGTCTGTTTGCCCAGGGCGGCAGTGAGGATGAGGTGGAGGCCGTGCTGCGTCACTACCGGGATGAGATTCTACAGATGCTTTGTCCAACAACACCCCAGGCGCAAACCGAAATGCGCAAGGTGGCCTTATGAGCCGTCCCAGCATCAATGCATTGACCGCGCCACTGGTCGATTCGCTGGTGGCGGATGCCGAAGTCCTGCGTCTTGGCGTCGAGCGTCTGGACAATGGCTGCCAGGTGGTGGACGCGGGAATCGCCGCGCCGGGTTGCCTCGAAGCGGGACGCCGCATCGCGGAGATCTGCCTCGGCGGACTCGGCAGCGTCAGCCTCAGCGGCAGCGGACCGGTTGCCGGCTGGCCGCTTTCCGTACATGTCCATACCACCGATCCGGTGCTTGCGTGCCTGGGAAGCCAGTACGCGGGATGGAGTCTGTCGCACAAGGAGGAGGGCAAAAAGGCTTTCCACGCCCTGGGCTCCGGACCCGGAAGGGCGCTGGCACAGAAAGAGCCCCTGTTTCAGGAGCTGAATTATCGGGACCAGGCCGATCGGACCTGCCTGGTGTTGGAGGTCGACCGGGTTCCGCCGCTGCCCCTGTGCGAAAAGATCGCACGGGACTGCGGAGTCGCCTTGGAGGCACTGACGCTGATTCTGACGCCCACCAGCAGTCTCGCCGGTACGGTGCAGATCGTTGCCCGGGTGCTTGAAGTGGCCATGCACAAGGCCCATGAGCTGGAGTTCGCGCTGTCCGACATCCGGGACGGCATCGGCAGTGCGCCGCTGCCGCCACCGGCACCCGATTTTCTCAATGCCATGGGGCGCACCAACGACGCCATTCTCTTCGCCGGCCTGGTGCAGCTCTTCGTCGGCGGCGAGGACGCGGCGGCGGCCAAGCTCTGCGAGCAATTGCCGAGCAGTGCCTCGCGTGACTATGGCCGTCCCTTCGGCGAAGTCTTCAAGGCCTATGAGTACGACTTCTTCAAGATCGATCCCATGCTCTTCAGTCCGGCAAGGGTGATGGTCAGCGTGCTCGACAGCGGCAACAGTTTCTCGGCCGGCGCGCTCGATATCGACCTGCTGCAAGCCTCTTTCGGAATCGGCCCATGAGCAGACGCATCGCCATCTTCACCGATGATCCCGGCTGGCACGGCGCCCGTCTGCGCGAGGTTTTCGCTGAGCACGGCTGTACCAGCGAGTTTGTCTCCCTGACCCGCTGCGGCTTCGATCTCGGCGCAGAGGGGCACGGCCTGATGATCCCCGGTTTCGAAGAACTGCCGGATGGCGTCTTCGTGCGCGGTGTGCCGGGGGGCACGCTGGAGCAGGTGGTGCACTACCTCGACATTCTGCACGCCCTCGATCACCTCGGCGTCTGTGTCTATAACGATGGCCGGGCCATCGAACGCAGCGTGGACAAAGGCATGACCAGCTTCCTGCTGCACTCCGCCGGTATTCCAACGCCGCCCACCTGGGTGATGGAACAGGGCAAAGCGCTTACAAAGGTCCTGTCAGGCGAGTTCCAGGCGGGCCATGAACTGGTGCTGAAACCGCTGTTCGGTTCCCAGGGTATCGGCCTGATGCGCATTCGCGATGTTGACGGCCTGCCCGATGCCGCGCTCTACAACGGTGTCTTCTATCTGCAGCGGTTTGTCCCGACAGGCGCGGAGCAATCCTGCGACTGGCGCATATTCGTCATCAACGGCCGCGCGGTGGCAGCCATGATGCGCCGTGGGGAAGGCTGGATCAGCAATGTGGCGCAAGGTGCCCAGTGTCACCCGGCGGTACTCGATCCGGAACTCAAGGCCTTGGCGGAGGCCGCCTCGGATGCCCTGCAGATGAGTTACGCCGGAGTCGACATCCTGCGCGACGCCGAGGGTCGCGCCCATGTCCTGGAGATCAACAGCATACCGGCCTGGAAAGGATTGCAGCAGGTCTGCCAGCACGATGTCACGCAGCTGCTGGTGGAGGACTTCCTCTCCAGATGCCGGGGCGAGCCGCTCACGGAGGTGGTCTGATGAACCTGCCGTTGCAACCCATTGCAAGCCTGAGACGGCGCCTGGCCGCGGCCTATCGTCAAGCCTGCCTGAGCGAACTCGATGCCCTCAAGCCGGGCAACGTGCACCGTTTCTCCGACGGTCACGGGATGACGCTGGAAGACTTCATCACCAGCGCCGATGTCAGTGCGCAGCCTCTGACTGAAGCCGGACTCGGCTTGGGCGAGCGTATCTATCGGACGGTCGAAGCCACCCGAAACGCGGTCGGCTGCAATACCAATCTCGGCATCGTGATGCTTTGCGCTCCGCTGGTTCAGGCGCTACTCGACGAAAGTCAGCCCTCCGGCGGACTGTTGCGAGACAGATTGCGCAAGGTACTGGCGACGGCTGATGCAAAACAGACGCAATGGCTGTTTCGCGCCATACAGCTGGCGGCACCCGCCGGGTTGGGAACATCCGATCGCTACGATGTATCGGAAACCGCCAGCGTCCCCTTGCTCGAAGTGATGGGTCATGCCGCGGAGCGAGATCTGATAGCACGCCAGTACAGCACCGGTTATGCCGTGCTGTTCGAAGAAGCACTGCCGCGACTGCACTATCTCGAGAAGCGATGGCAGAGCAGGGAGTGGGCGGTTACCGGTCTCTATCTCAGCCTGCTCGCCCGCTATCCCGATACGCATATCCAGCGCAAGCAAGGCCTGTATAAAGCCGTCTCTACCAGTCTGCATGCGGCTGAGCTCGACAAAGGGCTCTCGCGGGCGGAGCTGCCTCAGCATTTCCAGCTACGACTGCTGCAGGCGGACAAAGAATTCAAACGCAAAGGCATCAATCCAGGTACATCGGCGGATATGACTGTCGCCACGCTGTTTATTGCTCACCTGGAGTCGATACTTCCCGCGTTTGAGCGGAAAGCGGGGTTTTCCCGTGACAGTGATTCCCAGCCCAAAGAGGTGGGGGTCCGTAGTTAACTCTCTATAACAAGTAAGGAGAAACTGAAATGCCAGTTATCAATAGAACGATGGTCGGAGAATCGCTGGTCGGCGACGGTAATGAAGTTGCACATATCGATCTTCTGATCGGTCCCCGGGGTTCTGCCGCCGAGACCGCATTCTGCAACGGTCTGGTCAACAACAAGGACGGCTTCACATCGCTGCTCGCCGTTGTTGCTCCCAACCTGGCCTGCAAACCCAGCACCATGATGTTCAACAAGGTGACCATCAAGGGTGCCAAGCAGGCGGTGCAGATGTTCGGTCCGGCCCAACGTGGTGTCGCCATGGCGGTGGCCGACTGTGTCGAGGATGGCACCATCCCCGCCGATGAGGCCGACGATGTCTTCATCTGTGTCGGTGTCTTCATCCATTGGGAAGCCGCGGACGACGCCAAGATCCAGGACTACAACTACCAGGCTACCAAGGAGTCGATCCAGCGCGCGATCGCCGGTGAGCCGATGGCCAAAGACGTGGTAGCCAAGAAGGGTTCGGCATCTCACCCCTTCGCCGCCCACGACTGAGGCTCGATGAGGGCGTCGCCACAGGGATGTGTCGACGGCCGATAGGGAAATCCGGTCGGGGTCGGTCACGCACGAGTCTGTGTACCGCTCCCGTACCTGGTTTCCGAGGCCCTGGTGGGTCGATAGTGGAGGATGACGATGCAATGTCTCGAATGCGGCAGTGAACTTGCCCGGCTGGACAACAGGCATTTATTGCGCTGTTGTTCGCTGACGCTTCATGAATATGCCATTCGGCACCATTTGCCTTTGGATCTTCTGATCGATCGGGAAGCGGTGAACCGTGTGGACGGCGTCGAGACCTATGCGCCACCGGAGGGCTATCCCTCGGAACGGGCTCGCTCCGTGCTCAGAGGTCTCCGCTGGGCCGGTCTGCTGCAAACCGAGGAGGCGTTCACACTGTTGCCCGGGGAAGTCAGGCGCCTGGATCTGCTGCTTTGGGATCTCAAGTGGCTGAGGGAGTACGGTTTCCGTTTTGTTCAGGAGTACCGCTATACGGACACCACCCATCGGGTGGTAGCGGTGAATCGGCTGAAAGTGCCGACAGCCTTTCTGAGGCAGAGCGCAGAGGCTCATCTCTCTCCGGTGCCACCCCCCGATTTCCTGTCCAGTCTGGCGGTGCTGATCGCCCACGTCGGTGAGCAGCAGGCAGGCTATCTGTTCCTGCAGTTCCCACAGCGGAGCGCCGGGGAGACGGTCATGGCGGAAGCCTCCCGGCAGGGTATTCGTTTCCGGGAACTCGATGCGGCTGACCATCCCGAAGGGCTTTTGTTGCGCACCCTGACCCGTTCGGATACAGCACACCTGCTCGCCCTGGTGCGAGGATCGCTGATGCAGATCCCCGGTGCCATGGAGCGGTTTGAACAGAAGACCCCGGAGGTGACGGTATCGAAAGAGTTGGTGTTCGACGCCGCCCACTTCATCACCGACCATCCGGCCAAGTGTTCCAACCTGCATGGTGGACGCTATCAGTTGCACGTCAAGGTCAGGGACCGCATCGATCCGGTGACCGGTTGCGTGGTGGACTACGGCTATTTGAAGCGGGTGACCAACCAACGCGTGGTCGATCGCTTCGACCATCACAACTTGAACTATGCCGCGTCGGAGCTGGCCTGGCGTTCGAGTACCGAAATGCTGTGTGTCTTCATCTGGGAACAGCTCATCGAGTACCTTCCCGGGCTGGTGGAGCTGCAGCTGTACGAAACCACTCAGTCCTGGTGTAACTACACCGGCCCCAGCCTGGAGGAGTTCCAGAACTCGGGAAGCGACCGATTGATGACGCACTTTGTCGATAACGATCTGGGCGCATCGCCACTGCGCGAGCTGATAAAAGAGAAGCCACCCACGCTGGAGATTATCGCCAAATCGCGGCGATGAGTGCGGCCAGGCTTTACGACGATAGGAAACGACCCAAAGCCGTGCTGTCGATAGTGCCTTGATGCAGGGCCGTCGAAAGCAGGGCACCGGCAGCGCCGATGGAACCTAGCCGTTCCAGATCCTGTGGATTACGGATGCCGCCGGCGGCGTAGAGACGCAGATCCGTGCGTCGCGCCAATAATGACTGTAGGCGTGTCAAATCAGGTCCGCTGTTGGCACCGACCCGGGAAAGTGTCATGGCAATGACATCCTTGGGCCAGTGATCAGGCTGCAGGTCGAGACCGACAGGCCCCAGGAAACGCTCACCCAGATAGTCGAGGGAGAGCACGGGGGAAGGAAGCGAGGCAAGCAGATGAGCAAGTTGTTCGGAATTCACAAGCGACTCGGTGCCAATAACAGGGCGGGCAAATTCGCTCACGGCATCCGGTTCCACAAGTCCGTTGTCGATCCAGAAGGTCACGTGCGGATGCTCACGGGCGAGCCGACGTATCAGATCGCTGTTCGACCCCTGACTGAGAATGGCGTCGAGATCGGCAATGTAGAGCGTGTCGAACGGATGCAGCGCCAACAGTGCGGCGATCACCTCCCCGGGTCGGCTGGAACGGCACAAGGGAGTGTTGGAGGGTGCATAGGTCTGCCGTTCACCGCGCTTGGCCGTCACGACATGGCCATGCATCACGTCTATGACGGGTATGAGCTTCATCAGCGCAGATAACTAACCATGAGAGTGTTCGTCTTCGAGTATATTACGGGTGGCGGGATGCTGGACAGCCCGTTACCTCCCTCCCTCGCGGAAGAGGGGGACATGATGCTCAAGGCGCTGGTATCCGATCTCATGGAACTGCCTGATATCGAGGTCGTCGCGACCCGTGATGCCCGACTGGGAAAACCCGACCTGCCGATCGAATTCCACATGCTGAGCGGCCTGGACGAATTTTTCGAAACCTGGTTGCAATGCATCGCATGGTCCGACGCGGTGTGGCCGATCGCCCCGGAATACGCGGAGATTTTGAAGCACATCAGCGAGACGGTGATCAGTCAGGGGAAACTGCTGTTGAACAGTCCGCCTCAAGCGGTGCAAGTCACCTCGAGCAAACTGGCCACCTCCAGACTGCTGGGGGAACATGGCATCCCGGTGGTGCCGACTTACCGGTTCGAGGAGATACTGCCCAATCGTCCGGGCAGCTGGGTGCTCAAGCCGGATGACGGCGTCGGCTGCCAGGGGATCCGAATCTGTCGCGATCGTGATGACCTGTGTCGCCAATTCGAAAGTCTCCCGATGGGAAAGGAGTATGTAATACAGCCTTTCGTTCATGGAACACCGACCAGCCTCAATGTCCTGGCGCACAACGGCGAGGGCTTTGTCCTGAGCGTCAATCATCAGCGGGTGGCCATGACCGACACCGGTTTTGTGCTTCTGGGTTGTGTCGTGAACGGTTGTCTGGACGAGAGGGACCGCTTTTACCAGATCGGGCGGTCGGTGGTGGCCGCGTTGCCCGAGCTGTGGGGTCTGATCGGTATCGATATCATCGATACGGGGGATGGCTTGCAGGTGTTGGAGGTCAATCCGAGAATAACCACCTCCTATGTCGGCCTCAAAGAGTCGACAGGGATCAATCCCGCCGCACTGGTGCTGGATCTGCTGAAAGGCAAGCTGCCTTCACCCGGGCAGATCCTGAACAACCTGGTGGTGGACGTCAACCTGGAGTATGTCGGTGCAGCATGAAGCGATAGTGGGTTGGGATCTCGGTGGTGCGCACATCAAGTCCGCGCGTCTCGACGGTGGTGGCTGCGTGGAGACGGTGGTGCAGTTGCCCTGTCCGCTCTGGCAGGGGCTGGAGTGGCTGGAGTCGGGCATCGACGCGGTATTGGAGTCGATCGGCGACTGTAACGGTCTGCGACACGCGGTGACCATGACCGGTGAACTGGTCGACCTGTTTCCCGATCGGGCCAGTGGTGTGAAATCGCTGATCGAGGTGATGAGTCGCCGTTTTCCGGCCGCCAAGCTTTCGATCTATGGCGGACAGGCAGGTTTTCTGAAACCCGAGATGGCCGTCGACAGCGCGCTTCAGGTGGCTTCGGCCAATTGGCTCGCCACGGCTTCCCTGATCGCCAGTCAGCTGCACGAAGGCGTGTTGATCGACGTGGGAAGCACCACCACAGATCTGATACCCTTCGCTGACAAACAGGTGTTGACGTGTGACACTAGCGACCATCAGCGGCTGGTCAGTCAGTCGCTGATCTATACCGGGGTCGTGCGCACGCCGCTGATGGCGATAACGGACAAGGCCCCCTTTGCGGGAGAGTGGGTTTATCTGATGGCGGAGCATTTCGCAACCACGGCGGATGTCTATCGTCTACTCGGCCAGTTGCCGGAGGGGACCGATCTGCTGCCTAGCGCGGATGGCGGAGAGAAGAGTCCTATCGGCAGTGCGCGACGCCTGGCGCGGATGCTGGGGCTCGATGCGGATGCCACGGATTTCGAGGGGTGGCGCAAGGTCTCAGGCTATATCGCCGAACAGCAGCTGCGTCAGATCGAGGACGCCTGTGCGCGCATGCTCTCCAGACCCGGACTCTCGGACTCCGCCCCCTTGGTCGGCGCCGGTGTGGGGCGCTTTCTGGTGGAGCGGATCTGCCAACGCCTGAACCGCCCCTACGTGGGTATCGAGACACTCTTCTCCTGTTCGCGGGAGCAGGCGTCCAAGGCGGCGGAATGCGCCCCCGCGGTCGCCGTGGCCAGTCTGGCCAGGGGTGAGGCGGCATGATGAATCCCATCGCCATCGACTTTCCCTATCACGAGGACAGTGCTCTCCTGTTCGAGGCCATCGCGCACCATCCCTGGGCCGCCTTTCTCGACAGTGGCCGTCCGTTCAGCACGCAGGGACGCTACGATATCCTGACGGCGGACCCGGTCAGTGTCCTCGTCACCCGCGGAGAACAGACCCGCATCACTCGCAACGGCACCGAGGTGCGCCTCTCGCCGGATGACCCCTTTCAGCTGCTGCGAGAGGAGCTGGGGCCCATAACGGCAGGGATTGATGAGCTGCCGTTCTGTGGCGGTGCGATCGGCTATTTCGGTTACGATCTCGGCCGGCGGCTGGAACGGATGCCGGAGATCGCAGAGGACATGGAACAGCTGCCGGAAATGGCCGTCGGTATCCACGACTGGGCGCTGGTGGTGGACCATGAGGAGCGGCGCAGCAGTCTGGTCGGACGCAACCCGACCCGGCTCGAACGCTATCGCAGGCTGTTGTTGCGGGCCGCGGAGCGATCCGCCGTTGCCCGGCCAACGGAGCCCTATCGGGTCATGGGCGAAGTCTGTTCGAACATGACGCATGCCGAGTACATCGATTCCATTGCCAGAATCAAACGCTACATCCTCGATGGCGACTGTTATCAGGTCAACTTCGCACAGCGCTTCTCCGTCGCCGCCGAAGGCGACCCCTGGCAGGCCTACAAGGGCCTGCGACAACTCAACGCCGCGCCTTTTGCCGCCTACCTGAGCACGCCTCACTGCAAGGTGTTGAGCACCTCGCCCGAGCGTTTTCTGGAGCTGCGTGGCGGACAGGTGGCGACCAAACCGATCAAGGGAACGGCGCCCAGGGGTGAGGATCCGGTAGAAGACATGATGCTGGCCGAGATGTTGAAGCAGAGTCGGAAGGATCAGGCGGAGAACGTCATGATCGTCGACCTGCTGCGCAATGACCTGGGCAAGGTCTGTGTCCCCGGCAGCGTAGAGGTGCCGGAACTCTTCAAACTGGAGAGCTATGCACGGGTGCATCATCTGGTGAGCAAGGTCGTCGGCACCCTCGATCGGGGCCAGGATGCGCTCTCTCTGCTGCGCGCCTGCTTTCCCGGCGGTTCCATCACCGGTGCGCCGAAGCTGCGTTCGATGGAGATCATCGAGGAGCTGGAGCCCCATCGTCGAGGCATCTATTGCGGCTCCATCGGCTATATCGGCTTCGACGGCGATATGGACACCAACATCGCCATACGCACCATGATTCACTCCGAGGGTGTCACCCGTCTGTGGGCCGGAGGCGGCATCGTTGCCGATTCCGATCCCGAAGCGGAATATCGGGAGACCTATCACAAGGCGGCCGCCCTGTTGGATCTGCTGCAACGCATGGAGCGGATGAATTCCGAACAATGTGGATAGTCAAGCTGGGCGGCAGCCTGTTCGATTCGGCCCATCTGCGTGACTGGTTGCGGGCCCTGACCCGGCAAGGGCCTCTGGTCATCGTTCCCGGTGGCGGCCCCTTCGCCGACCAGGTGCGGTTGGCGCAGCAGCAGTGG
>JBNKYJ010000126.1:0-7085 GCA_050300835.1 Sedimenticolaceae bacterium
GGCGTTGCGCACTCCCATGAAGTACCAGATGATCAAGGAGACCAGGACGATACCCGCCAGCATGTTCATGCCGAGGGTGGAGAGGCCGTCCTTGATGTAGACGGTGGAGTCCTGGGTCAGCGCCAGCTCCACCCCCTGCGCCGCCAGTCCGGGGCGGAACTCGTCGGCCACCGCCAGCACCTGGTCGCGAATGCGCATGGCGTTGCCGGCGTCCGACTTGAGCACCTTGAGGCCGATCGAAGGCTTGCCGTTGACCGAGGCGATGACGATCGGGTCGCGGTAGCCGAGACCGATATGGCTGGCCAGCGCCTGCAGCCGCAGCAGGCTGCCGTCGGCGTCGCGCCGCACCACCGTCTGCTGCACCTGTTCCAGGCTGCGGAAACGCTCATCGAGCTTGACCAGGAACTCGCCGCTGTCGTTGGTGTATTTGCCGGCGGGGATGATGCGGTTGATGCTGCCGAGGGCGGCCGCCACCTGATCGAAGGTGACGCCGTAGAGGCGCAGCCTGGCCGGATCGAGTTCGACGTGGAACTCCTGGGTCTGTTCGCCGGTGATGTCCACCTGCTTGATGCCGGGGATCTTCAGCAGCCGGATCTTGATCTCGTCGGCCATCAGCGCCAGCGCCCGGTTGCCGTGCTCGCCGGCGAGACTGAGCGTGAGCACCGGCAGCCAGTCCTGCACCTTGGCGTTGAGCAGGCTGGGCGGATCGACCCCCTCCGGCAGTTCGCCGAGGATGTTCAGCACCTCGAAGCGGACCTCGTCGAAGAGCCTGTCGTAGTCGCTGTCGTCGACGAACTTGAGGCGGATGTTGGAGCGCCCGCTGAAGGAGGTGGCGTTGATCCACTCCACGTCGTCGACCCGCTCCAACGCCTCCTCGATCTTGCGCGTGACCAGGCTCTCCACCTCCACCGGGGAGGCGCCGGGATAGATGGTGGAGATGATCACCTCGCCGAAGCCGAAGTTGGGGTAGCGCTCGGCCGGCAGGGCGAAGAGGGTGATGAAGCCCACCACCATCAACACCACGAACATCAGGTTGTAGAAGACGCGCTGTTTGAGAGAGAAGGCGACGACCCCACGCACGGGTGGTTACTCCGGATGGCGTTGAAAACGGTCGCCGGCATTGACCTCGGGCGAGGCCACCCGCACCACGCCCCCCTCAGCCCCCTCCTCGTGTCCCAGGTAGACCACCCGGACCTCCTCGCCGTCGGGCCGCCTCAGCCAGTACTGTTCGTAACGCTTCACCAGCGCCGACTCCGGCACCACCACCGCCCCGGTGTTGAGCGGTAGGGTCAGGTCGAGTTCAGCGCGCAGACCGCCGCGTGGAGTGTCGATCCCCTCGCCGATCTCCAGCTCGACCTGAATCTTGCGTGAAGCCTGATCGAAGGCGGGGGAGACCCGCAACAGCCGGGCCGGCACCGTCACGCCCTGCTGCGGCAGGCGCAGGGAGAGGTCGTCGTCCAGACGCTGCATGGCCCGGTACTCGGTCATGCTCAAGGCGAACGGCACCAGCAGACTGCGGTAATCACCGATCTCCACCACCGGCTGACCGGTGTTGATCCACTCCCCGGGCTCCACCTGGCGACTGATGACACGCCAACCGGCCGGCGTGCGGATACAGTGACGCGCCTTGCGCTCTCTCAGGGTTTGTGCGGCGATCTGCAGCGCTTCCAGCTGTACTTCGGTCTTGTTCTGGTTGCGCACGGCGGCGTCGAGCTGGCTCTCGGACGAGCTCTTCTGCGCCAGCAACTGTCGGATGCGTTTCACCTCCTTGCGGAAGTAGTCCAGATCCACCCGCAACGCCTCCTGCTCCGCCCGGTTGGCCGCCAGTTCAAGGTCGATGAAAGTGGGATCGAGACAGGCAAAGGGCGGTTCGTCCACGGTGAGGTCCCCCACGTCGCCGTACACCGCCGTCACCCGGCCGTTGGTCTCTGCTGACAGCAGTACCCGTGTACGCTCGCGGGTAAACCCGGAAAGGGTCTCCTGCCGATACGCGGGTTCGGCCGTCACCAGTTGCCCGTCCGCCCACGCGGCGCTGGTGATCAACAACCATCCGATAAGCATGCATCCGGCACGATAACACATGAAGGGTAAGCGCCCTGTCGAGTGGATCCTTGGATCAGGATAACCCATTCGAGGCTGCGGGGATAAACAGACCGGAGCATGAATACGCCGGACCTGCTGACCCGTTCATATTCAAGCCCATCCATTCCAGCCTCGCCGATGACATGAGTTGGGATGGTTGGGCTGACCCGCCCCATATCTGTGCCGGGACAGAAACCTGCTCGGCCGAGGCCTTGTGTGTCGGCAGGAAGGGACTGAGGAGCCGCCCCGGCAACAAGCAAGTCGGTCAGCTCCTGAACTGCACTACCAGATGTTCGAGCCGGTCGATGATGGCCACCATCTGCTCGCTGGCCTCGACACTGCGGTGGGCCCCCTGCGAGGTGATCTCGGCCACCTGGTTGAGGTTGACGATGTTCTGGTTGAGCTCTTTCGCCACCCTGCTCAGCTCCTCAGACGCGCTGCCGCGATCAGCTTCCGGCCTTGGCTTCGCCGGCTCGCCGGTCCGGGCTTGAAAGCCTTGCCCCCGAGCAGCCGTCTGTAGATCGATTCGGTCCGTTCGATCCGTTCCCGCTTGGGCTTGTAGCGGACGTACTGATACTCGAAGGTTTCACTCCCCTACTGAATCGGCATCACGCGGCCAATGGCGGACGAAATGCCGAATGGGTGGTATCAACCTGCAGGATAGGCCTGTTCCAGACGTCGATAGACCTCTTCGCTGAAACCGGCGTTGTCGGCATCGAGGCTGGCGAGGATGTCGGCCAGGTATTCGTTGTCCTCACGACCGTTCCAGAGTTTGATGTAGCTCCCCTCCTTGTAGCCGTGGTCCTGGCGGAAGAAGTTGAGTACGTTCTTGCCCACGTAGGTCTTGAAGAGTTCATCGAAACCCAGATCGGCCGCTTTCATCACTTCGGCGAAGCGACCGATGTCGGCCGACTGGTGCTGGATGCTGGCCATGGCCAGGTGTTCGATCGAGCTTCTGAAGTCGATGTCGCCAACCTGCTGATTCAAGCCTTCGAGCGCCAGTTCCGCCGCCTTCTCCATGGAGTCGTTGTGCAGGATCAGATCACTCAAGGCGAAGTGCCAGATATCGACGATCTCCAGATGCACCTGCGCCATGTCGGGCTTCTGGTGCTTCCACCACTTCCACCCGTAGTGGTCGAGCATCTCGGCGCACTCGGTCCAGATCGCCCGGTACCAGGGGTAGCCCGCATCACGCCAGTCGGGATTGACCTTGCGGTTCATGGCGTCCTGCAGTTCGAGCATGGTGAGGATTTTCTGTTTCATGTTGGCTTGTTTCTCTGCGAACCATTCGTCGAGCAGGGTCACCACCGTCTCCACGTAATGCGGGCAACGGCGCTTGAACAATCCCAGCTCACGGGCCTGTTGGTACTCTTCGTCGACGCTCAGATCCTTCTCCAGCAGCTCCCGGCACTGGTTGCTGCCGTGGCGCTCGATGAAGCGCTGCTGCAGCCACCGGGTGGCCGCATAAGTTGCCTCCTTGGCGTTCTGCCCTCCCTGGATGTGGGGACCGTGTTCCAGACCCAATACCAGCGCGGCGCCGGTCAGGGTACCACAAACCCCGCCCATGCGGCCCACACCGCCGCCGAGACCGGTGGCGATACGCATGGCCAGCGACTCGTCGATCCCATAGCGTCCGGCATAGACAGTCAGCACAGACTGGGAGCAGTTGCAACCATCGCAGAAGCGATCAACGGCCTGTTGAGGCGTGGGAAGATCGGATTGAATTGTTTTGTCGTCAGCCATCGGCGGTCAGTCCATGAGGCAACAGAAGTGAAAGCTGAATGATTCGAGTAGGGAGGTCAAGCCCTTGGGGGTTGGTATGGTGAGATCCCGATTAAACAGTGCGGCAAGATGCACCGATCGGTTTATTTGTTGTCGTGTTAATGTTTGGTGGGGCAGGGCAGGGCCCCACCATTCGGCTCAATGAATTACACTCCGCTCAACAACTCCACCAAAAGCTTGCCGTCAGGCGGCTGCAAAGCATGACCCACCGGCAGGGTGACAACACGGGACTTGCCCTTCAATGCCTGCACGTTGTTCATGTCCTGGCTGAAGGCGGGCACCAGTTCGTCGCCGGCGCCAATGGGACCCGGGCGCACCACCGAGACATAGGCGATGTCGGGATGCGGCTGGCGGTTGAGCCAGAACAGCAGGTTGCCCGGCTCTTCGGGGGTGAGATCGATCAGCACCTCCCAGGAGTCGCGTACCACGCCATAGAGTTCGCCGGCGAAGAACTCCTTCACCACGCTTATCGGGAAGGGATCGTCGGTCTCGTCAAGCGCCTCCACCGCCCGCAAGGTGCCGAGGTGGGGCGAGGCAATGGTGATCAGGGCCTTGGGCCGCCTCACCCCGCCCTGCACCAGCAGCAGGCGCGCCACCACGCCACCGGCGGAGTGGCCGACCAGGATCACAGGCTCACCCGGATGACGCTGCTCGACCGCTGCGACCATGCGACCCAGCAGATCGGCTTGCAGAGCCACCGGGGCCATGGAGGGGAGTTCCACGGTGTAGAAGGTGTCGCCCCTGGCCTGTTCCCTGACGGGGATCAATCCACGGGGCGTGAGCACCCCGGCGCGCTGCCAGCCGTTACGCTCCAGGACCGGGGTGACGCCGCTGACATCCCAGGATGCCGCGCTACCCAGGTAGCCGTGGACGAGCACCGCCACATCGGCACGAACGGCGGTGGAGAAGAAAAGCATCAAGGCGAACAGATAACGGTTCATGGTGAACTCCTCGCGCAATAAAATCGATGAGCCTGGTACTGGTTTGAAATGAATGAGTTCGCTGCGCTCACGGTTTTTATCTCCCCCTCTCCCCAACCCCCCTCCCGCAAGGGGAGAGGGGCTTTCGGAGGCACCCAGCTCGCCGGAAAAATTCCCTCTCCCCTCGCGGGAGAGGGCCAGGGAGAGGGGGATCCAAAAAAAGTGCGCAAAGCACCACACCACCACCAAAATTCAATACTCAACACACCATTGCATCACGCCATGCTCTGGTAATAGAGATTCTGCGGATGCTTCGCCTCGGTGAAGAAGTGGTAGCGCTCCAGTACCAGGCCCAGGTACTGGATCGCGAAGGCGGCGATGGGCAGCCGGCTCGACTCCAGGCCG
The DNA here is from genome assembly GCA_050300835.1 of Sedimenticolaceae bacterium. Taxonomy (GTDB): domain Bacteria; phylum Pseudomonadota; class Gammaproteobacteria; order Chromatiales; family Chromatiaceae; genus Thiodiazotropha. Next base: position 5,190 of record JBNKYJ010000126.1, read on the forward strand.
TAGGCCAGCAGGATCAACACCACCGGCAGAATGAACACCATCAGCAAGAAACCGTAGCGCACCATCAGCAGGAAGCCTTCCGACTTGTGGTGGAAAAACTCCCGGGTGTTGAAGGAACCGCCCATGAAGCCCTGCGCCTTCTGATGCAGCTGGCTGTGATGCACGCCGATGGCCGATTGCAGATCGACCTTGCAGCGAACACTGGTGTTGCGATAGAGCGAGAAGCCGCGGGTGACGGCGCCGAGCAGGGTCGCGATCACCGCCCAGGTGCCGTAGAAGGCCACCAACTCGGTGCCCAGGTAGGCGGAGAAAGCAGCCGCCAGCATGAAGCCGGAGGCGACGCCGAGAAAGAGAAAATTGGCTACCGTCAACGGCGAGTGCCAGGCCTTGATGAAGCGCAAACTGGCATAGATCATGGCCGTGCAGAGAAACAGCACGAAGCTGGCGACGGTACCCAAAGCGCCGATGATCAGGGTGATATCCACCGGCAGGGTTTCGGAGATCACGAACAGGGGATCGGTCCAGCCCAGGTAGTGGAGCAGACCGTAGAGAAAGGTCAGCCCCATGGCGGCGGGCAATGCGATAACCTCCCGCGAGAGCCAGGAGGTGCGCCACTGGGTGGCGGCGCGCCAGGCGCGCTCGGGACGCCCCAGGTGGAAGACCGAGGCGACCAACCCACCGACCAGCAGTGCCAGGGCGGTGAGACTCCCCAAGGCGTAAAAGTGCTCGCTCTGCGTTGGCAGCAGATTGGCCAGGGAGTAGAGCTGTCCGGTGTACAGCGCCAGGAACAGGCCCTGGCCGGCGCCGATCAGGGTCGTTAAGAAGATTACCGAGAATGCGGGATGCATCTTTTTCTCCAAAAATTTTGAATTTTGAATTCTTGATTTTGAATTGGGGTGTTCGCTTCGCTCACGGTTATTCAACCCCCCTCTCCCCAACCCCTCTCCCGCAAGGGGAGAGGGGCTTTCAGAAAGCACACGGCTATCCGGGCAGATTCCCTCTCCCCTCGCGGGAGAGGGCCAGGGAGAGGGGGAGATAAACCGTGCGCAATGCGCACTCATCCAATTCAAAATTCAACATTCAAAATTCATAATTAAAAAATAATCACCAGGCCACGTCGTCCAACGTCTCCCCCGCCTCCGGCGTCGGCAGCTGCTCTTTCTTGAGCGGGTTGTCGGCGCGCACCAGTTCGTCCTCGTGGATCTGGATGCGGGTCTTGCGACGCGGCAGGTAGTGGTTGGCCGGCTTGGTGCCCCACTCCGGCTGCAGCGGATAACCGCCCTCCTCCCGGATCGCCACCGAGACCACCGAGTTCGGATCGTGCACATCGCCAAACAGCCGGGCGTTGGTCGGGCAGGCCAGCACGCAGGCGGGCTTGCGCTGGGACTCGGGCAGACTGGTGTCGGTGATGCGGTCGATGCACAGCGTGCACTTCTTCATCACCCGCTGCTTCTCGTCGATCTCGCGGGCGCCGTAGGGGCAGGCCCAGGAGCAGTACTTGCAGCCGATGCACTTGTCGTAGTCCACCAGCACGATGCCGTCTTCCTCGCGCTTGTAGCTGGCGCCGGTTGGACAGACCGGGACGCAGGGCGGTTCCTCGCAGTGCAGGCAGCTCTTGGGGAAGTGCACCGTCTCGGTGTTCGGGTACTGGCCGACCTCGAAGGTCTGGACGCGGTTGAAGAAGGTGCCGGTGGGGTCGCGGTCATAAGGTCGGTGGTCTGTCATGGGGCCGGCCCAGCCGGAGGTGTTCCATTCCTTGCAACTGGTCACGCAGGCATGGCAGCCGACGCAGACATTCAGGTCGATGACGAGTGCGAGCTGGGTCATGTGCTCTTCCTCCGGAACATGCCGGCAATATAGCCCTGCCAGCGGCCGCGGTGTTTTTCCATGCCCGGC
>JBNKYJ010000127.1:0-38166 GCA_050300835.1 Sedimenticolaceae bacterium
GTGGGGCAGGGCCCCACCCTACACCTCGAATAGCAGGTAGGGTGGGGCCCTGCCCCACCGATTCAGGGTGATTCGGACCCGGCAAACATGCGCTTGTCGCTCGAGTGAGCGGCATTCGGATCAGCTACCGGGACTCACAGCTCCAGCGACATCACCAGCGCATCCTCCCGCTCACCCTCAGCGGCGGGATAGTAGTCGCGACGGCGGCCGATCTCCACGAATCCCAGTTTACCGTAGAGGGCCAGGGCCGCCAGGTTGCTCTCGCGTACCTCGAGAAAGGCGGTCTCGGCGCCATGCTGGCGGGCGGTCTTCAGCAGCCGCAGAATCAGCTTGCGCCCCAGCCCCCTGCCCTGCCAGTCGGGATGGATGCAGAGGTTGAGGATGTGGGACTCGTCGATCACCACCGACATCACACCATAGCCGATCACCCGCTTGTCGAGCTCGACCAACCAGCAGCAGTAGCCGACACGCAGGCAGTCCTGAAAGATGCCCGGGGTCCAGGGAAAGGGGTAGGCGACCTGTTCGATGGCCATCACCTGGTACAGGTCCTCCTCCCGCATCGGCCGCAGGTTCAGCAGGGGATCGCGCAGCTGGGCGCTCAAAAGGCTTCACCCTGAAGGCCGGAAAGGGCCAGCTGCAGATCCTGCCAGGCCCGCCCCTTCTGCTCCGGGGAGCGCAGCAGATAGGCGGGATGGTAGGTCACCACCAGGGGAATGCGCCGCTCGCCGAAGGCATGGACCCGACCCCGCAGCTTGCCCACGGTAATGTCGGTCTTGAGCAGGTTCTGCGCCGCGATGCGGCCCACGGCGAGGATCATGCGCGGACGGATCAATTCGATCTGGCGCATCAAATAGGGTTCGCACTGCAGCGCCTCCTCCGGCTTGGGATCCCGGTTGTTGGGCGGGCGGCACTTGACGATATTGGCTATGAATACCGACTCCCGTGGGTAACCCATGGCCAGCAGCATGGCGTTGAGCAGCTGCCCGGCGCGGCCGACGAAGGGTTCGCCCTGACGGTCCTCGTCCGCCCCTGGTGCCTCGCCAATGACCAGCAGGTCGGCCTCGGTGTTGCCGACCCCGAACACGGTCTGGGTGCAGCCGGCGCGCAGCTCGCAGGCGCGGCAGTCGCGTACCCGCTGGCGCAGGGCCGGCCAGTCCATCCCGCCCACGTCACCAGGCGGGACGACCGGCGGGGTTTCGATGACGGGTTCCGGCTGAGGCACGGCAGCGACGACTGGCGGGATCTCCGCGGCAGGCAGCGGCTCGGCAGCCTCGGCTTGCGGCGTCGGCCACTGCCTGCGTTGCCAGAGGGTGACCCCCATGGCCTTGAGGTAGTGGTGACGCCGCTGCCGCTCGATCATCGCCGGATCCTCACACGTCGCCGGTCTGCGGATGGGCCTTGGTGACCGGCTCCAGGATCTTGTTCACCGCGTTGATATAGGCCTTGGCGGAGGCGATGACGATATCGGTGTCGGCGCCCTGACCGTTGACGATGCGTCCGCCCTTCTCCAGGCGCACGGTCACCTCGCCCTGGGCGTCGGTGCCGCTGGTGATGTTGTTGACCGAGTAGAGCTGCAGCTGGGTGCCGCTGTTGACGATGCTCTCGATGGCCTTGAAGGTGGCGTCCACCGGACCGCCGCCGATGGCCTGGCCCGGCTCCTCCTCGCCGTCCATGCCGAGCACGATCTGGGCATTCGGTGTCTCACCGGTTTCGGAGCAGACCTTGAGCGAGACCAGCTTGACCCGCTCGTTCACCGACTCGATCTTGGTGTCGGTGACCAGGGCCTGCAGGTCCTCGTCGAAGATCTCGTGCTTCTTGTCGGCCAGGTCCTTGAAGCGGGAGAAGGCGGCGTTGAGCTCCTCCTCCGACTCGAAGACGATACCGAGACTCTCCAGGCGGGTACGGAAGGCGTTGCGACCCGAGTGCTTGCCCAGCACCATACGGTTCTGACTCCAGCCCACGTCCTCGGCACGCATGATCTCGTAGGTCTCACGTGACTTGAGCACGCCGTCCTGGTGGATGCCTGATTCGTGGGCGAAGGCGTTAGCGCCGACGATCGCCTTGTTGGGTTGCACCGGGAAGCCGGTGATGTTGGAGACCAGCTTGGAGCAGGTGACGATCTGGGTGGTATCGAGATCGGTGTGACAGGAGAAGATGTCGGGCCGGGTGCGCACGGCCATCACCACCTCCTCCAGCGAGGCGTTGCCGGCCCGCTCGCCGAGGCCGTTGATGGTGCACTCCACCTGGCGCGCACCGTTGCTCACCGCCGACAGGGAGTTGGCCACCGCCAGCCCCAGATCGTTGTGGCAGTGGACGGAGAAGACCGCCTTGTCGGCGTTGGGGATGCGCTCACGCAGGGTCTTGATCATCTCGCCGAACTGGTGCGGCATGGCGTAGCCCACGGTGTCGGGCACGTTGAGGGTGGTGGCGCCGGCGTCGATCACCGCCTCGAAGATACGGCAGAGAAAATCGATCTCGGAGCGCCCCGCGTCCTCGGCCGAGAACTCCACGTTGTCGGTGTACTGGCGCGCCCGCTTCACCGCGTGCACCGCCTGCGCCACCACCTCGTCCGGCGACATCCTCAGCTTCTGCTGCATATGGATAGGCGAGGTGGCGATGAAGGTGTGTATGCGTCCGGAGTTGGCCTCGCGCAGGGCCTCGCCGGCACGGTCGATGTCCTTGTCCAGAGCCCGGGCGAGACCGCACACGGTGGAGTCCTTGACCGCCTTGGCCACTGCCGCCACCGCCTCGAAATCACCGGGGCTGGCGATCGGAAAACCGGCCTCGATCACATCCACCCGCAGCTTCTCCAGCGCCTTGCCGATGCGGACCTTCTCGTCCTTGGTCATGGAGGCGCCGGGACTCTGCTCGCCGTCGCGCAGGGTGGTATCGAAAATGATCAGCTGATCCGATTGACTCATGGAGGTTCTCCGGCCGTATTCAAACACCGATCGGCGACTGTCGAGGTCGCGCCGTCAGTATCGATTTTATCATTATGCAGGGATCACTGATCCTGCGATTCTGTGTCGTTGGTCTGCTCGGGGACGGTCCGCTGCTCCCGATGCTTACGCAACTGTATGAGGGTCAAGGTGGGCCCGGAAACGGCATAGCCCAGAAACAGCAGAAACAGCACCGTCGGGGGATGGGTCTGAATAATGGCCAACACCACCACCACCACGACCAACACGATGAATGGCACCTTGCCGTGAAAGTCGATCTCCTTGAAGCTGTGATAGCGGAAGTTGCTCACCATCAGCAGACCGACCAGGGTGGTCAGAACGGCCGCCGGCCAGCCTACCGTTGAACTGTCCAGTCCGTAGTCGACACCCAGCCAGACGCTGCCGGCCACGATGGCCGCCGCCGAGGGGCTGGGCAGACCCTGAAAATATTTCTTGTCGGCGATGCCGACCTGGGTATTGAAACGGGCCAGACGAAGAGCCCCGCTGGCGGTATAGATGAACGCGGCGAGCCAGCCGAACTTGCCCAGGTCGCTGAGCGCCCAGATGAACACCACCAGTGCCGGCGCCAGGCCGAAGGAGACCATGTCCGACAGGCTGTCATATTCGGCACCGAAGGCGCTTTGGGTCTTTGTCAGACGCGCCACCCGGCCGTCGACCCCATCCAGCAGCATGGCCACGAAGATCGCCACCGCCGCGGTTTCGAACTTGCCGTTGACGGCGGCGAGGATGGCATAGAAGCCGGCAAAGAGCGCCGCCGTGGTAAACAGGTTGGGCAGCAGATAGATGCCGCGCCGGGGTTTCTTGACTGGGTCCTGACCGTTTTCCATTTCAGCTGATGCCTGTGGGAAATGAGCCCGCATTATAGCAGGGAGTGGAGAATGAGTTATGAGTTATGAGTGTTGAGTTTTGAGTTGATGAGTTCGCTTCGCTCACGAGTTTTATACCCCCTCTCCCTGGCCCTCTCCCGCGAGGGGAGAGGGGACGTTCTTTTCGAGTGCAGCGGAAGCTTCCTGTCAGTTTGCAGGAACAAGCTTGCTGTTTACTGATGCGCCTAATCCGTGAATTCCCTCTCCCCTTGCGGGAGAGGGCCAGGGAGAGGGGGAACCCATGACCGGTGAGCGCAGCGAACTCATCAACTCAAAACTCAAAACTCAAAACTCAATCAGAGTCTTCCCGAAGCCTTCACGTCCAGATAGGCGTTGACCAGATTGATCGCCAGCTTGCGCGGCTCGCTGTCGATAATCAGAGATCCCTGATAGTTGAGGGCCTCATGGGATTCGCGCCGCGCCGACAGGTAATCGACCACGCCCTGGAACATCAGTGCCGAATGCAGGTCGTGCACCGGCTGCTGCAGGGTACGGTCGAGGGACTGTTCGTGCAAATCGGCGATCACCACCAGATGGCGTCGCGAGAGCAGTTTGGCGGCCTTGAGCAAATCGGCGCTCTCCTCGTTGCGACTGTTGGTGAGGATCACCACCAGGGCACGGCGCCTCTGCAACGGCATCAGCTGGTGCGCCGCGGCCATGTAGTCGGCTGCCTGCAGGGTGGAGTCGAGGTCATAGGTACGGTCGAGCAGGCGTCTTACCACCCCACCCCCCTTCATCGGTGGCTGCCAACGTGACTGGCCGCCGAAGCTGAGAAAGCCGACCGCATCCCCCTGGCGTTCCGCCACGTAACTGAGCAGCAGCATGGCGTTGAGGGCGTGGTCGAGATGGGCCCCCTCGGCATCCTGATGACGCATGTGGCGACCGCAATCGAGCATGAAGACCAGTTGCTGGTCCCGTTCATCCTGATAGTCCTTGGAGATCAAGCGACGGTAGCGGGAGGTCGCCTTCCAGTCGATCTGGCGCAGGGGATCGCCGGTACGGTACTCGCGCAGCTGGTGGAAGTCGCTGCCCTCGCCGCGACGCTGGCGCCGCCTGACCCCCATCTGACTCAGATGGTTGTCGATCGCCAGCAGGGCGAAGTGGGCGATCTCACGGAAGTTGGGAAACACCCGCACCCGCTCCGCCAGCGGCACGAAGCGTTTCTGCGACCAGAGCCCCAGGGGCGAGCGCAGCACCAGGTCGACACCGGCGAAGTCCCCGTCTCCCCGATGGCGTGGTTTGACCCGATAGCGCAGGCGGACCTGCCGCTCGGCCGGAAGCCGGATCTCCCGCGGCAGACCGTCCGCCTCGAAATCGCCGGGATGGTGGTCATGCACCTTCAATAACAACGCACGCTGTCGCCGGTTCTCCACCTGCAGTCCGACCCAGGACCAGACCCCCACCGGCATGCTGGTACGCAGTTCGCGGGTGACCTGGGGTGTGGTGTCGCCACGCAGGCGCCAGAGGTCCAGCAAGGTGATCACCGCCAACACCGCCGCCAACAGTTTCCAGGCGGACACCATCGCCGGCAGCCAGATCGCCGCCAGCCCCAGCAGGCTGAGTACGGCGACGGCGGCGATGAGGCGAGAGGCGGGGATCACTGGCGCGGCGCGGGAATGTTGTCGAGCAGGTCGCGCAGCACGTCGTCGGGCCGGTAGCCTTCGATCTCCAGATCGGTGGAGAGGCGGATTCGATGTCGCAGCACAGGCAGGGCCGCCGCCTTGATGTCGTCGGGGGTGACGAAATCGCGCTGTTGCAGAAAGGCTTCCGCGCGGGCGGCCCGCAGCAGGGAGATGGTGCCGCGTGGACCGGGACCGGCGTCGATGCCGTTCCACTCGCGTGCCGCACGCACCAGACGCACCGCATAGTTGACGATCTCCTCATCCATCTGCAGCCCCGCCACATGGGACTGGATCAGCGGAATCTCCGCCGCCTTCATCAAGGGCCGCACGGCCGAGGTGTCGAGCTGGTCAGCCACCGAATCCAGGGTCACCTGGCGCACCAGCCGCTGCTCCTCGTCCTCCTCCGGATAGTCGATCAGCACCTTGAGCAGGAAGCGGTCGAGCTGAGCCTGGGGCAACGGATAGGTCCCCTCCTGCTCGATCGGATTCTGGGTCGCCAGCACCAGGAAGGGGGGCGTGAGCGGATAGGTCCGGCCCTCGATGGTGACCTGCTGCTCCTGCATCGCCTCCAGCAGGGCCGACTGGGTCTTGGCCGGCGAGCGGTTGATTTCGTCGGCCAGCAGCAGGTTGCAGAAGACCGGTCCCTTGCGGACGCGGAAATTCTCGCTCTTCATGTCGAACATGATGTGGCCGGAGATGTCGCTCGGCATCAGGTCCGGGGTGAACTGGATGCGGCTGAACTCGCCCTGTACCGCCGCCGCCAGGCTGCGTACCAGCAGGGTCTTGCCGAGCCCCGGCACCCCCTCAACCAGCACGTGTCCGGCCGAGAGCAGTGCCAGCATCACTTCGTGGATCACGCGCGCTTGTCCGACCACCGCCTTGGCGATCTCGCTTTCCAGTCCACGCGCCCGGCTCATGAGGGCTTCGTCTATCGGTGTGGGGTTGTTCTCTTGCATTGTCATCTCTTATTGCCTTGCGGATGCAGAGCCGTCAACAGCCGCTGCAGGTTTGCCGTAATCTTGATCAGCTGGCCGCCATCGGCCTGGGCGTTGTAGAGGGCCAGCTCTATCGCCTCGGGCGTCATACCCGTGCGTTCCGCCAGCCATTCACAGCGCGCTTCCCGATCCAGATGGTGGAGCTGGGGATGGCTCATCATCCAACGCTTCTCCACCTGTTTGCGGGCCTGTTGCAGGAGGCTTGCCGAAGGGTCGGTACGCCAGTTGAACTGCGCCGCCGCCTGCAAATGTTCCAACAGGTCCCGCCGCTGCTGCTGCCCGCTGACGATGCGCGGGCCACTGCGCCGTCCCATGTGCCAGAGTGAGAGGCCGGCGAACAGCAGCAGGCTGACCACCAGGTAGGGCGCCCAACGCCAGATCAACTCGAGCAGTGAGGGCATCTGGGCGCTGTAGAGGAGCCAGACCCGTTCAGGGCCGGCGGCCAGTTCGGCCAGCAGGGGTGCGTGATCGTAATCGCCGATGCGCGCGTTATCGAAAAACCCGCTGTCGCTTAGAAAGGTCACGTAGCCCCGGCCGTAGGCAAAGATCAGCAGATGAGGATCACCCTCGGACGGCGCCTGCCAATAGTCTCCATCGTAATCCACCTCGAACCGGCGGTCGCTGTCGAACTCGATCTCGAGCGGGGTCTCGTTACCGTTGGGCAGCACAACCGCCTGGGTCGGCTTCTGCTCCGCTGCGTCCTCATCCGCAGCGTCCTTCAGCCAGTCGAGCCCTTCAATGTCCCACAGGTTGACGAGTTCCACGCCAAAGGCCTCCAGCAGTGGCCGACGCAGCTCATCGTTCTGCAGCCGGCCGGGGGCGGCGATCAGCTGACCACCCGCCTCCACCCAGGCCAGCAACTCGTCGACCCGATCCGCGGGCAGGGGCGCGCCAAGATCCCTGACCAGCAGCACCCCGCTCTGCTCGGGTGGCTGGATCAGGTATTGGCGTCCGGAACGGCTCTCGGCCTGCTGCCCCAGCCGGTTGAGCAGCCTCTCGGCGGCCAACAGGGGATTGCGGCGGGCCTGCTCCGACATCTCGCTGCGTCTCTGGTAGGTCTCCTGCTCGAAGTTGGCCAGAAACCACCAGGTGTAACCGCCGATGATCAGCAGCGCGACAAGGCCCATCGCCAGGTGACTGGAGTTAACCCTGACCATGCGCCTCTCCAAAGCAGCTCCGCCACTCTTGGCAGAGTGTCAGGGCGCGCTCCCGCTCGGGCGGCTGATGCGCGTAGGCCAGGCGCAGCCAGACACGGGTCAGCGCGGAAAAGCAGCCTGCCGGGGTGGCTTCGAGTTGACGGGTGACCAATCCCTGGCACTCTCCCTCCGTGGCTCCCACCGGAATCTCCAAGGCATGCTGATGGATCAGCACCGAGAGCGCCGCCCGATAGAGCAGACTCAGGGCACCGCGAAGATCGCCCGCATCGATCAGGCGCTCGGCCTCGGCGGCGGGGTCGTCAGGCAGACTCTCCGGCCGCAGATCGAGTCCTGCGATCTCGGTGGGGCGTTCGCGGCCGTTTCTCGAAGCGGCGAAGGCGGCCGGATTCCAGTTCCGGTTGTTGATGAACCAGTAGAGCAGGTAGGCCAGTATGCCGCCGGCGGCCAGCCACAACAGCACCTCGCTGATACTGGCCAGTCCCTGGCTGAAACCCGACAGCCACCCCTGCAGCAGGCTGCCGTCCTCCTGGTTCGGGGCGTCTTCCCCGATGTAGCGCCAGCGGGTCGCTTCCTGCTCACGGCCGAAGGCCTCATCCGACAGCACCGCTTGGATGGCCTCGCGCACCTGCTGGCGATCGACCTGTTCTGCAGCCTGCAGAGGCGTGGCGGGCACTCCCCAAATCAGGGCGCCCCCGAGCAGCAGGGCGGCCAGGCCGGCGGCAAGCCCCTTGGATTGGCGGTGAACCATGGCGCGCAGACCCAGTTCGATATCCCACCCCTCCAGTTCGCTGCGTCGTGTCAGATAGAGCGCGAATCCGCCGGCCACATAAAACGGCGCCACCATCGACATGGCCAACAGCGCGCTGGCCAGTATCCCCCACTCTTTGACGCCCTCCGAAACCATCAGGAAATCCTGCAACAGGTCACCGGCGAGCTCTTCCGGGACCAGCATCGCCAGGAGCAGAAAGAAGCCCAGCTGAAAAATGGATTCGAAGTGGATGCCGACAATGGTCAGCCAGCTGGCGGCGTTGGATTTACGGCTGAGCACACGGATGCGTTCGGCGCGTGCCTTGCCGCGCAAGCGCTCCAGCACGCTGACCGGCATCACGAACGAGCGGGCCGGATTGAACCGGCGCCAGCTCAGATTGGCGATCAGCTGGGGTAACGTGACCCGCCTCCAGGCCTGACGCAGCTCATGCCAACTGGGGCGCTCACCGAACATGCGCCGCCCCATCCAATAGAGCAGCGGGGGCTCGTAGAGCGGCTTGAACCACCACAGCGCCAGCAGCTTCCAGAACAGCTCCATGGGCATCAGCCCGATCAGCAGCATCAACGGCAGGGCTGAGATCATCCACAGCAGCCACAGGGGCAGAAACCACTCCCGGGCCATCATGAAACCCAGGTCGATGCCTTCCCAGGGGTTGCGCGGACGCAGCTTGACGGCGATCTTAGCGAGATCCACGGCCTCTCCTTCCCATCAGGGAGAGATAGAGGATCACCAGCAGCCAGAGCACGGCGGCAACCGCGTATTTGACTTGGGGTTCAAAGGTCGAGGAGGACCAGAAGGCTTCGATGAAGGCGGCCACCACCAGCATCAGGGCGGCGCCCATCACCAGTTGCAGGGCCTCCAGTGCGTTGGCCTTGAGGGTGGCCAGCCGTCCCTCGGGCCCGGGCGCCACCACCGCGCGCCCCATCAACAGTCCCGCGCCGCCGCAAATGACGATGGCGGTCAATTCGAAAGCGCCATGTCCACTGACGAAGGGCCAGAAGGTCTCGATATAGCCGAGTTGGGTCAGATGCCCCGCAACCCCCCCGATCACGAGGCCGTTGAAGATGAGAATGAACAGCGTCCCGACGCCCAGCAGTATGCCCAAGGCGAAGGTGCGAAATCCGATCCCGATATTGTTGAGGATGTAGTAACCGAACATCATGACATCGGTATCCGACTTCCGCTCCTCGGAACGTCCGGGATGATCGCTCGCCGGATCATAGGCACTCTCCATGCTGGCCACGGTCGGCTCGTCGAGCACGCTGTAGATCATATCCTCCTGCAGATAGCAGGCCGTGCCCATCAACAACCCGGGCAGCAGAAAGAACAGCAACGCGATACTGAATGCCCCGAGATGACGCCGGAAGGCCTGGGGAAAACCGAAACTGACGAAGGCCAGCAGGCGCCAACCCCAAACCGAGGCGCGCTTGTAGAGCAACGGATGTCCACGCACTACCAACTGGTGCAGATAGTCGACCAGCATGGGACTGAAACCGCGGCTGCGGGCCAGCGCATAGTGACTGCAGAGGCGTCGATACTGCATCGGAAACTCGGCCAAACGCTCGGCCTCGAGCCGGCGCTTGGCGCGCGGTTTCTCCAGGTCATCCACCACCTCGCTCAGCTGATCCCACAGCGGTTGATACTCTTGTTCGAAGGCTTCCTGCCGCATCAGCGTCCCTTTATGATCCAGTTGGCATATGCGTAGAGGGCCGCCACGTTGGCCTCACCCTGACGCTGGGTGTAGGGAGAAAGCAGCGCCGCCAGCTCTTCGCGGCGACCGCTGGAGAGCTCATCGGCCCGTTCGCTGAAAGCCAGCAGGGTCAGTTGGTCCTCCTCCGTCAACTCCAGCGGCGGCTTCTCGACCTTGTCCGTCGGCGGATGCACCCGTTCCCGTTTCTCATCCCGGTAGACCACCAGGGTGCCGGCAGCCAGATCGCCCAGGCGCTTGAACTCACGGTTGCACATCATGGCGATCAACCCCGTGGCGTAGAACAGCGGCAGAAAGTCGGCAATGCGCAGAAAGTTGCGAATCACCGAGGCTGCCGGGCTTACCGGAAGCCCGTTGTCCTGTATCACCTGTATACCCATGGAACGCTTGCCCGGTGTGGCACCGGTGCGGAGTTCGAAAAACACCGGATAGAACCACTCGATGAGGAAAAAACCGATCAGGAGCAGAGCCATGCCGACCCCGCCCAGAAGACCGAGAACCATCGACAGCAGCAGATAGAGACCTGCCCGGATCAAGGCATCGATGGCCCAGGCGCTGGCCCTCACGACCGGACCGGCCAGACGGAACTCCAGCCGCACACCCTCGGGAATCTCGTAGAACCCGAGGGTGTCGATCAAGCCGTCAGACTTCCCTGGTGCACGCACCTCCACCGATCAACGTACGCCTGTCAACCGAAATAGATATCGCGGTAGGCGGCGTAGACGCCAGCGGTCAGGATCGGCGCCACGACCAACAGCCCGAGCAGCATGGGCAGAGAACCGATGATGAGCAGGATCATCGCCACCAGGCCGAAGACGAACATGGGCAGCATGTTTTTCCAACAGCCGATGAAACTGTATTTCATCGCTTCCAGGGCCGTTAGTTCATCGAGCATGACCAGTGCCGGAGCAAACAGATAGGCCATGATGACCGGTATGAAAAGCAGCAAGCCCAGACCCACGATGCCGAGTATCGGACCGGGATCCGCCATGGCCATGGTCTCCGGATTCTCCAACCCGGCCATGCCGCCCATTAGCGCAAACATCCCACCGACCATGACGATGCCGACCACGAGCATCATGACAAAGTAGAAGACCGCCACCAGCATCAGCTGTCCCACGTTGCTGGAGAAGCCGGCGAACAGGTGAGAGACCGAAAAGTCCCCACCCTCATCCTGCTCCGCGCAGCCATACATGAATCCCGCCATGATCACCGGGCTGATGAGTGTCGACACGATACTGCCGAAAAAGGGGATGAAAGCCAGCACCAGCGAAATCACGAAAAAGACCACGATAGCACCGATCCAGGCCAGCGGTGAGGACTTGAAATGCCACCACCCCTTGCCGATCCAGGCCAGGCCATTGCCGGCAGGCACCCCGACGGGGCCGCTCATGTGGTCTTCCACCGGCTCTTCCAGGTCGGCCTCCGGTGCGCTATAGGGATTGGCGCTTCCCGCGTCGCTCTCTTCACCACGCTCCGTATTGGCAGCGAGATATTTGGTCGCGACGATACCGCAATCCTGGCAGATACCCATCTCCATGCGGGTCGAACCACATTTGGGACAACGCCCGACATCGGGCGATTGATCGAGGACTTCGGTGGTGTCGCCACCGCCATGATCCAGAGGTTCCAGCTCAAGACCGGACAGGGCGGGGGCAGGGGCCGGTTCCGGCACGGGGGGTTTGGGGTCGATCTCGACCTCGATACCGATCAGTTGCAGCACCTTCAGATACTTCTCGGCCTTGTCGAGCGGTAGATCCTTTTTCAGCGAGACTGGCCGACCGGCGCGTATGACCTTCTCCGCCATTTTTCGCTCCAGCTTGAATTTCTCGCTGAAACGATCGATGACCTGTTCAACATCCTTTCCGGGCTCGACATTGCCGGTAAAGACGACACGATAATGCTCTGACATCAACCTTTCTCCTACATCCCCTGCTCAGATCCAGCTAAATCCATAATCTTTTCGGCAGTTTTTTATAGATCTTGAGCAAACCACCGCTGTAGATGATAGCGGCACTTGCTCACAATTACATAATTAACTCTTTGTTTTTATGAAACTATCCAAGAAAATTGGGGGCAAGTCTGGCGCAGTCCCTGCGACTCGGAAATGATCCCGGTCAAGCAAGTACGGATTGCACCCTCGGCCATATTTCAGATCGAGTCCTGCACAATCCCGTCCAGCAGTTCGAGGATGGCCGCAGTGGTCTCGGTCGCGTCCCCCGCGAGCAGTGGACGACGATAGGCGACATAGACCTGATCGGGTTGCTCCTGTTTCACATAGACGGCGATGGTGAAGGGGCAGATGACGATATTTTCCGGCGCCGCCTGGGACATCTTGTGCGACATCAGGGCACTGCAGAACTCCACCGATTCGGCCTTGACGAAGACTTTGGAGAATCCCAAATCCGGTGCCGTCCGGTTCAGCATCTCGCTCACATGCAGGGTGCCGCTGACCAGCATCCCCCGCTCGATGATCGCCAGCTTGATGTTCTCCACCACATCTTCGAAACGCTCACCCGAGGTGTAGATCCGTACCGGCTGTTGATCCTCCGACGGCTCACCACCGGCCAAAGCACAACCCATCCAGAGCATCAGGACCCAAGCCATCATAAGCATTCTCATCTTCAACCTCCTCTCGTCAATGATGCAGGCGTCGATACTGCAGCCCACCGATGACGCCCAGCAGCAGTATGGGGGGCAGCAGGAACCAGCCGCTCGACGGTTGCGGCAGCTCCGTATAATAACCGGTAATGCCGAGAGTATATCCCGGTTCGAGCCCCGCCATCTCGGCCGGACTCATGAAGGCGATGTCGGTGACCCGCAGCCTATCGCCTTCATCTTCGGTGATAAAGCCCAATCGACGCAGTCCCTCGCTTTCACCCGCCTGGGGCAGTTCGAGGCGCACTTCCCGCAGCCGGCGCGTGCCGTCGTCCTCTTCGACCTCCACCTGCAAGCGAATCCCTTCACCGGCCCGCAGCTTCAGCAGCTGGGTCTCGACATCGGCCACCGGCTGGATGGCCTGGGGAGGATAGAGCTGATCGCGCCAGAAATCCGGTCGGAATAAGGAGAAGGCGATCAACAGCAGGAGCAGCGATTCCCACCAACGGTTGCGGATCAACAGCCAACCTTGCGCCGCCGAGACGAAGAGCAGCATGGCCAGCAGACCCTGCGCCGCGATCAACAGAAAGGCCGGTACGGAGTCAACGCCGATCATCAGCAGTTCGGTATTGAACACGAACATGAAGGGCAGAATAGCGGTGCGGATGTCGTAGTAGAAGGACTGCAACCCGGTACGAATGGGATCGCCGCCGGAGATGCCAGCCGCGGCATAGGCCGCCAGCCCCACGGGTGGCGTATCGTCAGCCAGGATGCCGAAATAGAACACGAACATGTGCACCGCCACCAGCGGTATGTCCAGACCATGGGCGGCGGCCAGCTGCACGATGACGGGCGCCATCAGGGTCGACACCACGATGTAGTTGGCGGTGGTCGGCAGTCCCATGCCGAGCACCATGCAGATCAGCGCCGTCAACAGCAGCATCAGCAACACAGAACCGAACGAGAGCGTCTCCACGAGTTCCCCCAGCACCTGACCGATACCGGTCAGGCTCACGGTGCCGACCACGATGCCGGCCGTGGCGGTGGCGACGCCGATGCCGATCATGTTGCGAGCGCCGTTCTCCAGCCCCCTCACCAACGATCGCAGGCCGTGGCGCCATGCCCTGGCCAGGGGACGTCCGGCGAAGGCGGCACGCAGCGGCTCCTGGCTCAGCTGGATCACCAGCATCAGGACGATCGCATAGAAGACCGAGGTGGCGGGAGAGAGCTGCAGCAGCATCAGGCACCAGACCAGGACCAGGATCGGCAGCAGGTAGTGCAAGCCCCCCAGCATGGCCTCGCCGACGCTCATATCCCCGGCTTCCTCATCGAGCCTTCGGCGCAGATCGCATCGCACCTCGCAATAGATCAGCAGCAGATAGAACCCCAGAATCAGGCCACTGACGAGGTATAAGGCGTAATCGCCGGACAGGCTGTAGACGGCATTCACGATCCAGTAGGCCAGGACAAAAAAGACGGCGGTACCGCTCAACATCAGGCCGCCATTGAGCAGGCGCCGCCGAATGCCGCGACGTTGTGCCTTTCGCTCAGGCTCCATCCCCGCCTTCACCGCCTCCAGATGGACCAGGTACATGAGTGCGATGTAGCTCAGGACGGCGGGCAGAAAAGCGTGCTTGATCACCTCCAGATAGGAGATATTGAGATACTCCACCATCAGGAAGGCCGCGGCCCCCATCACCGGCGGCATGATCTGCCCGTTGGTGGAGGCGGCGACCTCGACCGCGCCGGCCTTCTCGGCCGGGAAACCGACCCGCTTCATCAGCGGAATGGTGAAGGTCCCGGTGGTGACCACATTGGCGATGGAGGAGCCCGAAACCATGCCGGTCAGTCCCGAGGCCAGGACCCCCGCCTTGGCCGGACCGCCCCGCATATGTCCAACCGCCGCATAGGCGACGCGGATAAAGTAGTGCCCCCCGCCCGCCTGCTCCAGCAAGCTGCCGAACAATACGAACAGAAAAACGAAACCCGCGGAAACCCCGACCGCGACGCCGAACACCCCTTCGGTGGAGAGCCACTGATGGGAGGCGAGACGTTCGATGGAGGCCCCCTTGTGGGCCAGCAGATCGGGCAGCCAGGGCCCGGCCAGGGAGTAGCCGAGAAAGCAGAGCGCGATCACGGTGAGCGGCCAGCCGAGCGAGCGCCGGGTCGCTTCGAGCAGCAGCAGCACGCCGCTGACGGCGACGCCGATATCGAACAGGGTCGGTGCCCCGGCCCGATCGGCAAGGGCTTCGTAAAACAGAAACAGGTAGGCGGCACAGGCGGCCGCCAGCAGAGCGAGCAGCCAATCGTAGCCGGGAATCTCATGCACGATGCGTCCACGGGAGAGCGGGAAGGAGAGATAGGCCAGGAAGATGGCGAAGGCCAGATGGATGGAGCGGATCTCGGTACTGTTGAAGACCCCGACACCGACCAGAAAAGGCAGTGGCGAGGCGACCCAAAGCTGGAACATGGCCCAGGCCAGCGCGCTTCCAAGGAGCACCTTTTGCGGCCAACCCGCCGGCTGGCGTCCGCCGAACTCCGCCGCCTCGATGCGTTCGAGCCGGGTCGTCCCCTGCTCCTGTTTCATGCCGATACCGCCATATCAGTTCACAATTGATGCGGCTTTTCTCAGCGCATGCCGTGTTAAGATCCTGCGTTCGTTTGTCATCGGATAGTTCGGGATTATTACGCTCATGCCCAATACAAGACGCTTCGCTACTCTAACACTCTGTTCGCTTGCCGCAATCTCCAACGCCTTTGCCACCGAGGAGCCCAGCTGGAAACATGAGGTCGAGGCGGGCCTCAACGGCTCAACCGGCAACTCCGAATCGATGAACCTGCATGCCGGCTATACCGGCAGTTACAAGGACGCGGATGACGGCTGGAAATTCATCACCGCCTATGACAAGGCCAAGAGCGACGGCGTCGAGTCGCGCAACCAGTTCTTCGCCGATCTGCTGAAGGACTGGTTCTTTAACGGCAGCCCCTGGTTCGCCTTCGCCCAGGGCCGTTACGACTGGGACGAGTTCAAGGATTGGGACTACCGCCTGTCGGCCTCGGGCGGTGCCGGTTACGAATTCATCGACAACGACAGCTGGTACCTGGCCGGACGTTTCGGTCTCGGCGGCAACAAGACCTACGGCGACGCGGACGAGGAGTTCACCCCGGAAGCGATCCTCGGGATGGAGGCGGTCTGGACCATCTCGGAGCGGGAATCGGTCGATTTCAAGACCACCTTCTACCCCAGCCTGGAGGAGAGCGGCGAGTATCGCAACATCACCACCTTCAACTGGAAGATGACCATGTCCGAGCGGGGCAAGCTGGCGATGAAGATCGGCCTGATCAACGAGTACGACTCGCTGGCCGCCCCCGGCACCGAGAAGAACGACTTCAAGTACAACCTGTCGCTGGTGTGGGGACTATAAGACTCATCCGACAACACCGGATGCTGCAATGTCCACCCCACCTCAGATTCGAGTGTAGGGTGGGGCCCTGCCCCACCGATTTTCGCTGACGGGCGATTGGCCTGTCAGAGAAGCAGCGGCCGTATATGGTTGCGGACCCTGCAATCTACAGCCTATTAATGCAGGCTTCGCTCCGGTTTGAGTTGGCGCTCCGAAACAATCGAGCGCTTCCGATTACCGTCTGTCAGAACTGTTTTATGGTTCGGCAAGTTTCAGACCACATACGCTGGGGTGGAAGTAAAACGCCACTCCACACCGATGGCAGAGGGATTCGGTGGGGCTGGGCCCCACCCTACGCCTGATTCGAGCCCATCACATCAATCCCGCTTCTTTGTAATATTTAATCGCTCCCGGATGGAAAGGCGCCGAGTTGCCCTCCAGCATCTCGGCGGCCTTGAGGTGCGCGAAGGCGGGATGCAGTTGGCGGAAGTTGTCCAGGTTTTCGAACACCGCTTTCACCAGTTCGTAAACCACGTCGTCATCGACCCTGGCCGAAGTCACCAGTGTCGCCTTGACGCCGAAGGTGGGCGTATCGCTGTCGCTACCCTGGTAGAGACCGCCGGGAATCACCGCCTCGGCATAGTAGGGATGGGCCGAAATCAACTCGGACACCACCTGCCCGGTCACCGGCACCAGATGGGCGTCGCAGGCGGTCGCTGCCTCCTTGATGGAGGCGTTGGGATGCCCGACGGTATAGATCATGGCGTCGATCTTGTTGTCGCAGAGCGCCCTTGCCTGCTCCGTGGCCTTGAGTTCGGAGACCAGCTTGAAGTCCTCCTTCCTCCAACCCAGCGCCTGCATCAACACCTCCATGGTGCCCCGCTGACCCGAGCCTGGATTGCCGATATTGACCCGTTTGCCGAGCAGATCGGCAAACTTGGCGATGCCGCTTTCGTCCCGCGCCATCACGGTGAAGGGTTCGCTGTGTATCGAGAACACGGCGCGCAGATCGCTGTTGGCCCCTTGCTCGCTGAACTTGGAACTGCCCTTATAGGCATGGTACTGCCAATCGGATTGGGCCACGCCGAAATCGAGTTCGCCACTGGCCAGGGCGTTGAGATTGAAAATGGAGCCGCCCGTCGATTCCACCGAGCAGCGAATGCCGTGGTTGCGGCGTTCCTTGTTGAGCAGCCGGCAGATGGCGCCACCGGTGGGATAGTAGACCCCGGTCAGACCGCCGGTGCCGATACTGGTGAAACGCGGCTCTGCCGCCACCGCCATCAGCGGCAGCAGGCAGGCCAGCAGGAACAGGCCTCTCTTCATCATCACTCCTCGCATAGGCAATCTTTCATCCATGATAACAGACCCCATCGCAGCGACAGGATTTGCGCAGGCTTTGAGGGTGAATTCCGGACACTGCCGGCATCCCGGAACGGTACGCCAGCCCTGCGGACTACCTTCGGCGGCGACTAGGGCCTGTTGACACTATTTCAAAAACGCCATCACCGCACGGGAGAAGGCCTCGGGCTGTTCGGCATAGAGCCAGTGACCGGCACCGGGGAGCATACGCAGGCGGGCCAGCGGAAACCGTCGCATGATGCCCGTTCTGTACTCCGGCTTCAGGTAATCCGAGCGCTCGCCGTACAGGAACAGCACCTCGCCGGCAAAGCTGGCTCCTTCACTCAGGGGAAAGTCCGACAGCTGCTCCCTGGCGGCACTCAATACCGGCAGATTGAATCGCCATTGCCAGGTCCCCGCCTGTTTGACCAGATTCTGCAGCAGATATTGACGCACCGCGCGCTCCGGCACCCACCGCGCCAAGCGCTGATCCGCCGACTCGCGATCGGCGATTTCCCCCAGGGGGAGTTGTTGCAAGCCCTGAAAGATGCTTTCGAAACGACTCGGGTAACTCACCGGTGCGATATCGGCGACGAGCAGACGGTCAACCCGTTCCGGCTGGGTCAGGGCCAGCCACATGGCGGCCTTGCCTCCCATGCTGTGGCCCAGCAGGCTGGCGCTGTCGAGCCCCAGTCGATCCAGCAGTGCCAGCAGATCACCCACCATGGCGGGGTAGTCCATCACCGCATGGTGGGGGGAGCGTCCATGGTTACGCAGATCGGGCAGGATCAGCCGAAAGTCGTTCTGCAGACGTTTCGCCACGCCCATCCAGTTGCCGGAGGCACCGAACAGACCGTGCAACAGCAGCAGAGGGGGATGATCCGGATCACCAGTCTCCCGGTAGTAAAGCGACAATCCCTGACGGCTCATGGCGCCGCCTCCGGCGGATGGGGATTGAAGGCTCGCCCGTTAGCGGCTTCTGATACCTGCGGGGTTTCGCAGCGTCTATCGATCGCGCTCCGCCGCCGCCCGCCCCGATGACCGTCGCCTCCGACCCGCCCCCCCGATGGATAGGGATAAGCGCCACGGCAGGCCCGGACATTGTCTTTGACCTTGTCCAAGGCCCCGGGTTATTTCCTCTTCTTCGGCGGCATCAGGTCGGTGATGGAGCCCTCCGCCATCTCGGCGGCGAAACAGATGGTCTCATTCAGCGTCGGATGGGGGTGAATGGTGAGGCCGATATCCTCCATGTCGGCACCCATCTCCAGCGCCAGCACCGTCTCGCCGATCAGCTCGCCCGCGTTGGGACCCACGATACCGGCACCGAGGATGCGCTTGCTCTTGGGATCGAACAGCAGCTTGGTCATCCCCTCGTCACGACCGATGCCCAGGGCGCGTCCGCTGGCGGCCCAGGGGAAGACCCCCTTCTCCACCTCGATGCCCTCGGCCTTGGCCTCGGACTCGGTGAGTCCCATCCAGGCCACTTCCGGATCGGTGTAGGCCACCGATGGGATGGTCATGGGATCGAACTTCACCGGCATGCCGGCGATCACCTCGGCCGCCACCTTGGCCTCGTGGGTCGCCTTGTGGGCCAGCATCGGCTGTCCGACCACGTCACCGATGGCGAAGATATTGGGCACGTTGGTGCGCATCTGCTCGTCCACCGGGATGAAGCCGCGCTCGTCCACGTTGACCCCGGCGGCCTCTGCATTGATCTTCTTGCCGTTGGGTACGCGACCCACCGCCACCAGCACCTTGTCGTAGGTCTGGGGTTTCGCGGGTGCCTGCTTGCCCTCGAAAGTCACTTTCAGGCCGCTCTTCTGGGCCTGGATATCGGTCACCTTGGTGCCGAGCATGATGCTCCTGTAGCGCCCCTTGATGCGCTTCTGCAGCGGCCGCACCAGATCGGGGTCACAGCCGGGAATCAGGCTCTCCTGCAGCTCCACCACATCGATCTCGCTGCCCAGGGTACTGTAGACGGTGGCCATCTCGAGGCCGATGATGCCGCCGCCCACCACCAGCATGCGCTTGGGGATATCCGTCAGGGCGAGTGCGCCGGTGGAGTCGATCAGGCGCGGGTCGTCGTTGGGGAAGCCGGGAATCTGCACCGGACTGGAGCCACAGGCGATGATGGCGTCGGTGAAGGCGATGGAGAGCGTGCCGTCATCGGTGCGCACGCTGATACGGTTGGGGGATTCGAAACGGGCCAGACCGTGCACCACCTCCACCTTGCGCTGCTTGGCCAGCGCCATGAGGCCGCCGGTGAGGCGCTGCACCACCTTGTCCTTGCCGGCGCGCAACTTGTCCAGGTCGACCTTCGGCTTGCCGAAGCTGATGCCCATCTCGGCCATTTCGGCCGCCTCGTTGATGACGTCCGCAGCGTGCAGCAGCGCCTTCGAGGGAATACAGCCCACATTGAGACAGACACCACCCAGCGCATTGTAGCGTTCGATCAGAATCACCCGCTTGCCGAGGTCGGCGGCGCGGAAGGCGGCGGTATAACCCCCCGGACCGGCGCCCAAAACGACCACGTCGGTCTGCTTGTCGGCCGCTCCCTTCACCGCCTCGGAGACCGGTGCCTTGGTGGGTGTCGGCTTTTCTTCCGCTGAGGCGCCCTCATCCAGTTCGAGTTTCAGGATCGGTCCCCCCTGGGAGATCTTGTCGCCGGCCTTGACCAGCATCTCCTTGACCACACCCGCATGCGGAGCGGGTATGTCCATGGTCGCCTTGTCGCTCTCCAGGGTGATGATGGAATCTTCCGCTTCCACCCTGTCGCCGGGCGCGACCAGGATCTCGATGATATCGACCTGCTCGAAGTCACCGATATCGGGAAGAGTCACCTCAACAATTTTGCTCATCATAGTCCTCGATTGGTTCGACTGTCGGGCAGGTGCCGTCCAGTGCGTGGATAGTAGTTTCTTATGGGCTTGTAGTTTCGCTTTATAGCATTTCTGCCTGATAAAGCGTACCCGTGCGAGGAATATGACCGGTAATCCGGTGGCAAGGACTCAAACGGAAGGCCGACCGGAGCGACCGGCCTGGGCCTCAGTTGGCGACGGTGACCTTGAGATCTTTCTCGAGCCAGTTTTCCAACGCCTTCACCGACATGGGTTTGGCGTAATAGTAGCCTTGCAGCAGATTGCAGCCTTCGGCGGTCATGAAGGCCATCTGGGCCTGGTTTTCCACACCTTCGGCAACCAGGCCGAGATTCAGGCTTTGCGCCATGGCGATGATGGTCCTGACCAGCGAGACACTCTCCTTGTCATCCGGCAGATCGCTGACGAAGGAGCGATCGATCTTCAGGGCGTCCACCGGAAACCGCTTGAGATAACTCAGCGAGGAGTAGCCGGTGCCGAAATCGTCCACCGAGAGTTTCACGCCGAGCGCCTTGAAACGGCTCAGCCACTCGACAGACTCTTCGGTATCGCGCATCAGGAGACTCTCGGTGATCTCGAGCGTGACATACTGCGCCTCCAGGCCCACCTCATCCAGAATCTGCCTGAGATAGTCGGTTTCAAGACCGAGCTCCCGCTGCCGGCTCGAGAGGTTGATGGCCACCGAGAGTTGATCATGACCATAGCGCTGCCAACGGCTCAGCTGGGTACAGGCTTGCTTCACCACCCACTCGCCGATCGGCCCGATCAGACCGCAATCTTCCGCCAGCGGGATGAAGATATCGGGAGACACGCGCCCTTTCTTGGGGTGATTCCAACGCAGCAGCGCCTCCAGACTGCTGACACGACTTGAACGCGCGTCGATCACAGGCTGATAGTAGAGTTCCAATTCGTTGCGCTGCAGGGCCTGACGCAGGTCCTGCTCCAGCTGCTGGCGCTCGATGGTCTGGCGCTGCATCGAGGCGGTGAAAAACTGGTAGTTGTTTCTGCCCCGTTCCTTGGCCTGATACATGGCCATGTCCGCGTTACGCAGGAGGGCATCCGGGGTCAGCGCATCGTCCGGATAGACGGTAATGCCGACACTGGCGCCGATGTAGATTTCGCGCTCGTAGAGGATGAACGAACGCGTCACCTCGGTGATTACCTTGGATGCGACCAGGGCCGGCGCCTCCAGATCGGTCACGTCCTGCATCAGGATGACGAACTCGTCGCCCCCGAACCGCGCCACCGTGTCCACTTCGCGCACGCATTTGCGGATACGCTTGGCCACCAGTTGCAGCAGTTCGTCACCCATCACGTGACCGAAGGTGTCATTGACCACCTTGAACTGATCCAGGTCGATGAACAACAACGCCAGTTTCCAGTTCTCGCGGTTGGCGGAGAGGATCGCCTGCGAAAGGCGGTCGGTCAGCAGGGAACGGTTGGGCAACGCGGTGAGAGCATCGAAATTGGCCTGATAGCGAATCTTCTCCTCGTCCTGCTTGTGTTTGGATATATCGGAAAAGACCGCCACGTACTCCTTGACGATGCCGTCGTTGCCCTTTATGGCGGCGATGGAGAGCCACTCCGGAAAGACGCTGCCATCCTTGCGCCGATTCCAGATCTCCCCGCTCCAATAACCGTTCTGGATCACCGCCGACCAGAGCTGCTCATAGAAGGCATCGGTATGCCTGCCGGAGCTGAGCATTTTGGGTGAACGGCCGATCACCTCCTCGGCCTCGTAACCGGTAATCCGGCTGAAGGCGGGATTCACCGTCTTGATCAGATTGTCGCCATCCGTGACCATGATGCCTTCGGAAGTGGTATCGAATACCGTCGCATTCATGCGCAGCTGGTCTTCCGCACGCTTCTGGGCGGTAACGTCCTCCTTGACGGCGATGAAATGGGTGATCTTGCCCGACTCGTCGCGCAGTGGCGAGATCGAGGCGGCTTCCCAGTAGATGGAACCGTCTTTGCGCTTGTTGTGAAATACGCCTCGCCACTCCTTACCGGCAAGCAGGGTGTCCCACATCGACTTATAGTCTTCATGCGACTTGTCGCCGCTCTTCAGAATACGCGGGTTCTGTCCGATCGCCTCCTTAGCGGTATAGCCCGATACCTCTTCGAATTTCGGATTGACATACTCGATGATGCCATCGATCGAAGTGATGATGACAGACGCCGGGCTCTGCTCCAGCGCCCTACCGAGCTTGCGCAGATCGGCTTCGCTACGTTTGGACTCGGTGATATCCGAGCGCACACAGACCATGCCGCCTTCGGAAGTCGGATTGTTGCTGGCGAGATACCATCCATTCTCGGCGGTGCGCTCGAGATACTGCCCCTGAGGCTGATCATGCTGCAGCGGCTTCCCCTCCACCTCGAGATACTGCACACGGTTGCCGGTTATCGACATCAGCGTCTGCAGGGTGACACCTTCCAGCAGCCAGTCCTTGAGCCAGGGGTAAAACTCGGAATAGCGATGATTGAACAGCACCAGCCGCCCTTTCGAGTCGAATAGGGCAAACGCCTCCGAGAGATTTTCGACCGCGTCGTGCAGCCGGCTCCATGAACGATTGAGCGCCTGATGCGCGCGCTGCAGGCTGCGTATCAGATACCAGAGACCGATGATCAATGCGAACACCGCGACGGTCAAAGAGAGAATCATGGTCTGCTTGGTACGCGTTTCATTCACGCGATGCATCTCGTATCTGTTATGCAGGTGCGCGAAACTCTCCAGCGTGGGTATCTCGAGGTACTGTCTTTTCAACTCGCCCAGCTCGGCCAGATCGTTGAGATTCGCCTCGATATGGAAGAGCATATTGTCGAGGATCTTCTGCTTCTTCGGATCGGTGTGCCGGATGAGTTTCAGCTGTTTCAAGCCGAGCCGAATCGAGGACAGCTGACTGTCGGAATAGAAAAGATCGAACACGTAGAGCTGATTCAAAAGCTCCATGACCTGCAGATAGATGGTGCGATTGACCTCCTTCACGGAGGCGGCTGCCACCGGCAGATAGAGTATGCCGTTGCGCACCACCGCGGCTTGAAACTTGATCCGCTCCAAAGCTTCCAGCTTCATATCCATCGCCCGCCAGTACTTGGCGATGGCATCATCCAGGGTCTCGTATTTACTCTGCCCCGGCTTTCGCATCTCACTCTCCAGCTGATGCAGACGCTGGGTGGTCTGGACCAGGGTATCGTAGTGGGCCAGCAGAAATGAGGTGATTTTCAGCACGTCCCTGTCGAGCCGCGCATCCAGTTCCTTCAGCTCGATCAATTGACTGGAAACCTCGGCATGCTCCAAAGAGTCGTCATCCCACAACATGCCAAGCAGCATAATCAACGCAATGCTCAACGTGATCAGCAACAGGCTGCGTCTGGTATTGATGGAACCGCGCAGACTCATGGCTTCAACCTTTGATGTTCACCGATCAGTGTATGCAGAAAGGCAACGATGGCCTCGATCTCCTGCTCCGGAATCTCGCGTCCGAGTTGATAGCGCCCCATGATCTTCACGGCTTCGGCCAGCGTGCTCGTGGACCCGTCATGGAAGTATGGAGGATTGATGGCTGCCAAACGCAGACTGGGCACTTTGAAAAAGTGCTTGTCGTCGACCTTTTTCGTGACATTGAAACGACCCAGATCGGCTTCGGTGATCTCGCGGCCACGATCGGCGAAATAGTCGCCCATGGCGCCCATGTAGGCGAACAGATTACCGCCCACGTTAATCCCCTGATGGCAGCTGATGCAGCCGTAGTTCTTGAACAGTTGATAGCCCCAGAGTTCGAACGGGGTTATGGCCTCATCGTCTCCACGCAACCAGCGATCGAACCGGGAGTTGGTCGTCACCAGTGATTTTTCGAATTCGGCGATTGCCCTGACGATGGCCTGTTCGGATATACCCCCGGGGAAGCGTTCATTGAAAGCCTTCACCATTTCCGGATCGGCTTTCAGTTTGCTCATTACCTCCGGCCAGTTCGATGCCATCTCGAGGGGATTGTGCACCGGCCCGTTTGCCTGTTCCTCCAGGGTCTCCGCCCTGCCGTCCCAGAATTGGACAAAATTGAAGCCGCTGTTGTAGACGGTCGGCGCCTTGATGCCGCCCCTCGCACCACCCACACCAATCGAGCGTGCGGAACCATCCGTTCCACCGGTTGAGAGCACATGACAACTGGCACAGCTGATGGTGTTGTCCTGCGAGAGTCTCGCGTCGTGAAACAGACGATCGCCCAATGCCACAAGCTGCAGGTCGAGAGGCTGCAGCAAAGGCAGGGGTTTGATCGCCTCATTCCTGGCATCGGCCCCGTACAGACCGACAGAGACAACCAATGAAATTAGAAAAATCAGTATGTTACGCATCCAGCACAAATAAGCTTTCGGGCATGACCGCTGGTGGGGAGAGACATAGGCCATCCCTGCCCTAAAAACCCCAATTGGCTTATGCCATGAAACAAACCGGTCCCTCAGGTGTTTAGCGGCCTCTGACGAGGCAACTTTAAATCGTAGAGACGGGGCCTGAATGTGAACAGAAGGAATTGCGATCCAATTGATCTGGATCTAGAAAATTTCTTGAAAAATCACCGGTTAGAGTATTCGCGATCACAGCCACCTCCCTTGGAGGGAGGTGGTGATGCCGACACCCGGGTTTAGAGTAGCAGCCGCCGGATATCCCCCAGCAGCCCGGAGAGGAGCGAGGTGAAGCGGGCCCCGTCCGCGCCGTCGATGACGCGATGATCGTAGGAGAGAGAGAGTGGTAGCATCAATCGGGGTTGGAAGGCATTGCCATCCCATACCGGCTGCATACTGCTGCGGGAGACCCCCAGGATCGCCACTTCGGGCGCATTGACGATCGGAGTGAACGCCGTGCCGCCAATGCCGCCCAAGCTGGAGATGGAGAAGCATCCCCCCTGCATGTCCGCAGGTGCCAACTTACCCTCCCTCGCTTTGGCGCTTACGCTCATGAGCTCACGCGCCAAGTCGAAAACCCCCTTCTGATCCACATCCCTGATCACCGGCACCACCAGACCATTCGGGGTATCGACGGCAATCCCGATATGGACATAGTGTCGATAGATCAGACTGTCACCCTCGGCTGCCAGCGCCGCGTTGAAGATCGGCATCTGTTTGAGCGCGGCGGCCACGGCTTTCATGAGGAAAGGCATGAAGGTGAGACGAATGTCCTGTTTCTCAGCCATTGCCTTTTGCGCCTTGCGGAAGGCCTCCAGTTCGGTGATATCCGCCTCATCAAACTGGGTGACATGAGGAACGGTCAGCCAGCAACGGTGGAGATGGGCACCACTGATCTTCTTGATCCGGTTGAGGGGCTGGGTTTCGATCTCGCCGAATTTGGCATAGTCGACCTCGGGCCCGGCCGGAAGGTCGAAGGGTGAGGCGGCGGTCCGCGCTACCTGTCCACCCTGCAACGAGCGTTTGACGAAATTGTGCACATCGTCTCGGGTCACTCTACCTTTGGGGCCGCTACCCTTGACCAGATTCAGATCAACCCCGAGCTCCCGGGCAAAGCGTCGCACGCTGGGGCTGGCATGGGGCGTTTTGCCCTCACTGACCGTGTCCCCCACCGGCACCGGCGGAATCAAAGGTTCTTTGTCACCCGGTCGGCGCTGCGGTTCCATCGCCACCTCAGTCGCCGCAGGAGCCGGCGCCTGTACCGATTCGACCTCCTCAGAGGAGGGTTCGGGAGTCTTATCTGGGGTCGTGGTTTGTTCGCCGGCTCTGTCCTGGGTCTCCAAGGTGAGGATCCTGTCGCCTTCACTGATCCGATCACCCACTTTCACCGCCAGCGACTTGACGATGCCTGCCTCGGGTGAAGGGATCTCCATGGTCGCCTTGTCGCTTTCCAAGGTCAGCAGCGAATCCTCGACGGCGACCTCGTCACCCTCGGAAACCAGTATCTCGATGATCTCGACCGATTCGAAATCACCGATATCGGGCAACAGGATATCTGTTGTATTTGCCACGTCTACTCCTCTTCTACCATTAAGGCATCAAACTCTTCTGTGTCGGACACTGCGGCCTGTTCGCCGCCGGGTCATGACTCCTGCCAAGCGCGCTTTAGCGCGTCTCAGACCTTGGTTGGATTGGGCTTGTCAGGATCGATCTTGTACTTCTTCATCGCCTGGGTGACGGTTTCCGGCTTGATCACGCCCTCATCGGCGAGCGCCTTCAGTGCTGCAACCACTACATAGTAGCGATTCACTTCGAAAAATTTTCTCAACTGGCTGCGCATGTCGCTGCGTCCGAAACCGTCGGTTCCAAGCACGCTGTAACGCGCCGACAGATAGGGACGGATCTGCTCGGCATAGCTGCGTATGTAATCGGTGGCTGCAATGACCGGCCCCTTGCTCCCGGCCAGCTGATCGGCCACATAGCTGCTGCGCGGCTTCGCCTCAGGATGCAGCATGTTCCAGCGCTCCACGTCCTGGCCGTCTCTGCGCAGTTCGTTGAAACTGGTGACGCTCCAGACATCGGCGGAGACCTGGAAATCCTGCTCCAGCAACTCGGCGGCTGCGATCACCTCGCGCAGGATGGTGCCGCTGCCCATCAGCTGCACCCGGAGCTTGCGTTTGCCGCCCTGCTGCAGCGGATAGATGCCGCGCACGATACCTTCCTCAATGCCATCCGGCATCGCCGGCTGGAGGTAGTTCTCGTTCATCACCGTGATGTAGTAGAAGATGCTCTCCTGCTCCTGGTACATGCGGCGCATGCCGTCCTGTACGATCACCGCCAACTCATAGGCGAAGGCGGGATCGTAGGAGACGCAGTTGGGAATGGTGGCGGCCAGCAGATGGCTGTGGCCATCCTGGTGCTGCAGACCCTCGCCGGCCAGGGTGGTGCGACCGGCAGTGCCACCGACAAGGAAACCGCGCGCCTGCATGTCTCCCGCCGCCCAGGCGAGATCGCCGATACGCTGGAAGCCGAACATGGAGTAGTAGATATAGAACGGGATCATGTTGACCCCGTGATTGCTGTAGGCCGTGGCCGCGGCAATCCAGGAGGACATGGCGCCCGCCTCGTTGATGCCCTCCTGCAGGATCTGGCCCTTTTTGTCCTCGCGGTAGAACATCACCTGATCGGCGTCCACCGGCTCATAGAGCTGCCCCACCGAAGAGTAGATGCCGAGCTGCCGGAACATGCCTTCCATGCCGAAGGTCCGCGCTTCGTCGGGTACGATGGGAACGATCTGTTTACCCACCTTTTTGTCGCGGATCAGAATGTTCAGCAGACGCACGAAGGCCATGGTGGTCGACTGTTCACGATCGCCGCTGCCCTCGAGCAACGCCTTGAAATCCTCCAGCGGCGGCACCTGCAGCGGCTCCACCTTGCTGCGCCGCTGCGGCAGATAGCCGCCCAGCGCCTGGCGCCGCGCGTGCATATACTCCATCTCTTCACTGTCAGCCGGCGGCTTGTAGAAAGGCGCGGCGCCGATCTGGTCGTCCGAGATCGGGATATTGAAGCGGTCGCGGAAGGCCTTGAGCGCCGCTTCACCCATCTTCTTCTGCGAGTGGGTGATGTTCTGCCCCTCGCCCGCGACGCCCATGCCGTAACCCTTCACCGTCTTGGCCAGTATCACGGTCGGTTGCCCCTTGTGCGAAACCGCCTCGGCATAGGCTGCGTAGACCTTGTGCGGATCGTGGCCGCCCCGATTGAGACGCCAGATATCCTCGTCCGTCATGTTGGCGACCATCTCTTCCAGCTCGGGATACTTACCGAAAAAGTGCTCGCGGGTGTAGGCGCCGCCCTTGGCTTTATAGGCCTGGTAATCGCCATCCACGCACTCCTCCATGCGCTTGAGCAGGGTGCCGTTCTTGTCGCGGGCGAACAGTGGGTCCCAATAGCCGCCCCAGATCACTTTGATCACATTCCAGCCGGCTCCCCGGAAGACCGCCTCCAGTTCCTGAATGATCTTGCCGTTTCCACGAACCGGCCCGTCCAGGCGCTGCAGATTGCAGTTGATGACAAAGACCAGATTGTCCAACCGCTCGCGGCCGGCCAGGGAGATCGCACCCAACGCCTCGGGCTCGTCCATCTCGCCGTCGCCGCAGAAGGCCCAGATCTTTCGCTCATGCGTACTCAACACGCCACGGTCATGCAGATAGCGCATGAAGCGGGCCTGATAGATCGCCATCAGCGGGCCCAGCCCCATGGAGACCGTGGGGAATTGCCAGAAGCCCGGCATCAGCCAGGGGTGCGGGTAGGAGGAGAGACCCTGGCCATCCACCTCCTGGCGGAAGCTGTAAAGCTGGTCCTCCGACAGCCGACCCTCCAGAAAGGCCCGGGCGTAGACGCCCGGCGCGGAGTGGCCCTGGAAAAAAATCAGGTCACCATCGCGTTCATCTGTCGGCGCATGGAAAAAGTGGTTGAAGCCGACGTCGAAGAGCGTGGCGCTGGAGGCGAAACTGGAGATGTGTCCGCCAAGCTCCGTGGAGATACGGTTGGCCTGCACCACCATGGCCATGGCGTTCCAACGGATGAAGGAGCGGATACGCCGCTCCATGGCGCGATCGCCGGGGAAACGTTTCTGTTTGGTTACCGGAATCGTGTTGACATAGGCGGTGTTGGCGCTGAATGGTAGATAAGCGCCGGAGCGGCGTGCCTTGTCCACCATCCGCTCTATGAGAAAGTGGGCGCGCTCCACTCCTTCGTTCTCGAGCACCGCCTCCAGTGCTTCCAGCCACTCCTGTGTCTCTTGGGGGTCGATATCGGGTCTTAGCGGCATCTTTTGTCTCTGTTATTACTTCGAACATTCCTGGTTTCCACTGTCGGCAACCGATGCGACAGGTCACAGACAACTGTAGAAACCGGATAAACTATTTGCTTATTCAATAGTATGAATTGATCGGCGTAATATACAGGAAGACGATTACGATTTCAGCGCCAATAAACGAGTTTTTTTGCGATATTTTCCGCGCTATTTCAGTCGATTGGTGAGCGCCCGGTAATCCCGGTATGTAGCGGCCCTCAAGCCACTTGAGCGCAGACACAAAAAAGGCGCTCCCGGATAGTGCCGGGAGCGCCTCATGCTTAGTGCCGGTGGTTTGTTGTTAGATCTCTTTACGCGAAGGAA
Organism: Sedimenticolaceae bacterium; assembly: GCA_050300835.1. Classification (GTDB taxonomy): domain Bacteria; phylum Pseudomonadota; class Gammaproteobacteria; order Chromatiales; family Chromatiaceae; genus Thiodiazotropha. The sequence continues at coordinate 29,373 of JBNKYJ010000127.1, forward strand.
TCACCGGCATTTCAAAAGGCTTGCGCTCCATGGCGACCTTGCGACGCTCTTCCATCTGCTTCTCGATTTCGGCGCGGCGCGCTTCCATCTCTTTGACCATTTCGTCACGACGGGCCTTGGACTCTTCCATCCGCTTGGCAATCACTTCCGGCAGCTCGGGACGGGCCGGAGCCATGCTGTCGAAACGGCTCTGCATGGCTTCTCGCTCGGCCTGCATCTGCTCTTCCATCGCTTTGCGCTGTGCTTCCATGGCGGCCATTGGATCGGTGTTGAACTGCTCAGCGTATACACGCTGGGCGGCCACGGCCTGTTCGAAAGCCTTTTGCTGCTGTTCGGCGAAGGTCTTCTGCTGTTCGGCGAACGCCTGCTGCTGCTTTTGCAGTTCGGCCTGCTGCTCTTCGGTCAGAGCCGGCGCAGCATAGGGTGCGTAACCGTAAGGCGCATAACCGTAGTACGGATGGTCGTAACCGTAACCACGACCCCAGCCACGGCCATAACCGTCACCACGCGCATGCATGTTGAATGAGAAATCGAAATCTCCGGCGCCGAAGGTATCGCCGAAGAAGTCGTCGTTCCAGTCGTTACCCCACCAGGCATTGACGCTGGCGGAGGAAGCCGCCATGGCGATGGCGGCTGCAATGAGAGAAATCTTTTTCATGATTGTTTACCCGGAAAACTTTTACTGATCCACACTTCTTATTTGTTTGTCACGTCCTTGTGCAGAAGTCCTTCAGCTTACAGCCAGCCTTATTTGGCAGGTGCGGCCGGAGCAGCGGGAGCTGCCGGAGCACCGTAAGGAGCACCGTAAGGAGCACCGTACGGAGCACCGTACGGGGCATAGCCGTAAGGACCGTAGCCGTAAGGACCGTAGCCGTAGTAGTCGCGGTAGTAGTTGTTGCCACGACCGTAACCGGAACCGCGAGCGGACCCGCTCATGCCGAAGCTGAAGTCACCGGAGCCGTCGCCCCAGCCATCGCCCAACCAGTCATCACCCCAACCACGGTTGTAGCCAGGACCACCCCACCATGCGGAAGCAGACGCGGAAGCAGCGATCAGCGCAGCAGCAGCAGCAGCTTTAACGATGTTTTTCATTATTCACTCTCCTCGAGATAGAATGTCTTTGAAATGCAGTGTCGTTGAGAAAGCGGGTACAGCGAAGCTTTCGAGAGAAAGAATATTAGTAATTACTTAATTTAACAAATTGCAATTTTCAATCACTGAAATTTCATACATAGCGATTGCCTAATAATTCCACCTCGTCCCATTCACTCCTGGAATCCTCATGCGCCTGACTCTCACCCGACCCGACGACTGGCACCTGCACCTTCGCGACGACGCCGCCATGGCCTCGGTCGTCGCCCACAGCGCCCGGCGATTCGCCCGCGCCATCGTAATGCCGAATCTGAAGCCGCCGGTCACCACCACCGCTATGGCGGCGGACTATCGCCAGCGGATTCTGGAGGCCCTGCCCCAGGGCCTGAGTTTCGAACCCCTGATGACCCTCTATCTCACCGACCGACTGGGCTCTGACGAGATCACTCGCGCCAAACAGAGCGGCTTCGTCAAGGGAATCAAGCTCTATCCGGCGGGCGCCACCACCAACTCGGATTCCGGAGTTACCGATATCCGCCAGCGCTATTCGGTATTGGAGACGATGCAGCGCGAAGGGATGCCACTGCTGGTACATGCGGAAGTGACCGATCCCGAGATCGATATCTTCGACCGCGAACGGGCCTTCATCGACCGCCACATGATCTCCCTGGCGAGGGATTTTCCTGAGCTGAGAATCGTCTTCGAGCATGTGACCACGGCGGATGCCGTGGACTTTGTACGGAATTCGGGCAACCACCTGGCAGCCACCATCACGCCCCAGCATCTGCTCTACGATCGCAATGCCATGCTGGCCGGCGGCATACGTCCGCACTTCTACTGCCTGCCCATTCTCAAACGCCGCTCCCATCAGGCCGCGTTGCTGGAGGCGGCAACCAGCGGTGATCGCCGCTTCTTCCTGGGCACCGACAGCGCTCCACATGCGCAGAGCGCCAAGGAGTCAGCCTGCGGCTGTGCGGGTTGTTACAGCGCCAATGCGGCTATCGAGCTCTATGCGTCTGCCTTCGAACAGGCCGGTGCGCTCGATAAGTTGGAGGGTTTTGCTAGTTTCCATGGCGCCGATTTCTACGGCCTGCCAAGAAACCAAGACAAGATCACTCTGGAGAAAAAGGCCTGGACCGTGCCGTCCAGTTACCCGTTTGGCGATGACCGGGTGGTGCCCCTCGCGGCGGATGAGACGCTAGCCTGGCAGATCGTGGATTGAGGAGCGACGATTGCGTCCGGTTTGAGGAAGTTACTGATCCGGAGGGGACGCCTCGGGTGCTTCGTCCATGAACAGACTCTCATCAAACAGATCGTCATCCATCGACCCTTGCCCGTCCTTGATGGCGGATTCCCGTTTCTGCAGATAGAACTCCCGCATAAAGGAGTAACGGTCCACCGCCGCTTCATCCAGCACGTCACCCGCCTCGATCAGGTCGGCTCGACGATCGACCATGTTCAGCGCCACCAGTGACCAGTAGACTCCCTGCGAACTGTAGCTCACCGGGTTGAGGAAGAAGTCACCCATCAGGCCGACGAAATCGCGCAGGTTCGACGGTCCCATGAAAGGGATGACAAGATAGGGCTTGTCTCCCACCCCCCAGTAGCCGAGCGTCTGTCCCAGATCCTCCCGGTACTTGGGCATCCCCATATCGGAGGCCACATCGAAGAATCCCAGCAGACCGATGGTGGTGTTCACGCATACGCGGCCCACATCGTTCAAGGCGCGCAATGGCTTTAGCTGAAATAGGTTATTGGCTGCCGAGGGAACATCGGACAGGTTATTGAAAAAGTTTGTGATACCACGGTCCAACGGATCGGGCGTCACCGCCCGGTAACCTTTGGCCACCGGCTTCGCCACCGCCTTGTCGAACTTCTGATTGAACACGTCGACCTTGCGGTTGACCGCCTCCAGCGGGTCAGCAGGATGACCGGTTCCGATACTTGCGCAACCGGACAGCAGCAGCAAAAGAGAGAGAATGAATAGTCCCTTATTCAGTGTGTGAATGGCCATCAGACAGTGAGCGCCTCTAGAGCTTGGGGTCGGACACAGCGGCACATGATAGCAGCGATTTTCCTTGCAGGTAAAAAAAACCGCACCGCAACAAAGCGTCTGTTATCCGTTTCGTGATCGTAAATCTGGTTGGGTTTCATTATGCTAGCCAGATGAATGATATCAACTTCAACACACGAATCTCACGACGTTTCAGGGGCTATCTGCCGGTCGTGGTGGATGTGGAGACCGGTGGTTTCGACGCCCGACAAGACGCCTTGCTGGAGATCGCCGCGACCATTATCCGCATGGACAACGCAGGCCATCTCCTGCCGGGAACGACCCACGCCTACCACATCCAGCCCTTCGAAGGCGCTCACATCGATCCAAAGGCACTGGAATTCAACGGCATCGACCCGTACCACCCCTTCCGTATGGCCCTCCCCGAGGGGGAGGCGTTGAGAGCGCTGTTTTCCCCCATTCGTCAGGCGGTCAAGGCCAGCGGCTGCAAACGCGCCATACTGGTCGGACACAATGCCTTCTTCGACCTGGGATTTCTCAACGCCGCGGTGGACCGATGCGCCATCAAGCGCAATCCCTTTCACCCCTTCAGCACCTTCGACACCGTCAGTCTGGCCGGTCTTGCCTATGGCGAGACCGTACTCGCCAAGGCGGCCCAGTCGGCGGGACTCGACTGGGACAGCAGCGAGGCCCATTCGGCCATCTACGACACCCAGCAGACCGCCCGGCTGTTTTGCGCCATTGTGAACCTGTGGCAGGAGAGCGCCGCTTCGCCGACGGCATGGGAGCAAACGGAGTAACTACTGGGGCCTGCAGGCAAAAAAACGCCCGGCAGCTGCCGGGCGTTCCTGTTCGGCGATCCGGAAATCCTGAGTCGATCCCGGCTCGCCTGCGGGGGAGCGATCAGTTGACCTTCGGGTTCAGCTCACCGCTGTCGTAGCGCTTCTGCATGCCTTCAAGAGAGATCGGCGTGATCTTGCTGGCCATGCCGGCGGAGCCGAAAGCCTCGTAACGGGCCTTGCAGATCTCGGACATCGCCTTGGTCGCCTCCTTGAGGAACTTACGCGGATCGAAGTTGGACTTGTTGTCGTTCAGATGACGACGGATGGCGCCGGTGGAGGCCATGCGCAGATCGGTATCGATGTTGACCTTGCGCACGCCATGCTTGATGCCTTCCACGATCTCCTCGACCGGCACGCCATAGGTCTCGCCCATGTCGCCACCATACTCGTTGATGATCGCCAGCCAGTCCTGCGGCACCGAGGAGGAGCCGTGCATTACCAGATGGGTGTTGGGGATGCGGGCGTGGATCTCCTTCACGCGCTCGATGGCCAGGATGTCGCCGGTCGGCGGACGGGTGAACTTGTAGGCGCCGTGGGAGGTGCCGATGGCGATGGCCAGGGCGTCCACGCCGGTCTTCTTGACGAAATCGGCGGCCTCGTCGGGATCGGTCAGCAGCTGGCTGTGATCCAGGGTGCCCTCGGCACCGACGCCGTCCTCTTCACCGGCCTGACCGGTCTCCAGGGAGCCGAGGCAGCCCAGCTCGCCCTCGACGGAGACACCGCCGGCGTGCGCCATCTCAACCACCTTGGCGGTCACTTCCACATTGTAGTCGTAGGAGGACGGGGTCTTGCCGTCGGTCATCAGGGAGCCGTCCATCATCACCGACGAGAAGCCGGACTGAATGGAGCGCAGACAGACGCCCGGGCTGGTGCCGTGATCCTGATGCATGCAGACCGGGATGTGCGGATACATCTCGGTGGCGGCGACGATCAGGTGGCGCAGGAAGGGTTCGCCCGCGTAGGAGCGCGCACCGGCGGAACCCTGCAGGATCACGGGGCTGTTGACCGCGTCAGCGGCCTGCATGATGGCATGCACCTGCTCCATGTTGTTGACGTTGAACGCCGGCAGACCGTAGCCGTTCTCGGCGGCGTGGTCCAGAAGTTGGCGCAAGGAAATCAGAGCCATGATAGCCTCCTCGGTTTTCTGTCGTTGCTGATTTGTCTGTTACTACTGGGGATGACGCCCGTTGTCACGGCGCCGCCCTCAATCCGATTTATCGGCAAGCACATGCTCGCCGACCCTCATCACCTTCATGATGTTGGTCTGCCCCTCCACCCCGGAGCGATCCCCTTTGGTGATGATTACCAGATCGTTCTCGCGCACCTCGCCACGGCGCAGCAGTTCGTCGATCACCTCTTCGTTCACCTTGTCCACGTTGGTGCTGGCGACATCGAAACTGACCGGATAGACACCGCGGAACAGGGTCACCTTGCGGCGTGTCTGCACATGGCGGGTCAGGGCGTAGATGGGGATACCCGAGCTGATGCGCGACATCCACTTGACGGTGGAGCCCGATTCGGTCAGCGCCGCGATCGCCTTCACGCCCAGGTGGTTGGCGGTGTACATGGTGGCCATGGCGATGGCCTCGTCGACACGGCCGAAGACGGTGTCGAGCCGGTGGTGGGAGCGTCTTGCCGAGGCCTGCTTCTCTGCCTCGACACAGACCCGGTCCATCGCCTCCACCACCTTGTTGGGATATTTGCCGACCGAGGTCTCGGCCGACAGCATCACCGCGTCGGTGCCGTCCAGTACCGCATTGGCCACGTCGAAGACCTCGGCGCGGGTCGGAATCGGGTTCTCGATCATCGACTGCATCATCTGGGTGGCGGTGATGACCACGCTGTTCATCTCGCGGGCGGTCTTGATCAGCTCCTTCTGCACCGCCGGCAGTTCGGCGTCGCCGATCTCCACTCCCAGATCACCACGGGCCACCATGATGGCGGACGATGCCTGGATGATCTCGGCGATGCAGTCGAGGGCCTCGGCGCGTTCGATCTTGGCCACGATGCCGCCCTGACCACCGGCTTCGCGCAGCAGCCGTTTGGCCTCCAGCACATCCTCCCCACTGCGCACGAAGGAGACGGCGACGTAGTCGGCATCGATCTCGGCGGCAAACCGGATATCGTCCCGATCCTTATCGGTCAGTGCCGGCGCGGAGAGGCCGCCGCCCTGTTTGTTGATACCTTTGTTGTTGGAGAGCTTGCCGCCCACGACGACCTTGCAGCGGATTTCGCTGCCCTCCACTTCGCATATCCAGAGCACGATGGCGCCGTCGTCCAGCAGCAGAGTATCACCGCGGGAAACGTCGTTGACCAGCTCGGTGTAGGTGATGCCTACCCGCGCCTGATCACCCGCATCCAATGGACAGGCCGCATCGAGGATGAATTCGCCGTTCTCTTCCAGCAGAACCGAACCCTGCTTGAACTTGCCGATACGGATCTTGGGACCCTGCAGGTCGCACAAGACGCCGATCTGACGTCCGCAGGCGCGTGCCCGGTTGCGGATACGTTCGGCGCGCTGTCGATGGGATTCGTGCGCATCATGAGAGAGATTGAGGCGGACGACATCCACCCCGGCATAGATGAGTTTGTCGAGCATCTTGGGATCGTCGGTTGCCGGTCCCAGTGTCGCTACAATTTTTGTTCGTCTTGGCATACAGATCCAGGTTCATGCTTGCCGCATGGTCAACCGGCCGGGCCCTTGCCCGGCCGTGAAGCGCATCAGCTCCTGATGCTTATTCAGCCGCGCGGGCTTCGAGCATGGCGACCGCGGGTAGAGTCTTGCCCTCCAGGTACTCCAGGAAGGCGCCGCCGGCGGTCGAGATATAGGACACCTTGTCATAAATGTCATACTTCTGGATCGCGGCGATGGTGTCGCCGCCACCGGCCAGGGAGAAACCCTTGGAGTTGGCGATCGCCAGCGAGACGATCTTGGTGCCCTCGCCGAACTGGTCGAACTCGAACACGCCCACCGGGCCGTTCCAGACAATGGTACCGGCCTGATCGATGATATCGGCCAGCTGCTTGGCGCTGTCGGGACCAATGTCGAAGATCATCTCGTCATCGGCCACCTCGTCAGCGCTCTTCAGCACCGCCGGTTCATCTTCAGCAAAGTTCTTGCCAACCACCACGTCGGTGGCGATCGGGATAGTCGCGCCACGGGCCTTCATCTTCTCGATCAGGGCCTGCGCGGTGGGCACCAGGTCGTCTTCACACAGCGACTTGCCCACATTCTTGCCGACCGCTTTGAGGAAGGTGTTGGCAATACCGCCGCCGACCACCAGCTGGTCGACCTTCTCCGACAGGGATTCGAGCACGGTCAGCTTGGTGGAGACCTTGGAGCCGCCGACGATGGCCACCATCGGGCGTGCCGGGTTGGCCAGCGCTTTCGCCAGGTTGTCCAGCTCGTCGGCCAACAGCAGGCCGGCGCAAGCGACGGAGGCGAACTTGCCGGCGCCATGGGTGGAGGCCTGGGCACGATGGGCGGTACCGAAGGCGTCCATCACATAGACGTCGCACAAGGCGGCATACTTTTTCGCCAGCTCCTCGTTGTCTTTCTTCTCGCCGGCGTTGAAGCGGACATTCTCCAACAGCACCACCTCGCCCTCGGCGACGTCGAAACCGCCATCGAGATAGTCCTTGATCAGGCGCACGCTCTTGCCCATCTTGGCGGACATGTCGTCGGCGATCGGCGCCATCGAGTTCTCTTCCGAATAGACGCCCTCCTCCGGACGTCCGCGATGGGACATCACCATGACCTTGGCACCGGCCTTGGCACAGTGTTCGATCGTCGGCATGGACGCGGTGATACGGGCATCCGAAGTCACCTTGCCGTCCTTGACGGGCACATTGAGGTCAGCGCGGATCAATACGCGCTTGCCGGCAAGATCGAGATCGGTCAGCTTGATGAAGGACATAACGAGCTCCTGCGTAAATTCTAATTTTGAATTGTGAATTTTTAATTATGAATTCCGACGTCCGCCTACGGGACCGTGGAGAAAGCCATAACTAAAAACTCAACGTTCGGGCGCACGGGGCGGCACAATCGCCGCCCCGTTTCACGCGATCTTATTTCGCGACGTGTTCGACCATGCGCAGCATGTTGCAGGTATAGCCGTACTCGTTGTCGTACCAGGAGACCACCTTGACGAAGGTGGAATCCAGCATGATGCCGGCGCCCGCGTCGAAGATGGAGGGGGTACCGCGACCACGGAAGTCGGTGGAGACCACCTTGTCCTCGGTATAGGCCAGCACGCCGGCCAGGTCGCCCGACTCGGAGGCGGCCTTCATGGCGGCGCAGATCTCGTCATAGGAGGCTTCCTTCTCCAGCTCAACGGTGAGGTCAACCACGGAGACGTCCGAAGTGGGCACGCGGAAAGCCATGCCGGTCAGTTTGCCGTTCAGCGCGGGCAGCACCTTGCCCACGGCCTTGGCGGCACCGGTGGAGGACGGGATGATGTTCTCCAGGATACCGCGACCACCGCGCCAGTCCTTCTGGGAGGGGCCGTCGACGGTCTTCTGGGTGGCGGTGGCGGCGTGCACGGTGGTCATCAGACCGCGTTTGACGCCCCAGTTGTCATTCAGCACCTTGGTCACGGGGGCCAGGCAGTTGGTGGTGCAGGAAGCGGCGGAGACGATGGACTGGCCAGCGTACTCATTGTGGTTGACGCCGTAGACGAACATCGGGGTAGCGTCCTTGGAGGGCGCGCTCTGCACCACCTTCTTGGCGCCGGCGTCGATGTGCTTCTGGCAGGTCTCTTCGGTGAGGAAGAAGCCGGTGCACTCGATCACCAGCTCGGCGCCGATCTCGTCCCACTTCAGGTTGGCCGGATCGCGCTCGGCGGTG
>JBNKYJ010000128.1:0-7008 GCA_050300835.1 Sedimenticolaceae bacterium
CCCCCCTCCCAAACGCCTATTCGGACACCCCTTCCTAGGGTGCTTTCTCAACAATCTCACCTAACCCTCTGAAGGCGAAAAACAACCATCCAAACATGACATTTCACCGTCAATTGACCCAGGTCAAGTCTGCGGCTTGAAAACACAAGATATAGTGCCTTTACTTCATAGGCATCCATACATCTTGTGATTAAACCCATTTATCCGGAGGATCCCCGGCCATGCTCGCTCACGCCTCGCAACAGACCTTCCATCTCCCGCACAAAGTCCACAAACGCGATGGCAGCGAGGCCGAATTCGATGTCGCGAAGATCCGCAGTGCGATTCTCAAGGCGGGCCAGGCCACCGGTGAGTTCGGCGACGACGAGGCCCGCCTGCTGACCGCCCAGGTGGTGAAGGTGCTGACCCATGCCGGGATTCCGCACGGCATCCCCGGCATCGAGCGCATCCAGGACATCGTGGAGCAGGCCCTGATCAGCGCCAACCACCTGCAGACCGCGCGCGCCTACATCGTCTATCGCGAACAGCACAAGCAGCTGCGCGAGGAGCGCCGTACCCTGCTCGACGTGGCCGCCTCGGTGGGCGAGTACCTGGAACGCTCCGACTGGCGGGTCAGCGCCAACGCCAACCAGGGCTACTCCCTGGGCGGGCTGATCCTCAACACCTCGGGCAAGATGATCGCCAACTACTGGCTCAGCCATGTCTACCCGCCGGAGATCGGCCAGGCCCACCGCGAGGCCCACATCCACATCCACGATCTGGATATGCTGGCCGGTTACTGCGCCGGCTGGTCCCTGCGTACCCTGCTGCACGAAGGGCTCAACGGGGTGCCGGGCCGGGTGGAAGCGGGACCGCCCCGGCACATGTCGAGCGCGGTGGGGCAGATCGTCAACTTCCTCGGCACCCTGCAGAACGAGTGGGCCGGGGCCCAGGCCTTCAGCTCCTTCGATACCTACATGGCCCCCTTCGTGCGCAAGGACAATCTGGGCTATGAGCAGGTCCGTCAGTACATCCAGGAGCTGATCTACAACCTCAACGTACCGTCGCGCTGGGGCACCCAGACGCCGTTCACCAACCTCACCTTCGACTGGGTCTGCCCCGAGGACCTGCGCGAACAGATCCCCGTCATCGGCGGCGAGGAGATGCCCTTCAGCTACGGCGAACTGCAGGCGGAGATGGATCTGATCAACCGCGCCTACATCGAGGTGATGTCGGCGGGCGACGCCAAGGGGCGCATCTTCACCTTCCCCATCCCGACCTACAACATCACCCCCGACTTCCCCTGGGAGAGCGAGAACGCCGAGCGGCTTTTCGCCATGACCGCTAAGTACGGCCTGCCCTACTTCCAGAACTTCCTCAACTCGGAACTCAGTCCCAACATGGTCCGCTCCATGTGCTGCCGCCTGCAGCTCGACCTGCGGGAGCTGCTCAAGCGCGGCAACGGGCTGTTCGGTTCGGCGGAACAGACCGGCTCGCTGGGCGTAGTGACGATCAACAGCGCCCGTCTCGGCTACCTCCACCGGGAGGACGAGGCCGGCTTGATGCAGCGGGTCGACGAGCTGCTGCGCCTGGCGCGCAACAGCCTGGAGATCAAGCGCAAGGTGATCCAACGCCATATGGATGCCGGGCTCTTCCCCTACACCAAGCGCTACCTCGGCACCTTGCGCAACCACTTCTCCACCATCGGCGTCAACGGCATCAACGAGATGATCCGCAACTACAGCGGCGGCGAGTTCGACATCACCAGCGACTGGGGCCAGCGCTTCGCCGGCCGCTTTCTCGACCACATCCGCGCCCGCATGGTCGAGTTCCAGGAGGAGACCGGCAACCTCTACAACCTGGAGGCGACACCGGCCGAGGGCACCACCTACCGTTTCGCCAAGGAGGACCGCAAACGCTATCCCGGCATCCTGCAGGCGGGGACGGCCGAGAAGCCCTACTACACCAACTCCTCCCAGCTGCCGGTGGGTCATACCGACGACCCCTTTGCCGCCCTGACTCACCAGGAACCGCTGCAGCGCCGCTACACAGGCGGCACCGTGCTGCACCTCTATATGAACGAGCGCATCAGCAGCACCGAGGCCTGCAAGCGGCTGGTCCGGCGCTCGCTGGAAAACTTCCGCGTGCCCTACCTGACCGTGACGCCGACCTTCTCCATCTGTCCGCTGCACGGCTACCTGAGCGGCGAGCACGAATTCTGTCCCAAGTGCGACGAGGCACTGATCCAACGCAAACAACAGGAGGCATCGAGCCATGCACAGCGCGATTGAACTGAGAGACGAGGAACGCACCCGCTGCGAGGTCTGGACCCGGGTCATGGGCTATCACCGCCCGGTATCGGCCTTCAATCCGGGCAAGCAGTCGGAGCAGTCCGAGCGACGTTGCTTCAAGGAGTCGGCCAGCAGCGGGCCGCTCTCCGGCTGTTCCGCCGGCTGAGGCTCTTCAATGGCGGTAGGCACGCTCAGGGTGGGCGGACTGGAACCGATGACCACGGTCGACTTTCCCGACCGCCTGGCGGCCGTGGTCTTCTGCCAGGGTTGCCCCATGCGCTGCCGCTATTGTCACAATCCGGAACTGTTGCCACGGCGGGGTGAGATCGAAATCCCCTGGTCTGACATCCTCGCCTTCCTCGAGAGCCGTCGCGGCCTGCTCGATGCGGTGGTCTTCAGCGGTGGTGAACCGACCCAGCAGCGGGCATTGCCGGATGCCATCCAAGCGGTCAGGGAGATGGGATTCGAGATCGGCCTGCACACCGCGGGGGTCTATCCCAAACGCCTGGCGCGCCTGCTGCCGTCCATCGATTGGGTCGGCCTCGATGTGAAGGCGTTGCCGGAAGCCTACCCCGGTCTCACCGGCATGCCTGGGAGCGGTGCACTAGCCTGGGAGAGCGTGAGGCTGGTCGCCGCATCCGGAGTTCCCTATCAGTTGAGGACCACAGTGCATCCGGAACTGATGTCCCGACCGCAGCAGGCCCGGCTGCGACAGCATCTCGACGGCCTGCGGCCCCTCGAGCATATCTGGCAGGCGTGTCGTACAGACCTGTGTGCCGACTCCGCTCTGATCAGCCACTAACACGGTTTGTAAAGTAACCTGAAATCAAGAATTAGTTTTCTCTAATAATTTCATACGTTTTTGTTTACAGAGTCATTTTGCATTGGCAAAAGAGTTGACGTAGTATCCAAGAGTCGAGAAAAAAGTAACCTGCCCATGGTCGTTTGCAGGTTACATCTAACAACGACCATGTGGAAAAGTAGGACTTTTCCGGAGGATTTGAGGGTGGAGAGCACGATCACCATGGGCGCGTTACGTCGTTCCAGTGGCAAGATATCCCTTCTTCTTGCATTCATCATCTTTGCGGTCGGTATCGTATTCGCCGGCCTGTTCAACATGGGCATGGCCTATACCAACCAAATGGAGTTCTGCACCTCCTGCCACTCCATGAAGATCAATCTCGAGGAGTACAAGCAGACCGTTCACTACAAGAACGCCTCCGGCGTGCAGGCCACTTGCGCCGACTGCCATGTGCCTAAACCCTTCTTCCCCAAGATGGTGGCCAAAGTGATAGCGGCCAAGGATGTCTATCACGAGATTTTGGGGACCATCGACACACGGGAGAAATACGAAGCCCATCGCTGGGACATGGCCAACCGGGTGTGGGACAAGATGCGCGCCTCGAACTCCAGGGAGTGCCGCTCCTGTCATGAGTTCGCCAACATGGATCTGAGTGAACAGGGCCGCAGTGCTCGCAAACGCCACCCGCGGGCGATGGATGACGGCGACCAGTGCATCGACTGCCATGCCGGCATCGCCCATGAGGAACCGGACGAACCGGACGAGCCGGCGCCCGACGAAGGTTGATCGTCTTTCGCTCCCACTCTGTCATGCAAAGGACATCCCAAAGACAGCCCATGAAGACCATCAGACTCATCCCCATCCTGCTGCTCCTGCTCGCCGCCCCGGTGATGGCCGGTGACAGTCAGGCTGAAAAGGACCTCCGCCTCGCCGCCAGCGTCGGTGATGTGGAAGCGGTAGAGCGGCTGCTCGACCAGGGAGTCGACCCGAATACCGCCAACAAGTTCGGCAAGAACGCACTGATGATGGCGGTGGAGAACGACAACTTCGAGACCGTGGTGGTGCTGCTGGAACGCGGCGCCGATGTCAATGTACGCACCGTCGCCGGCTGTACCGCCCTCACCTTCGCGGCGGAGAACGGCCATCCCGCCCTCACCGCCATGCTGTTGGAACGTGGCGCCCATCTGCATGACCGTACCCGGGCCGGCTGGGACGCCCTGATGATTGCCTCCCGTTACGGCATCACCGATATGGTCGAGCAGTTGCTGTTCAAGGGCGGTGATCCCAACGCCTCCGACAAACATGGCCGCAATGCGCTGATGATGGCCGCCGAGAAAGGGCATACCGATACGGTCGCCATGCTGCTGAAACACAGCGCACCGGTTGACGCCAGAGACAAGAACGGCACCACCGCACTCATTCTCGCCGCCGACCAGGGACATACGGATACCGTTGACGCTCTGCTCAAGAACAACGCCAATATCAACGCCCAGGACAGCGACGGCGCAAGCGCCCTGATCTGGGCCATCAGCCAGGGCGGGACCGACAGCGCTAAACTGCTGATACAAGCCGGCGCCGACGTCAATCTGGCTGACTCCGATGGCATTACACCGCTGATGGAAGCGGCACGCAAAGGCAATGAAACGCTGGTGCAGCTTCTGCTGCAACACGGTGCGCGAAAAACGGATAAAGACAGCGATGGCCACACAGCAGCCGATATCGCTGAGATAAAGCATCAGCAGAAGATTTTGAGCCTGCTGAAATAAACCGAGGGCTTATGCCCTCTGAAATAAAAAAGAGCACTACCCGGGTGGATCGGATGGAAGCCGCCAACAAGAAAGTATCCATAGTCAAGGAACCTCCATCTGGGTGAATGCAGGAGGAACAGTCCATTTGCTACTGCTCCGGCAACCATGGCGGCTGGATTCACCTCCCCGCCGACTCAATGTAAGCCTGTTTTAATTCCAGAGGAGGTAACATGGCGTACAAATATCTTAAGAAGGCCTTGATAGGTGCACTGGCCCTGAGCGCCTCGTCAGCTGTCTTCGCCGCTGACGAAAAGCCCCTGATGTCAGGCGCCAGTGCCGGCATGCTGTCGAACACCTGCGCCGGTTGTCATGGCACCAACGGTGCCAGCGCGGGTCCTGCGACGCCCTCGATCGGCGGCATCTCCGCCGTCTATTTCGAAGAGGTCATGCAGGGATTCAAGAGCGGAGAGGTCCCCTCGACCATCATGGGGCGCATTGCCAAGGGTTATAGCGACGACGAGATCAAAGCCATGGGCGAGCACTTCAGCAAGCAGCCCTTCGTCAAAGCCGAACAGTCCTTCGACGCCGCGCTGGCGGACGAGGGTGCCAAGCTGCACGACAAGTATTGCGAAAAGTGCCATGCGGACGGCGGCGCCTCGTCGGAAGACGACTCCGGGATCCTGTTGGGCCAGCTGACTCCCTACCTGCACTACAGCATCGCCGATTTCAAGGCGGGTGATCGTGAGATGACCAAGAAGATGAAGAAGCAGGTCAACAAGATGATCAAGAAAGAGGGCGACGCCGGTTTCGATGCGCTGCTCAACTTCTACGCCCGCGGCACCTGGACAAAGTAAGGGGGAACCAGAAACATGAAGATCACTCGAAGAAGTTTTGTTAAAGGTGCGGGTGCGGCCACGGCCATCGGCATGATCGGTACCCCCTATATCGCTCTCGGCGCTTCCAAGAAGGTGGTGGTCGTCGGTGGCGGCACCGGCGGCGCCACATGCGCCAAATATCTGCGCATGGCCGATCCGACCATCGAGGTCACCCTGATCGAAGCCAACAAAAACTACTACACCTGCTACATGTCGAACGAGGTGCTGGGCGGCGATCGCAGCATCGACTCCATCAAGTTCGGCTACACCGGTCTCGGCAAGCACGGTGTCAACGTGGTCCACGACGTGGTCACTTCCATCGACGCCGGCGCCAAGGTGGTGAAGACCGCCGGAGGCCAGAGTTTCAACTACGATCGCTGCATCGTCGCTCCCGGCATCGACTTCAAGTGGGAGACCATCGAAGGTTATGACGACAAGGTGGCCGAGGATATCCCTCACGCCTGGAAGGCGGGCGCCCAGACCGTCACCCTGCGCAAGCAGCTCGAAGCGATGAAGGATGGCGGCACCGTCGTCATCGCGCCACCGCCGAATCCTTTCCGCTGTCCGCCCGGACCCTACGAGCGCGCCTCACAGATCGCTCACTATCTGAAGAACAACAAGCCGAAGTCGAAGATCATCATCCTCGATCCCAAGCCGAAGTTCTCCAAGCAGGGGCTGTTCGTGCAGGGTTGGAAAGCGCTCTACGGCTACGAGACCGACAACGCCATGATCGAGTGGCGCCCCAGTGCCCAGGGCTCCAACGACAACGCCGTGGTCAAGGTCGACGCCGCCGGCATGTCGGTCACCACCGGTTTCGATGAGACCGTCAAGGCCGACGTGCTCAACGTCATCCCGGCCCAGAAAGCGGGCAAGATCGCCTTTGCCGCCGGTCTGACCAACGACAGCGGCTGGTGCCCCATCGACCTGCATACCTTCGAGTCCACCATTCACAAGGGTATCCATGTGATCGGTGACGCCTCCATCGCCACCGGCATGCCGAAATCAGGCTATGCCGCCAACTCCGAGGCGAAGGTCTGCGCGGCCAGCGTGGCGGCCCTGCTCAACGGACAGGAGCCCGGCACTCCGGCCTACGTCAACACCTGCTACTCCATCGTCGGCGCTGACTGGGGTATCTCGGTGGCGGCGGTCTACAAGCTGGCCGAGGACGGTTCCAAGATCACCTCCGTCTCCGGTGGTCTGACCCCGACCGACGCCACACCGGAAATGCGCAAGCGCGAAGTCGCCTACGCCCACAGCTGGTTTACCAATATCACCAACGATATCTTCAATTAAGCCAGCGCACGGCCAGGGAG
>JBNKYJ010000129.1:0-21291 GCA_050300835.1 Sedimenticolaceae bacterium
GCGGCAAACCACACCCTACCGGGAAATCAAAGCGTAGGGTGCGGCTTGCCGCACCGATAAACCATCGACCCACGGGTCTGAGTGACAGACATGATTATTTATTGGGAGACCAACAATGAGTGAGAGTGAATTCGACCTGGACATGGACGAGCTCAGCAGCGCCGAGGACTTTCTCGACTACTTCGCCATCGAATACGACCCGTCGGTGGTGCACGTGAACCGTCTGCATATCCTGCAGCGCTTTCACGACTACATCGACGGCGTCGAGGCGATGCCCGAGGAGGACGAGGAGAAACGGCGAGTCTATGCCGGGCTGCTCAACAGCGCCTACAACGACTTCGTGCAGTCCAACGCCCTGACCGAGAAAGTGTTCAAGGTCTTCCGCATGCACGAACCGGTGACGGTGGAGATTCCGCTGATGGACCTGACCCAGCAGGTGAGTAACGTTGCGCCCAAAGTTTGAATATGGCGACAAGGTGCGGGTGGTGCGCAACGTGCGCAACGACGGCACCTACCCCGGCGAGCCCACCGGCCGCTTGTTGGTCCGTCGCGGCAGCGTGGGTTACGTACGCGACGTGGGTACCTTCCTGCAGGACCAGCTGATCTACTCGGTCGATTTTCTCGACGCCAACAAGCGGGTCGGCTGCCGCGAACAGGAACTCCAACTGGAGAGCGATCCCTGGATTCCCTCCCGTTTCGAGTTTCGCGACAAGGTGACGCCGACCATCCCCCTCGGTATCCAGGGCGAGGTGATCGCCGCGCCCGGCGACGAGGGCGAGATCGAAATGGTCCTGCGGGACAATCCGGGCGGCCCCGCCTACCACGCCCGCTTCCACGGCCGCACCCTGCAGGTGCCGGAGAAGGCCCTCGAATTCCTCAATCCCGAGCTTGAGGAGGAGCTATGACCTTGGCAGAGAAGCAACCCGACATCACGCCAGAGTTCAGCTACCATCTGCTGCGCAATGCACTCAACGGCTATCGCAAGAACCTGAGCCAGCTCGAGCCCAACGAGTACACCCAGGTCTACCGCAAGGCGAGCAAGAGCTATGCGTTGGAGTCGCTGGTGATCGCCTCACCCGAGGCCGACGGTTTGGTGATCTCCGAACAACAACTGGACGACTCGTTGGCGGCGGTGGCGGAACGCTACACCAGCCGCGATGAATTCCTCGGCGACCTGGAGAGCAACGGCCTCGACGAGGAGGGGTTGCGCAAGGCGCTGTATCGGGAATTGATGTTCGACAGCGTGATGCAGCGGGTGGCCGCCAGGAGCGCCGAGGTCAACGAACTCGATGTCCACCTCTTTTACGAAATGCACAATGAGCGCTTCCAGACCCCGGAGACCCGGGTCGCCAGCCATCTGCTGATCACCATCAACCCGGACTATCCCGAGAACACCCGCGAGGCGGCCCTGGAACGCATGCAGCAGGTGAGCGACAAGCTGGCGGGGCGCGGCAACCGTTTCGAGGAGTTCGCCAAGCGCTACTCCGAGTGCCCCACCGCGATGGAGGGAGGCAAGCTGGGCGAGGTCAGCCGGGGCCAGCTCTACGAGCGTCTCGACGCCGCACTGTTCAAGCTGGAAGCGGGCGAGGTCAGCGGCATCGTCGAATCGGAAATGGGCTTCCACATCCTCTACTGCGAAAAGATCAAATCGGCCCGCAGCGTGCCGCTGTCGAAGGCCGCGCCGCGCATCCGCGAAGTGCTGCAGGAGCGCCAGCGCCGCAACTGCCAGAAGAGCTGGCTGCAGAGCCTGCAGAAGATCGAAAACGCCTGACGGAGTATTCGGTGCGGCAAGCCGCACCGAAAGGCGGTTGAAATCGAGATATCGGTGGGGCAGGGCCCCACCCTACGGCCGGGTAGGGTGGGGCCCTGCCCCACCAATTACACGAATACAGAGCACCACTGCCAGGAGATCCCCATGACCGCCCCCAAGCCCCACTGTTCATTCTGCGGCCAGGTCCAGAGCCAGGAGGTCCCCCTGATCGCCGGCGAAGAGGGCCATATCTGCGAAGAGTGCGTGCGTCTCGCCTCCCAGGTGGTCGGCAGCTGGGGACGCAAACGGGCCGCCTCCAAACCGATGCGTAACCTGCTCAAGCCGGTCGAACTCACACAACAGCTCAACCGCTACATCATCGGCCAGGATCTGGCCAAGGAGACCCTGGCGGTGGCGGTCTACAACCACTACAAACGGCTCAGCATGGAGAACGAGCGACCGCGCATGCAGGTCCACGAGCCGGAGGTGGAGATCGAGAAGTCGAACATCCTGCTGCTGGGTCCCTCCGGCACCGGCAAGACGTTACTCGCCAGCACCCTGGCCCGCATCGTCGGCGTGCCCTTCGTCATCGCCGACGCCACCACCCTGACCCAGGCCGGCTATGTGGGCGAGGACGTGGAGAGCATCCTGGTGCGCCTGCTCGACAGCGCCGACGGCAACCGGGAACTGGCGGAATGGGGCATCGTCTATATCGACGAGATCGACAAGCTGGCCAAGTCGGGCGAATCCTCACACGGCACCCGCGACGTCTCGGGCGAGGGGGTGCAGCAGGCCCTGCTCAAGCTGGTGGAGGGGGCGCAGATCAAACTCGGGGCCAAAGGCCGCAAGGACCATGACGACCAGACCATCGACACCCGCAATATCCTCTTCATCGCCGGCGGCGCCTTCGCCGGTCTGGAGCGCCTGCTGGAGAAACGCCTCGACACCGCCGAGCGCGGCATCGGCTTTCACGTGGACCTCTCCGATCCGCACAAGGCCTACGACCAGCTGCGCCTGTTCGAAGCGGTGCAGCCGGAAGACCTGCGTCACTTCGGCCTCATCCCCGAGTTCATCGGCCGCTTCCCCGTCATCACCGCCCTGCACGACCTGGATGAACAGGCCCTGGTGCAGATCCTCACCGAACCCCGCAACGCCCTGGTGCGCCAGTATCAGAAACTGTTCGAGTACGAGAATGTAAAACTGGAGTTCACCACCGAGGCACTGCGCGCCATCGCCCGCCAGGCCATCGACCGGGGCACCGGTGCCCGCGGATTGCGCGGTGTCATGGAGGGCCTGCTGCGTAAAGCCATGTACGAAATGCCTTCCCTCGAAGGCGTGACCGACTGTCGGGTGAATGAAGCGATGGTGATGGGCGAAGAGGCAGTCACCTTCAAGATGGAGTCGGACGAGGTCAGTTTGGAAACTTAAGGAACTTCTAAGCTGAGTGAATCTATACCTTGGCGTCTCGTGGTTCGGGGACTAAAGGTGTTGTGTTCCCGGCGACAGGCATGTCGAGGGGGCTGAAGACACCGACACCCGGTTGATCCAGTACATGGGTGTAGATCATGGTGGTGGAAACGTTCGCATGGCCCAGCAACTCCTGAACGGTACGGATGTCGTAGTTGGCTTCCAACAGATGGGTGGCGAAGCTGTGGCGCAGGGTGTGGCAACCCACGCGCTTATTGAGCCGGGAAGTGGCAGCCGCACGTTTTACCGCCTTCTGAATCGCGCTTTCATGCAGATGGTGACGACGTACCGCACCGCCATGGGGATCGACCGCGAGTCGTCCGGATGGAAAGAGATATTGCCATTTCAACTCGCGAGCCGCGTTGGGATACTTGCGTACCAAAGCGTCGGGCAGGTACACCTCACCGTAACCCGCACCCGGGTCCTTGCGATGCAGTCGTTCAACCTCATTGATCTGCTGGCGTAGCTCGTCCACCAGCGAGCGGGGGAGGGGAACATAGCGGTCCTTCTTCCCCTTGGCCTGATGCACGTGAATGCGCCCGTAATCGAAATCGACATCCTGCACCCGCAGGCGCAGCCCCTCGAGCAGGCGCATGCCACTGCCGTAGAGCAGTGATGCAACTAGCTTCTGTATTCCCGTCATGTTTGCGAGAAGCCTGACAGTCTCACCGCGGCTGAGTACGACGGGCAGATTGCGCGGCCGCTTGGCACGGGCATAGGCTTCGAGTTCGCCCAGCTCTGACTCCAGCACATGCTTGTAGAGAAAGACCAGCGCATTCAACGCCTGGTTCTGCGTGCTGGCGCTGACGCCACGATTGACCGCCAGGTGTTCGAGATAAGCGCGGACCCGAGCGGGACCCGCTTCTTCGGGTGCTTGGCCGCGACAGTAAAGAATGTAACGGCAGATCCACTGCTCGTAACTCTGCTCGGTCCGATAGGCATAACCCCGGCGGCGGATCTCACGGGTAAAACGGAGAATCAGATCGCGATGGTCGGTGCGAACCTGGTTGACAGCGCCATCACCTTTGCGCGCTTTGAGGTAATTGAGCTGCTCGGGAGTGTACTGGCGGGCCGTGGTGGGATGGTCGACATCCAGCTGCCTGGCCGAGTCGTACCAGAACTGCCAATCGACCTCCTTGCATGCAGGAGACTCCAAGAGCCGGCAGTAGAGAATCCGTATAGCATCGATGCATTGGTAAAACTGCCAGCCTTGAAGACGGTTTTGGCGGCCTATCACATCGAAGTAACGGGCAATGTCCGTACCGACAAGCTGCTTGATTTTGATCCCGTTCTGGGCCTTAATGAACTCCTCGACACGCCTCACATACCACGGACGCTGCTTCTCAGGTATGGAAGCTTTTAAAAGGCATTTCAGATAGTTATCGTAAAATCGGGAAACAGGATCAGGGACGATGGTGGGAATATCGTTCATATCAACTCTCCTTGTCAGAAACCTGGGCATCCTGCCCGGGCCGGTCATGCCACGTTCCATGCTAGGCCGAATCGGCCATTCGCACAATAGGCCGCGTCGGCACTATCATCAAAAAAACACGACGCGGTCTAACATAATGTTGCACAAATAAAGGAAGAGAAAGCGCATAACATTAACCAACCATTGGCATGCCAAGATGGTTAAGTAAACGTAGGAGAATCGCATGGAAGCGACGCTACAAAGTATATTTCGATCAGCATTTGCAGACTATAGGAAAGAATACGGACTGAGCATGGATCAGATCAAAGCGGCACAAGCGATCATGGATTGTCAGAGTGAAGCGCTCGGACATGAAGAGTGGGTATGCCGTAACGATGGACATGTAGAGCGACAGCATCACTCCTGTCGCCATCGGAGTTGTCCGCGATGCAACGGATCGCAGAGCCGGGAATGGCTGGAAAAGATCAAAGCCAAGCTGCTTCCCTGCGACCACTATCACGTGGTTTTCACTTTGCCTCACGAGCTCAATGCGATCTGGCACTACAACCGCAGTTGGTGTACCGACAAACTGTTTCAGGCAACCGCAGAGACACTGCGGGAGCTGTTAAAAGACGAGCGTTATCTCGGCGCGGAAGTCGGTCTCTTGTCCTCGTTGCACACCTGGGGACGCACCCTGATATTTCACCCTCACATGCATGTTCTGGTGACCGGCGTAGGCGTACACGGCGATGATGTGCGTCGCATTAAAAATGATTTCTTATTGCCGGTAGGTGTACTAAAAGCGAAGTTCCGCGGTAAATGGCTAAGCTGGTTGAATCGCGCTTACGCCGAGGGAGCGATCAGCCTGCCGGAAGGATGGACGGAACTGGAATGGCGTCGGGTACTGCGTCAGGTTTCGCGAAAGAACTGGAACATCCGTATACAAGGGGCATATAAGCATGGGGACGGTGTAGCGGTCTACCTTTCGCGTTATGTCAGGGGCGGCCCCGTCAAGAATCACAGGATTGTGAGTGCCGATAAACATCGCGTGAATTTCCGTTACAAAGATCATCATGATGGAAAGCACAAAGCCGTGACATTGCCGACAGAACATTTCATGGCGAGGGTATTGTGGCATGTGGCGGTAGCCGGCCAGCATCAAGTCAGACATTATGGAATCTATGCCGGTGGTGCTAGAGAGAAAAGAGATTTGATAAGAAAAACCCTGGGCGCAGCGCCGGAAGAGGCATATGTTAAACCGGATAAGGAATCTCCTAGATGCCCGGAGTGTGGGCATGTTTTGATACACATCCTGAGTGCCAGGCGTGAAATATCCTATATAGAGAGTCGCCGTGTGCAACAAGACGTTCGAGCGACCTCTCAACGTGGCATATTTCGAGATGGAAGCCATCTGGGGCCGTCTAATATTTTTTTAGCGGCTCGAGGTCGCTCAACTTAGCGTTGAGGCTGTAGAAAAACCCCATTTCAGCTAAAATTCCTGAAACATCACTAAAAGGGAAAAGGACCATGGCCCGCTACAAGGATACCAACTACGATCAGATGAAAATGATCCCGGTCTCCTTCGAAAGTCAGATTCTCCCAGGCAGCTTCGAATACTCCCTTTCATATTTAATCGATCATGAACTCGATCTTACGACCTTCGACAGTCAATATAGCAACGACGACGGTGGCCGCCCTGCCTACGATCCCCGTCTGCTGCTGAAGATCGTCATTCTGGCCTACTCCAAAGGCGTCACCAGCAGCAGACAGATCGAGCGGTTGTGCCGGGAGAACATCATCTTCATGGCACTCTCGGCCGATCAGCAGCCCCATTTCACGACACTTGCTGATTTCATCTCGCGCTCGCCTCAGGCCATCGCCGATCTGTTCGCCCAAGTGGTGCTGATGTGCGACCAGCTCGGACTGATCGGCAAGGAGATGTTCGCCATCGACGGGTGCAAGCTCCCCTCCAATGCCTCGAAGAGCTGGAGCGGCACCCACAAGGAGCTGAGAAAGAAGCGCCAGAAGATCGACCGGGCGGTCCGGCGCATGCTGCAGCGCCATCGGGAACAGGACCTGGCCGAGAATGAGCCCACCCTCTACGAGCGGGAGCAGGAACAGATCCGCAAGCTACGAGCCGCCTCCCAGAAGATCAAGCGCTTCATCGAAACCGAATCCCCTCGCAAGGGCGTCAGCGGCAAAGAGGTCAAGAGCAATATCACCGACAACGAGAGCGCCAAGATGAAAACAGGCCACGGTGTGATCCAAGGCTATACCGGGGTGGCCGCAGTGGACAGCAAACATCAGGTGGTGGTGCATGCCGAGGCCTTTGGGCAGGGCCAAGAGCACGGTCTGCTCAAGCCGGTGATCGAAGGGATACAAGAGACCTTCAGTGAGAGCGGCAAGGGCACAAAGCAAGCGCTCGAAGAGATCAAAATTACCGCCGACTCCGGCTACTACAACCGAGAGATGCTGGAGTACCTGGAAGCAGAAGGCATAGACGCCTATCTGGCCGATACGGGATTTCGCTCACGCGATCCCCGATTCACGGACCATAAAGAGCCACCTGAGCGGAACAAGCGCAAGGACAAACAACGTTTCAGCCAGCAGGAATTCACCATCGACAAGAAGCGTGAGTCCTGTCGCTGCCCCGCGGGCAAGGCCATGTGGCTGAAAGCCAGAAGAGCTCGCATCGGACATCACCTGTTCATGCAGTTTCAGGCTTATGAAAAGGACTGTTTGAATTGTGGTCTGAGAAAGCGCTGCCTGAGAGATGAAAACCAGCACACCCCCAGGCAGATCAATGTCACCCTCGACATCACTCAAGAACAGAAAGGGAGCATCATCGAGCGGATGAAGCGCAAGATCGACAGTCCCTGGGGGCGATACATCTACAGCCAGCGACTTGGAACGGTCGAGCCGGTATTTGGCCACATCACCGATGCGATCGGCATCCGGAGATTCAGTCTAAGAGGCAAGCAGAAGGTCGACGGACAATGGAAATTGATGATGATGTTGCACAACATCTTGAAGATCCATCGATATGGATGGGAATGGGCATAAAGAAGATGGATTGTGAGTCCACTACATCAATTGCTGGGATTTGAAGCATGAGATTTCAAAGTGAATGTGAATTGTGGGATTGCAATAACGACGAATCAGGCATGTGTATGCCATTGATGTTCTGCTCGTTTGAGCGTGTTTTTCTACAGGCTCGTTAGCCAAAGAAGGGAAGGGGATGGCGACACGTAAAGAATTTCTTCAAAATCTTTGGGCGGAAGTTATTAACAGCCCAATGCAAGAGCATTGGATCGATAATTCAATCCGTGAATCTAAGCGTATACCACAGGGACCGTTTGGAGAAATAGGACCCATAGTAGAGCGTCTGCTCTCACTCGGCGCCTCCAGACGGGAACTTTCCATATTGGTACGCTCTGCCTCTTATGAAGCTGTGTTCAACGTCCTTTACAAACTCGGTGATCCTGGAATCGATGATGGACAAATCGAAATGCTTCATGAAGAATTATTAGTAACAGATCCTTCAGGTATGGATGGTGTGCCAGGTTCCGCACCAGTGAAGAGTGACTAACCAGACATTACAGTGGATAAACTGCTGAATGCGGCGTTACTTGGATAAAGGCGGCAACACATCTCTGGACCGAAAGAAGAAACCGCCCATAGGGGCGGTTTCTTCGTTGGAGGCATGTGAGCTCGGTCCTATGTAATATCTGTTGAGCCTTTCGTTCCCTGTTCGACTACAGAGGTAAACGCTTCCTGCAAGCGCTGCTTTTCTTCCTCATCGATAACCGCACGTTCCACGGCCTCCTCGATGTAGGTCTCCTGGGAAAACCCGACATAAAGCGAATACACGCTGATCAACAGGACGAGCGCAAACGGTAGCCCGGTGGAGACGGAAGCGGTCTGCAGGGTGGTCAGGCCGCCTCCGAGAAGCAAAACCGCGGCGACTACCCCTTCCATGATCGCCCAGAAGACCCGCTGCGGTACCGGTGAATCCAGTTTCCCGCCCGATGTCAGGTGATCGACCACCAGCGAGCCGGAGTCGGATGAGGTGACGAAGAACACCACTACCAGCACGACGGCGACCAGCGAGAGTACCTCGGCAATGGGGAAGTGGTTCAACATCACGAACATGGCGGTGGCCACGTCATCCTTGACCGCAGTCACGATGTCGGCGATTCCATGCGCCTGCAGAAACAGCGCGGAGCCGCCGAACACCGACATCCATACAAAGGACAACATGGTCGGTATCAGGATCACGCCGAGGATGAACTCCTTGACGGTGCGACCCTTACTGATGCGCGCTATGAACATGCCGACGAAAGGCGACCAGGAAATCCACCAGGCCCAGTAGAAGACTGTCCATGACCCCTGCCAGTTGGTATCCCTGAAGGTCTCCGTCCACAGGCTGAGTTTGGGGAATATGGTGGCGTAGTAGCCGAGGTTCTGGGTAAAAGCGCTCAGCAGGAACACCGTTGGGCCCACTATCAGGAGGAACAGCATGAAGACTGCGGCCAGGATCATGTTTGCCTGGCTCAGGCGCTTGACGCCGGCGTCCAGTCCCGCCATGACCGACATGGTGGCGAACCCGGTAATCACTATGATCAGAATCACCTGGGTGGTGGTGCTGATCTCGAAGCCGAACAGGTGGTGCAATCCCGCATTGACCTGCTGGACGCCAAGACCGAGCGACGTCGCAAGTCCGACCAGGGTCGCCAAAACGGATAGCACGTCGATCAAATTGCCCCAAAAACCATAGATCTTGTCGCCCAGGAGCGGATAGAAAACGGAGCGGATGGTCAGCGGCAGTCCCCGGTTGTAGGCGAAGAACGCCAGCCCCAATCCGACAATGGCGTAGATGGCCCACGGATGCAGGCCCCAATGAAAGTAGGTCACGCCCATCGCGGCCTGGGCCGCTTCGGGCGTCAGGCTCTCCAATCCGTTGAACATCGGTGAGGGTGAAGCATAGTGGTAGATCGGTTCGCCGACGCTCCAGAACATCAGACCTATACCCATGCCGGCACTGAGCAGCATGGCATACCATGCTGAGGTGGAGAATTCCGGCTTGGCGTCCCGGCCACCGATACGAATCTGGCCGAATTTACTGAATGCGAAGTATGCTGCTGAGAGGATGAAGATATTCGCCGTCAGAATCAAAAACCAGCCGCTGGTTCTGGTGATGCCGTTCATGGCGCTCTTGAAGAACGCACTGGCGTCGCTCTGAAACATCAGGGTAAGCAGGATAAAGGCGATGAGGATAAAAGCGGATAAGAAAGTGACATGCGGATGAATGTCGAAGCCGAAACCGGTCCAGTTCGTGTCACCGGGACGACGTCCCCCGGCATCGTCCTCGAAAGATGCGGTAGGTGCGATCTGCAGCCCTTTGAACAGGTCGCGATCGCGTATCGCTTTGCGCCGTGCCTCTTTCTCTATTTGCTTTAGTTTTCTTGCGAATTCCCGCTTGGCACGGGCCTCTTTATCGACGTGAGAGTTATTCATATATCACCTAGACAATAGACTCAGACGTCGGCTTTTCTGGGCGCCTGGGTAATGGAACACCGATAAAACCGGATAGCAGGGTAAAGCCGCATGCGGGCAATTGAACATCAGCCCGGAAGTGCAGAAGCTACATCAATCACTTTGCTGTATCAGCAGTATATCGAAATGCGTTGGGGATTACAGGCAGTTTGCCCGGAGTCACGGGTGCGGCGCTTGATATGGCGTGCCACCGGGGGGGCGTCATGACAAATCTCACGGCGCGCCGGCAAAAAGCAATGTTCCAGTCGGTCGCAGTATCTGCAGCCTTCGCATTCCCGCTGGACCAACCACAGCAGATCCCGAAAGCTCTGCTACTCTCCCCACTTGTCGACGATGACGTTGAATTCCTCGATCTGCACGATGGAGTCCTTGCCTTCGCCCAGCAGGTGAAAGGAGAAGGCCCTGCGGGGGAGGATGTTGACGAAGGAGAATTCGAGTTTGCTCTCTTCCTGAGCATGTAAAGCGGGGAACTCGCCGTGCGGAATATCGTCAAGGAGATGTTCCCACTGTCTGAGGTTCAATTTGAGATGCACACTTTCTTTCGGTGCTTCGAGAACTTTCAATTTGATGGAGACATGGACCTCGGAGCGGGCAGGAAAGTCGAGATACTGGGCTCCCACCAGATTGTCGGACCATTCGTTCCCCATTTCATCCGGAAGCCGCCTGATCTCGCCGTTGGCGAAACTGAACACCCGCTCTCCACGAGATGGAATGAGTTTGCGGTCCAATGCCGCGCTTATCGGGAAGATCTCAGCGCTGCCGCCATCTTTGTCCCGGGTGAACACATCCGGGAGAGGGCCGAGTAGACTGTCGGCCTTGCCTACGCGACAGCGTCCGTCACTCATGCATTCATAACGTCGATTATCCGCTGTGTGCCAGCGTAGCTTGGAGGCGGTAAAAGCGACGATCTCTCTTGGCTCTGTATAGTCACGGAAGAAGCTCCGGCCGATCACCGTGGGTGGGATCGGCTGACCCAGATAGTCGAGGATGGAGGCCTGCATATCCACCAGGCCATAGGTGCCCGACTTGATACGCGGCAGCTGAGCCGCTTCCGGAGCCAGTACCACCGCGAGGCCCCAGCTGCTGGTCCAATCACCGCGATCGGAGCCGTGCGACTCGTCAGAGGTAATGATGACCAGGGTGTCCTTCAGCACGCCATCCGTGCGCAGGTCTTCTATGAATTGGGCCACCGCATGATCGAGTTGGTCCACGGCCGCGCTCTGGCGATCCGGATAGCGGGCGGCAATCTCGTCAGATACCGCATAGGGCTGATGCGTGCCGACGGTCAGCAGTGTCAGCATCCAGGGTTCGGACTGCTTTTGCAGTTGGGTGATGTAGTCGCGCGCGCCCCGGAAAAGCACTGAATCCGTGGCGCCCCATTCGAATGGATAGGGATTGGCCTCTTTGAACCACTCGCTGCCATGAACCTGCTGGAAGCCGATCAGGGGCATGAATCGGTCTTTGCCCATGAAGGAGAGACCGGCGCCCTGCAGGTAATGGGTGCTCCACCCCTGTTCCGCCATCTGGGCGGGCAGGCACTCCTTGGCCCGCTGCGGATTGGCTTGAAGATCGATGGCCTTGGGAGTCTCCCATGAGAGTTTACTGAAATCACCACACAGGAGTGCATAGAGCCCCCGTATCGTCTGGTGGCTATGGGCCACGAAATCAGGGATCAGCATGGCATCCTGTGTGCCGGCTGCCAGCGACTGCATGGTGACGCTGTGGTTTGGCAATCCCATGGCCTCACGGATCTCCGGGTAGTAGAGGCCGGGTATGCCTTCCAGTGTAATGATGAGAACGTTTTTGGCCCCATGCCTGTCCAGCAACGCCCGGCCGTCGAGGTCGAGCTTGCTCAAACCCTCGGGCAGGGGATAATTCGCCAGTTCCTCGGGCGTCAGCGTCGGTGGAGAAAGCATGGCGTCCGTTATGAACCAGTGCAGCGCATTGTGGCGTGCCGCCACGCTTTGGTCGTCATGGGATATGCTCAGATAACTTTGAACCAGCAGGAGAGCCACACCCGCTGACAAGCCTGCCGATAGAAATTTCACGGACCTGGGCCTGGCTATCGGCAGGACACTCACAAGCAGTGCGGATGACACCATCATCCACAAGAACACCGGTGATGACGGGGCGAAGCTTGCGGTGCTGTTGCTGACGAAGCCAGGGTCAGTCAGATACTGCAGGTCCTCCCAGATCGGCAAGCGGTTCATCGCCGACAAGAGTTCCTGCGCGCCAATGGAAAAGGCCGCCCACATGACTCCTAGAATGATGCGCAGAATATGCGGGCTATAGAGTAGCAGCATGAAAAGCAGAACGCCGACTCCGGCATCGGACAGCAAACCGATGATTTCGCCGTTACCCTTGTGCAGGAGACGCCAGAAAAAAGGCATCATGGTCAGCATGCCCAAGGAGAATAGTGCGATCTTTGTTTTCACTAAGAATGGCTCGAATCGAAAATGACTCTGCCGGGTCGGCAGGTACCACGACCGCTAAATATATCTGATTTCTTTCCTATTCGAAAAAACCAGGACCTCTAAGCATTCGTCATGAATACAGAATGTGGAGTTCCCCTCATATTGGGAAGAAATTTATCGTTTGTACCTGATGCAGAACCTGTCCTGGATCACTATGTGTGCATGTAAAAAGTTATAGATGCCCAAGAGCCTGTTATTCGCTGGGTACTGCCGATCGGGCCGCGTCCGGGCCCATTCAAGGCGAAACTGCCGCCTGGTGTCGGATCATCGCTTCAAACCTCAAAAGGTGCCGATACGCAGCATCACCAGGGTGCAGGCTTCGAGCCAGTGGATTCCAGCCTGTTCGAGCCGCTGTTTCAGCGCGGCCGATTCACTGCCCGGATTGAAGATCACCCGCTGGGGTGCGAGCAGAACGACCTCATCGATCATGGGCTCCATTCGCTGCGGGCCCACATAGAGGGTCAAGGTATCCACCGGCTGCGGGACCGTTTGCAGCCTGTTGGCGACGGGCAGATCCTCGATGAACTCGAGACGGGGGTGAACCGGCGTTACCCGGTATCCCTTCTCCAGCAATAGCCGGATAGCCTGGTTGGAGTAGCGCCGGGATTTGTTGCTGGCTCCCAGCACAACCACATGGCGTTCGGAGGTGACGGTCGGTTTCATGGTGTCGCCGGTGACAGTAGTGGTATGGGTCTATGCCATCAAATGGATTGCGCCATTCTGTACAACGTCTGTCGTTGTTGCGGTTGAACAAACCACACCCGAGCCGGAGTCTTACCGAGTCGACCTTCGGCTGCAACCGGCGTCGAGGCCTGTGCCAGGGCTACGATACCCGGGAACGGCTTCTCCAGCAGGGCCGGGCATGGCTGCGAATCGTCGGTCGGGCAGATCTCCGGTCGGCAACATGCCTTCACTTCTTGCTCTTGCGTCGCAGCTCCGTGATCTGTTCGCCGGAAAAACCCCAGTTATCGGTTTCGACTTCATCGATCACCACGACGATCGTGGAGGGATCTTTGCCGAGGACGTCCACCAGCAGCTGCGTGGCGCCGACGATCAGCTCCTGCTTCTGCCGCTTGGTGACCCCTTCGCGTGTGATCTTTATATTGATGTAGGGCATCTCTTACACCTCAATGCGCATGCTACGGACGTGGTATTTGTTACAGGCAGGCCTGAGCCCGCGCTGACGCGTCCTCTTCCTAGCCCTAGTTTAGCCTCTGGCGGCCACCCGGTGGGGCTGTGCCGAAACTAACCTTCGACAGAATTGATTAAGAGCAGCTATTGCGTGGTTTTGTCCCCTGGACAATTCCGGGACAGCCACTAACCTATTGCTCCGCGGCTCGAAGCGCTGCCCTGACACGCCACCACACGCCATCCTCCACCGTATGCCCCGCTTCCCCAGAACACCTCAAGGCACCGATAAGGCTACCCTGCGACAGACGGCCGGGCTGTCCCGGGTGCTGGGCGGCGGACTGTTGATGGGACTCTTTGCCCTGCTGGGCGCGGGGGGGGTGATCGGGGTGCATCAGCTGACCGAGGCGCGCATCGCGCAGAATCAGCGGGAGGATGCCCTGAAGGCAATCCATCGCCTGTTGCCTGCTGCGAGCTACGACAATGATCTGCTCGCTCAACCGCGTCACTTCAGCATCCACCGCCAAGGTCGGTTGTCACTGCCGGTGACCGCCTATCTGGCGCAGCGGGACAACCAGGCCGTAGCGACCTTGCTGCGCATGACCACGCCGGACGGTTACAACGGTGAGATCCAGCTCTTGCTGGCGGTGCGGGGCAACGGCACCCTGATCGGTGTCGAAGTCGTCGAGCACCGGGAGACCCCGGGACTGGGTGATCGTATCGAGTCGGAGCGCTCTGATTGGCTGCGGCAGTTCGACGGTGCCTCGCTGGGGAATCCGCGCCTGGCGGAATGGAAGGTGAAACGGGATGGCGGGCGTTTCGATCAGCTTACCGGTGCCACGATCACGCCACGGGCGGTGGTGCAGGCGGTGAGAGAGGCGCTGGACTATCTGCGTCGACACCGTATCGCCGGGCAGATCCGTCCCGATGCGCCCTCTGCAGAGACCTCGGTACGAACCAACACCGGCTTCGGTTGACCAAGGTCACGGGATGACGTGCTTTTTCTCCAGGGTTGGATGAACTGGAGTCTCACCACACCTGTTTGGCACAATAGAGGCCATCACTCACAGTCTGTATCAGATACAGCCGAACCGGCAACGAGGCAAGATGAACTCGAAGAACAACACGACTGAAGCGATTTCAGTATGGCTGCAGGATTTCATCAAACAAGACTCCTCCGGCGGCATTCTGTTGATAGCCGCCGCCGTGCTGGCGATGGTGCTGGTGAACTCACCGCTCAGCTGGCTCTACGATGGGTTGCTGAGTACCCCAGTAGAGATCCGTATCGGCGCCCTACAGGTGGACAAGCCCCTGCTGCTGTGGATCAACGACGGTCTGATGGCCGTCTTCTTCATGCTCATCGGTCTCGAGGTCAAGCGCGAGTTCCTGGAGGGCGAGCTCTCCCGGCCCGATCAGATCATCCTGCCCGGACTGGGCGCGGTAGGCGGTATGCTGGTACCGGCGGCAATCTACTACTGGCTCAACCAGGGTGATCCCCTGGCCCTCAACGGCTGGGCCATTCCGGCGGCCACCGACATCGCCTTCGCCCTCGGCGTACTCGCGCTGCTCGGCGACCGGGTTCCGGTCTCGCTGCGTATCTTCCTGATGGCGCTGGCGATTTTCGACGATCTCGGGGCGGTGGTGATCATCGCGCTGTTCTACACCGCCGATCTCTCGACAAGCAGTCTGCTGATAGCGCTGGTTGCCGTGGCGGTGATGCTGGGTATGAATCTGCTGAAAGTCACGCGGATTTCCGCCTACATGCTGGTGGGCAGCATTCTCTGGCTGGCGGTGCTCAAATCGGGGGTGCACGCCACCCTGGCCGGCGTCATCGTGGGCATGATGATCCCCCTGCGTGACCCCGCTAATCCGGAGGTTTCCCCACTGAAGACGGTGGAACACGGCCTGCATCAGTGGGTCGCCTTTTTCATCGTACCGATCTTCGCCTTCGCCAATGCCGGCGTCTCGTTGCAGGGTTTTACATTCGACAGCCTGCTCGAACCCATCCCTCTGGGCATCGCTGGCGGGCTCTTCATCGGCAAGCAGCTGGGGATTCTGCTGTTTTGCGGCGTCGCCATCCGGCTGGGTTTTGCCAAGTTGCCCACGGGAGCCAGCTGGTGGGGGTTCTACGGCACCAGCGTGCTCTGCGGCATCGGCTTCACCATGAGTCTCTTCATCGCCTCGCTGGCCTTCGAACAGGGTGGCTCCGACGTGGTGGTGGTCGGTGACCGGATCGGCATTCTGCTGGGCTCGGCCATCTCGGCGGTGGTCGGTTATCTGTTGCTGAAAAACTTCGATCCGGCATCGAAGGCAGACCGCTCGCCCTGAGCTCCCGACAGCGTCGAGTCAGGGAAACCAAACTTCGAGCGTCATCAGGAGTCGTATGGGTAATCGATTCCAGAGATAGGAGCCGGAGGAGGCCCCAGATGACCATAACCACTTCATTGGTGCTGATCGCCCTCGGTCTGTTTTCGTTCGGGCAGGCGATGGCCGAAGTGCAGACCGGTGAGCAGGCACCCGATTTCCACCTGATGGACCAGAACGGCGTGACCCACAGCCTCGCCGGCTACCGGGGCCAGTGGTTGGTGCTCTACTTCTATCCCAAGGACGACACGCCGGGCTGCACCAAGGAAGCCTGCGAATTCCGTGACGACCACGACCGGTTGGCCGAGATGGGTGTGGTCCTGCTGGGGGTGAGTACCGACGACCTGGAAAGCCATCAGGCCTTCGCCGAGAAGTACCATCTGCCGTTTCCGCTGCTCTCCGATGCGGATGGACAGGTCGCCAGTCACTATGGATCGCTGTGGCAGCTGGGACCGATCAAGTTCGCCAAGCGCCACAGTTTCCTCATCGATCCCGAGGGGCGGATCGCCCATATCTATCGCGAGGTGGATCCCAAGCATCACAGCGACGAGGTCATCGAGCAGCTGCAGGCACTGGGAGTCGGTCGCCCCTAGCTGTCGAGCCGGCGATGGGGGATGCCGGCGTCATCCAATGCTTGCGCCAGGGCCGTCATGGCCGATGCGATGTCACCACGTCCGCGCAGCCCC
The DNA here is from genome assembly GCA_050300835.1 of Sedimenticolaceae bacterium. Lineage (GTDB taxonomy): Bacteria > Pseudomonadota > Gammaproteobacteria > Chromatiales > Chromatiaceae > Thiodiazotropha. Next base: position 16,837 of record JBNKYJ010000129.1, read on the forward strand.
AATTCGATCTTCGGGGTCTCGCCCAGGTGGGGCAGGCTGTAGAGCTTGAAGTCGGGGAAGCGCTCTGCGAAACCCTCCATGAGCGGGACCAGCGTGCTTTCCGGCGTTTCCAAGACCAGCAGCGAGGCCTCCTGCAGAGGGTCGTGCCCGCCAGCGTAGAGATTCTCCAGCACCCAGTCGGCCATCGGCCAGGCCATCTCCGGAAAGCCCGGCAGGAAGTGGTGCTGCCGGAGAGTGAAGCCGGGGATCTGGTTGTGGGGATTGGGTATCAGCTCGCAATCCCGGGGCAGGTCGGCCATGCGGATACGGGTCGGATAGGCCGCATCGCCGAAGCGCGCCTCGATCAGGGCGGTCGCCTCCGGATGACGCACCAGCGGAACGCCGGCCGCCTGCGCCGCACAGGGGCGGGTCAGGTCGTCGGGCGTGGCGCCGATGCCGCCGCAGACAAAGGTCGGCAGCCCGCTGCGCAGTGAGAAGCGCAGGTGATCGACCAGGGTCTGCGTCTGGTCGGGCAACAGCCAGCAGCGGGTGAGGCGCAGGCCGCGCGAGGACAGCATGTGACGGAAATGTTCCAGATGACTGTCGCTTCGGCGTCCGAAGAGAATCTCATCGCCGATCACGATCAGGCCAAAGCTGTCACTCTCTACTCGATGCATAGGTCAATCTCGTCACGTCCACTAGTTGAGCCCAGGCTCAAATACCCGCGTGTGCTGTGGTGGAGTTGTTGGAATCGCTCCTCGGTACTTATACATTAGTTGTACAAATGTACCCCCATCCATCCCAACCCGCCACATGTCAGGAGGAGCCCTAAGATGGACGAAAGCCTGCTCGTACCCCCCGCTGAGATCCTCGACCCCGGGAACGAGCCCGAAAGCGAGACCGATCAGCCGGAGCGCTCCAGCCGGCACACCCTTTGCGCCATGCGCTTCGATCTGCAGTGGTGCTCACAACACGCCCGTCATACCGATTCACAGGTCTCGCAGAAACTGAATCTGTGGCGAGACATCTTCCCGCCGCAGCTGGAAGCGGGGATCCTGGACCAGCCGGTCGGCCACACGGCAAGCGCGGACTTCCGGGTCGGTGAGCTGATCGAGGCCTATCGTCCGCACGACAGTTTCGATATCACGTCCCATCAATTCAACCGCCGCTTCCGCAAGGGAAATTATGTGGAGCCCCGGGCCGGTCGCTTCTATCCGAAGGGTTTTATCGCCGGCGTCAGGGGTATCTTTCCCGAGGACGCCACGCCATTCCGCATCACGCACAGCGATGCGTCGTTGGGGGTGGATCTGAATCACCCGCTGGCGGGCTCCGAGATGCGCCTCTCGGCGACGCTGTTGAATATCCGCCAGGCCGGGGAGGAGCATGGCGGCTTCTGTCACGACATCGCCGAGTTGGCGACCCTGGGCGGCCCCGGCATGCAGGCCCGTTGGCAGGGACAGCCCAGCGACTTCTGGTCCGATCTGCCGTTTGCCCGCATGGCGGGTGAGGCCGACGCCTATTTCTACCAGATGCCGCGCATGGTCGATCATATCGACAGCGCGGCAGATGGCCAGATCGAGGCCCTCTACGGGCGCCTGATTCCAGCGGGCGCCGAGGTGCTCGACCTGATGTCGAGCTGGAAGACGCACCTGCCGGAGTCGCTCTCCCTGGCGGCTGTGGCCGGTCTGGGCATGAACCTTGAAGAGCTGGAGGCCAATCCCCGGCTCAGCGAGCGGGTGGTGCACGACCTCAACCTGCAGCCCCGGCTGCCGTTCGAGGACAACCGCTTCGACGCCATCGTCTGCACGGTATCGGTGGAGTATCTGATCAAGCCGCTGGAGGTGTTCGCCGAGGCGGCGCGGGTATTGAAGCCCGGGGGACGCTTCATCCTCACCTTCTCGAACCGCTGGTTCCAGCCCAAGGTGATCAAGATCTGGCAGGATCTGCATGAGTTCGAGCGCATGGGCCTGGTGTTGGAGTATTTCCTGAAGACCGGCGGTTTCGGTCGTCTCGAGACCTGGTCGTTGCGAGGCATGCTGCGACCGCGGGATGACAAGTATGCCGGCCAGCTGTCCTTTGCCGATCCGGTCTATGCCGTCTGGGCGGAAAAGGAGTGAACCTGCTCCTTAAGCCCGTGTTAATGGGAATACGATGCATCTAAGAGTGATTGTTATTTAAAACCGTGACCGGGCTCACACTTTTCAAGCTCTCTGCAAGCGGCCTCACACCAAGTCGTCATGCGCTATATAAAAGTACTTGAAAACAGATTGATAAGGGCAATAGTTCATAGATTGCAGCAGGTTTATAGTCCCAAGGTTCCTGAGCATCTTATGGATAACCAGAATACCCATTCTCTGCCGCTAACCTAAGATCCACAGACGTGTGGTGCACATCAGGAAGTGCAACCCGCCAAGAGACAGACTGTGCATGGATGCGACCTGCCGATATGGATGAGGTGATCCGATGCAAAGATTTATTAGTAGTGCGATGCTGGTGTTCGTTTTCACCTGTTTGACCTGGAGTGCCCAGGCCGTCACCCTCAACTGGGCGGGGTGCGGCATCACCAAGAAGGCCTTCATGGCCGAACTGGCCACCGCTTACGAGAAAAAGACCGGCATCCATGTGGAGCTGGAAGGCGGGGGGGCGACCAAGGGTATCCGCAAGATTGCGGACCGGGAGGTCGACTTCGCCGGCTCCTGCCGTTTTCAGGTGGAGCAGGACGGTGTCTCTTCGGCGAAGATCCAATTCAATCCGGTGGCCTGGGACGCCCTCACCGTGGTGGTGCACAAATCCAATCCGGTGCAGAGTGTCACCCTGGAGCAGCTACGCGATATCTTCATGGGCAAGATCACCAACTGGTCCGCCCTCGGCGGTCCCGATCAGCCGCTGGAGCTGTTGGTCCGCAACGGCAAGATCTCCGGGGTCGGGCACACCATAAGGAAACTGCTGTTCGATGACGAGCAGATGGATTTCAAGGCCAGTGCCAGCTACAAGTCCTCCGGCCCGCTGGAGCAGGCGGTGGAGGAGAATCCCAACGCCATCGCGGTCACCGGTATCAGCAGCGCACGCAAGCGCGATTTCAAGATCCTCAATCTCGAGGGCAAGGATCCCGGCTACCAGAACATCAAGGACGGCAAGTATCTGCTCTATCGTCCCCTCTACATCGTCACCAACCGGGACAGCGAGCACCTCGCTGACGTCAAGGCCTTCCTCAAGTTCGCTCACAGCCGCGAGGGGCGCGAGATCATTCGCAAGAATGGTGCGGTGCCCTACCTGGAGGCGGTCTGGCTCAGCACCAACCAGCAGCAGCAGTGGAAGCAGGCGCGTACGGTCAACAACTGAGGACAGGCGGCGCGGCAGCGCCCGCGTCAGGACAACATCAGGTAGGCGATCAGCGGCATCACGGCGAACGCCAGCAGGGTCTGCAGCGTGATGATCGAAGCCATGGTCTCGGTATCGCCGCCGAGCTGTCGCGCCAGGATGTAGGCGGAAGAAGCGGTCGGCGTCATGAAGGCGATCACCAGTACGCCGGCGGCCACGCCCCCCAGGCCCGTCACCACGATCAAGCCGGCGGTCGCCAGCGGCTTGAGGCCGAACTGCACCAGGGATGAGGTCAGAATCGGCCACAGATGACCATGTAATGCCCTCGGTCTGAGAGCGGCTCCCACTGCCAGCAGGCCGAAGGGGAGGGCGGCGCGCCCGACGATCTCCAGCACGTCCCGGGTCGGACCGGGCAAGCCGGTACCGCTCAGGCTCAAGGCCCAGCCGATCAGACAGGCGACGATCAGCGGATTGCCGACGATATCCCGCAGCAGGCCTCCCGGCCTCGGCGCACGGGCGTCTCCCCAGACCGACAGCACCGAGATGCAGAGCAGATTGATCAACACGATCATGAAGCCCGCCGCCACCGCGCCCATGGCCAGACCTTCCGCCCCATAGAAGGCCTGGGCCAGGGCCAGGGCGATATAGGTGTTGAAGCGCACGCCGCCCTGAAAGATGGAGGTGAAGGTGGGGCCGGAGGTCTTCGGCAGCAGCCGGTAGCCGACCACCAGCAGCAGGGAGGACAGCAGCAGCACGCCGACCACCACGCCCAGGATCTCCAGCCAGGGCAGGCCGTCGAGCCGCTGGCGTCCGAGGGAGTGGACCAGTAGGGCGGGAAACAGCACGAAGTAGGTCAGCCGCTCCATGCCGGCCCAGGCCGCGTCGGGGATGAAGCGAATCTGCTTCAACGCCAGGCCGATCAGGATCAGGCTGAGAATCGGCAGCAGGGCGTTGACGATGGGGTGCACTGGGTGTCGGGTCCCTTGGTTGATTCGATGAATGGGGTGAATCACTGATGATTCAAAAGCCCGAGTTTAGCTCAAGAGCCCTTGGATAGAGGCCACAATCCATACCAAAACAGCATATCTGCTGGCTTGCGTATGCCACGGGAGTGACTGGTGGGGCAGGGCCCCACCCTACACCTGTAGCCACGGT
>JBNKYJ010000130.1:0-16212 GCA_050300835.1 Sedimenticolaceae bacterium
CCCCACCGATAAACCCGTCATGACCAAGGCCATTCGCAGCGCGGATCACAACGGCACGGCCCGCACCAGATAGCGCTGACTGCCGCCCGGAACCGGGCTGTCGAAGGGGTAGCAGGTGAGCAGCAGCAGTTCGTCCTCGCCCCAGGCGCTCATGAGCCAGCCGGCATCGGCCTCGACCACCGACAGCGTCACCACCCGATAGCGCCGTGTCTCTCCGTCCGCCGCCTGCAGCGACAGGCGATCGCCCTTGACCAGATCGGCGAGAAAACGGAAATGGGTATCCCGATGCCCCGCCAACAGGCTGCGACCCGGGGTACCGGGGGCGGCCGACTGTTCGGCCCAGCCCGGGCCGAAGGCCAGGGTGCGCCCGCTGACCCCCGCCAGCACGATCCGCTCCACCCCCAACCGCGGCGCCGACAGACGCGCCACCGGCCAGGTATCGGCCCAGGCCCAGGGCCGAACCGGCCGGTCATCGATCTGCGACTGACGCCAGGCCCGGCCGATCAGCTCCTGCGCCAGCCAGGCCTTGGCCTCGATCCAGGCCGACTGCCCGAGCAGACCGCAGGCCCCCAGGATCAGCAGCAGGGAGAGCCCGTACATCAGACGACGCGACGGCGCAGCCACAGTCCTGTCCCCAGCATCAACAACCCCAGCCACAGCAGCATGGGGGCCGGCGTGGCGGTCTGCGGCAAGCGGCCGAAGACGTGTGCCGCATCCCAGCCCTGGGGCAGATTGACCGGCATCATGCCGCCTTCGAGCGGCTCCAAGGCAGGTCTTGCCGGCCGCCTTTCGACCGCCACCAGGCTGGTGTAGGAGGAGACCAGCTGGTGCTTCAGGGCCAGGCTCGTCACCGCCTCCCGACGTTGCTGCGCCGACATCTCCGCCCCCGCTTCGCCCATCAGCTCGCGGATACGTCGGCGCGCCCAGAGCCGGTGCAGCCCCTGGTGGGAACTGCCTTGTGCCAGGTTCAGGCTGTGGCGCCAGGGGGTGCCGTCCCGTTCCCCCTCGATGATCAGTTCGCCATCGAGGCGCGGCGATTTGAGCGCCAGCAGCAGGGGTTCTCCCAAATAGAGGTCGGGCAGCCGCGATGGCAGCAGTTCCAGGGGCGTGTGGTCCTGCCGGCTCAGGCGCAGGTTGCGCATGGCCGGATATTCGAGCTTGGCGAACAGTTGGCGCATCTGCGCCTCGACCTCGGACAGATCGCCGATGTAGGTGAAACTGCCGCGCCCGAAATCGGCCGCCCGCTGCATGAAGTGGCTGTTGGGCGCGGAGCCGATACCGACGGTGAAGAGCCGGCTGCTGCCCAGGCGGCGGCGGATCAGCTCGAACAGGGCCGATTCGTTGCCCACGCTGCCGTCGGTCAGGAAGACGACCTGTCGCAGACGTTCGTCAGCGTCCGGTTCGGCCAGCGCCATTGCCAGCGCGGGCAGCATTTCGGTGCCGCCCTCGGCCTGCAGCCGTTCGACCGCCTGCAGTGCGCGCTGCCGGTTGGCCGGACCGGCCACCCGGGCCCGGCTGAACAGGGCATGGCTGCGGTCGTTGAACTGGATCAGATTGAAGCGGTCGTCGGGACCCAGGCGTGAGAGTGCGAATCGCAGCGCCGCCTTGGCCTGCGCTATGGACGCCCCGTGCATGGAACCGGAGTTGTCGACCACGAAGACGATCTCGCGGGCCAGCTTCTGCGCCTGGGGCTCCTGCTCCGGCGGCATCAGCAACAGCAGAGCGTAGTCCTCCTGCTGCCAGTGTTCGCGGAACAGGGCCGCCCGCGGCGACATGCCGGGTTGGGGCCGCCAGCTGAGTAGAAAGTCCCGCTCCGCCGGAACCGGACCCTCGGCCAGCCGCACCAGGCGCTGTCCGTTGTCACCCGTACGCATCACCACCGGATGATAGTGGCTCCGCACCTCGCTCAGCGGCAGCCCCACATCCAGCGTCACCCTGAGATCGAGCGGATTGATCGGCCCGTCGGCCGGATCGGCCACCGGCGGCGTGATCTGGCTGGCATCGGGCACCTGATCGGTATCGTCCGCCCAACCCTGGGCCAGCCCTTTCCCCTGGCTCGCCAGCGGGGCTCCGGGAATGTAACGCGGCCCCACCACCAACGGGAAGCGCAGCTCGAAGCCGCCGTCCGCATAGCGCACCAGCTGTTGGTAGCCGATCTCCACCTGCAGCGTCTCGCCGGGGCCGATATTGGCTACCGAGGTGGTGAAGATGTTCGGCCGCTGCTGGCTCAGCAGACTGGCCCGCTGGCCTGCCGCCTTGGCCTCGCGGTAGACCTTCTCGGCCTGCTGTTTCTCCCGGATCGTGCCCTCGATCACCCGTTCTCCCACCCGCACGCGCAGACGCTCCACCGCACTTCCGGTCGGCAGCGGGAACTGGTAGACCCCTTCCAGCCAGGTCGATCCCGGATTGCGGAAACGCTGCACCACCCGCACCCGGGCCAGCATACCGGTGACCTCCATCTCGACCTCCGTCTTCAACAGGGGCGCCGGTTGCAGCGCACGGCCGTCCAGGCTGTAGAGCGTCAACTGCCCGCTGCCCGGAGTCGCTTCGGCCGCCTGCACCGAGCCGAAGCCGAACACCAGCAGGATCAACAGCAGGCCTCCCGCGATCCCGGTAAGCACGGCCGCCGCCAGGGTCAACAGCATGTCGCGCAGAAAGCCGGGGTGCTTCAAGGGTGACCACAAACCGGGCCTAGTGGGGGTTTCTGCGGCCATGGGGCACCTCCCGTTGACGCTGATGCTGGTCGCGAACCGGAACGGTCCGCGGAGTGACCCAGCGAAAGGATCCCCCCACGGGACGTTCCGGCGAGCTGTAGACAAAGGCCTCGCTCAGGGGTTGGGGATAACCCTTCATGACGTCTTCCCCTGGACCAGGGTCAGTTTCACGATGCGATCGAAGCTGAGGCCGTCCAGATCATCCTCCGCATAGGCGGCGGCCCGCTCACCCACAAAGAGGATGCGGATACGGCTATCGGCCAGACCGGCACGACGCAGATGATCCGCCACCACTTCCGCCCGCGCGCGGCTGAGATTCTGGTTGTGGCTCTCTCCCCCGCGACGGTCGGCGCCGGCGAAAATCTGCAGATCCAGCTCGGGAAAGGCTTTGAGCATCTGCGCCAGCGAGACCAGCTGGGCGGCGATCTGGGGTTCGATTTCAGCGCTGTCGCTGCGGAAACCGAGGCAGAAAGAGAATCCCTCCTCCATCGCGCTCAGACGTGAGCGGGTAGTGTCCAGCAATTCCTTGTAGGCCTGGTGCCTTTGGGCCGTCTCATGCTGCGCATCGGCCAGGGCCTGCTCGCGCTCACCGATCGTCTGCTGTCGATTCTCCAATTCACCGATCAGCGCGCCGCCGGCCAGCCCGACCAGCATTCCAGGCGGACCGGCCAACAGGCCGCCGATCAGCACCCCGCCGGCGGTGGTCTTGAGTGAGGTCTTATCGATCGTGTCCGTTTGCTCCTCGGCCAGCAGCGGCTGGGAGAGCAGCAGGGCGGTCAAACTCATGGCTATTGCGGTTTTTTTCATCACTAACTCCTATCTTGTTGGTCCAGCGCACCCTCCCTGGTGGAGACGGCGATCCTCGCCTGCGCCGGTTTTTGAACTTGCGATAGAGATTAAAGCGGTGTGAAATGGCGGAAACGGCCCCGGAAAGTGGCCATTGGAAGTCAGATTCGGGCAAAAAAGTGGCATCCACAGAAGATCGCCCGAATGGCTGATAGAAGAAAAAATATCGTGCTGCCGGCTAAAGTTACCCCTGATTGATGCCGACACGCATACGGAATGCAATGGAATGAATCCACCCGATGACACCTGCCCTTCGACACCTCGTCGCTGCGCTCCTCCTCGGCCTCGCCACCCATAGCGGGGCTGTGGAGCTGATTGCCAATCCCGGCGTCCCGGAAACGTCGCTTCCGCGCAGTGTGGTGCGTTCCATTTTCACCATGCGCCTGACCAGTTGGCCCAACGGCATGCCGATCCGGGTATTTGTTCTTGGCGACAAAGACGAGCTGCACACCCTGTTCAGCAAACGGATTCTCGGTGTCTTTCCCCATCAATTACGCAGAGCCTGGAATCGGCAGATCTTCTCCGGCACCGGCCAGGCACCGGAAAAGGTGGAGAACGTGCGGGAGATGTTGGAAAAGGTGTCACAAGTCCCTGGCGCCATCGGTTACCTTTCCGAGGATTTGATCAATGAGCAAATACGGACGATTGCCGTTGAATAGCGTGGCCGCCCGCTGGCTTCTGATGCTCGCCGGTGGCGTGAGCAGCATCGCGTTCGGGGCGGAAACGGAGTCGATGGACCACAACTTACAGATTCACGGCTTTATCACCCAGGCCTACGTGAAGACCACCGAAAATCAGTTTTTCGGCGATAGCAGGGACGGCAGCTTCGATTTCCGCGAGTTGGGGGTCAACGCCTCCTACCGTCTGCAGCCCAATCTCATGGCCTCGGCCCAGCTGCTGTCTCGGGTCGCCGGCGAAATGTATGACGGTTCACTGGCGGTCGACTATGCACAGCTCGACTATCAGATGCACATGGACGAACGTGGACGCGTTGGCCTGATCCTGGGAAGGAACAAGAATCCCCTGGGGCTCTACAACGACACCCGCGACGTGGCCGCCACCCGCCCGGGCATCTTCATGCCCCAGGCCATCTACTGGGACCGGGTGCGCAACATGGTGCTCTCCAACGACGGTCTCCAGTTCTATGGGGAACGCAACGACGCAATGCACCGCTTCAACCTGCAGCTGTTCGCCGGCAAGACGCCGATCGACGAAAATGTGGAGAAGAGCTATCTCGATACTTCGTTGCAGGCTTCCATGGAGCAGAACGGCCTCACCACCGGCGGCCGCCTGCTGTATGAATATGATGGCGGACGCTTCAGGCTGGCACTGAGCAATGCCATGCTCGAGCTCGACAGCGAAACCAACATCCTGCCGGACGGCAAGATCGACATCGACTACTGGGTGTTTTCCGCCCAATACAACGACGGACCATGGCGCCTGACGGCAGAATATATGCAGGAACCCCTCGACTACAGCGGCTTCGGCGGTTTTCTCGACCCCGCCGACACCACTCTCGACGGCTATTACCTGCAGGGCGACTACCGGCTGCATGAGGATTGGGAACTGATGCTGCGCTATGAAGAGAGCCACTACAACAAGGACGACCCCGATGGTTCGGAGTCGAGTCAGGTCATTGGGCTGAAGCCATACACCTTCTACAGCAAGCTCTGGACCCTGGGGCTGTTGTGGGAACCGACAGAAAAGCTCATGTTGCGGGCCGAGTTCAGCCGCGTGGACGGCACCATCTTTCTTTCTCGCCTGGAGAATCCGATACCCAACGAAGCCGTCAAGGACTGGAACCTCTTCTCGCTGCTGGTCTCCTACAGTTTCTGAACCCTCTGCGAAACACCCACTGCATAGAAGCTCAATGGAATCCACGCTCAACGAACACAATCAGCGCTTTTTCAGCTTGAGATGGAAGGTGGTCGCGCTGCTGAGCCTGATCCTGCTGATCGTCAACGCGGGACTGTCCACCATGGGCTATTACGAGCAGCGGGAGTTGTTCCTGACCTATCAGGACCAGATCAAGGAACAACAGGGTCGTCAGGTCAAGGCGCTGCTGGAAAAGAGCTTCTTCCGTCTGGAACAGATTGCGCAGATGATCCCCAGCGTGGCGACAGCCGCGACCCCCTCCAGCGAAATCCCCATCGCCGACAAGCTGCAGAATTTCTTTATCCACAGCGCGCCGACACTGGAACTGGAGTGGGGGCTGCAGAGCGCCGCCTTCTACTCGGCGCATAATGAGCGCCTTTTCAACTGGCAAACCGAGGACAACGAATCGATCGTTTTCAGAAACCTGATCTCATCGGTGAACAGCTCCGAGAGCCCCTTGAACATGCTGCATTGCAATCTGGACTGCAGCCAGTACGTTGCCGTACCCCTGCTCTACGAGGGTAAGAAGGCCGGCGTGCTTCTGGTCGGACGCTCCCTGGCGGATCTGGTGATTGAATTCAACGAGCTGGCCAAAACGGACGTGGCAGTGATCAGTAAACCCAAGCTGATCAAGCGGCTCACCGGCAATCAGCGCTATCTGCGTCGTTGGGACCGTTATGTGGCCGCCGGCAGCAACCTCGCCCAACAGCTCCCTCTGTTGGAACAGGTTACCCAGCGCATCGAAATGAAAGGTCTGATCGACAAAGACACCACCATCAGCGTCGACGGACACCACTATGCCATCAGCATCGTACCGGCCAGCAGCGATACCGGTATCGTCTCCGCCGACTTCCTGCTGCTCAGCGACATCACTCCGGTGGTCACACAGATCCGCGCGGCCACCATCAAGTCGGTACTCATCGGACTGATCGGATTCACCATCTCTGAAATCCTCCTGCTGTTGATGTTGCAACGTCCCCTGAAGCGACTGTTGTTGATCTCCAACAGCCTGCCGCTGCTGGCAAAGAACGCCTACAACCAGGTGAGGGGCAAACTCGGGCAACAACACCATCCCCGCTATCAGGATGAAATCGACATCGCCAGTGACTCGGCCATAGAACTCTCACATACGCTGGAGCGTCTGCACCAGGAGGTTCAGAATCAAACCGAGCGCCTGCTCAAGCACAGCGAAGAGCTCTCTTCCGAACGGGACTTCCTGACCGCGATCATGAACAGCGCCCAGGTCATCATCCTGACCCAGGATTGTGATGGCAGCATCCTCACCATCAACGAACAGGGAGGGGAATTCATCGGCGTCAAGAATTACCATCGCGGCTCGCGTTACTTCTCCGATGTCTTCATGACCACGGAAGACGATGACGAGCTGCAGCATGCCCTGACCCGTATCAAGATCGGCATGATCAGCTCCTACCGTCATGACGCCAGTGCCTTCTCGTCGGACGGCACCCAACGCACCATTTCCTGGATCCACTCGCACCTGCCGGGACGCCCCTTTCCCAACGTGCCGGTGCTGCTCTCAGTGGGGCTCGACATCACCGACAGGGAAATGGCCAAGCAGCGGCTGACCTGGCTGGCCAGCCACGACCCGCTGACGGAGCTCTACAACCGGCGCAGTTTCCAGATCGAATTCGAAAAGATCCTCACCCTGGCGGAGCGCTATCACCACAACTCATCGCTGCTGTTCTTCGATCTCGATCACTTCAAGTTCATCAACGACTCGAGCGGTCATCAGGCCGGTGATGCGCTGCTGCAGATGGTGGCGAAGAAACTGCGCGAAATCACCCGTTCCAGCGATCTGCTGGCACGCCTGGGCGGTGACGAGTTCGCTATCGTGATTCCGGAATCCGATATACACGATGCCAAACAGTTTGCCGACAAGCTGCTTGAAGAGCTGAGACAGATCGCCATTCCACTGAAGGGCAGCAGCTATCGGATATCGTCCAGCATCGGCATCGTCACCTATCCCCAGCACGGCAACAATTTTCAGGAGCTGCTGTCGAACGCCGACCTCGCCATGTACCAGGCCAAGGAGGCGGGCAGAAACTGCTGGCACGTCTTCCTCGACAGCGAACAGGCACGGGAACAGCTGAGTGCAAAGGTCACCTGGAAGGACCGCATCGAGCGCGCGCTGACCGAAGAGCGCATGACGCTCCACTTCCAACCCATCATGAACATCGACAGCGGCGAGATCTCACATTACGAAGTGTTGATCCGCATGCTCTCCCCAGAGGGCAACCTGATCATGCCGGGAGAGTTCATCGGTGTCGCCGAACGCACCGGATTGATCCATCAGATCAACCGTTACGTACTCAAAGCGTCGATCGAGAAGCTGGCCAGTCTCAAGGGCCAGGAAAAGCCGATCACTCTCTCGATCAACCTCTCCGGCCGGGTGATCGACGATCCGCAACTGCTGCAGCAGTTGACCCACCTGCTGAGCAGCCACGATGTCGATCCGCAACACTTGGTTTTCGAACTGACCGAAACCGCCGCGCTGGCCGACGTCAACGCCGCCGAGCGGCTGATGACCGAACTGCAGGCGCTGGGCTGCCGCTTCGCTCTCGACGACTTCGGCGTCGGCTTCTCCTCGTTCTACTACCTGCGCGAACTGCCGCTCGATATCGTCAAGATCGATGGCAGCTTCATCAAGCAGCTGCCGAACAATCCGAAGGACCAGGTCTTCGTCAAGGCCCTGACCGAGATGGCCCATGCCCTCGGCAAGGAGACGGTGGCGGAGTTCGTTGAGGATGAGACCACCCTCAACCTGCTGGCGGACCTGGGCGTGGTCTACGCTCAGGGCTACTACATCGGGCGCCCCTCACCTCAGATACCGGTCGCCGCGGAGGAGGGGGGCGGCTCATCTGTGCTCGGCTCCGGCTGAGTGCTAAGATGGCGGCCTGAATCATCAAACCCGAACGAAAGCCGTGCCCAGCCGACAGATCGCCATCATCGAAGACGAAGCGGTGATCCGCGAGAACTATGCCGACTACCTGCAGCGGCAGGGCTACCGGGTCAACGGCTACGCCTCCCGCCAGCAGGCCCTGCAGGCGTTCGAACAATCCCTCCCCGACCTGGTGATCCTCGACATCGGCCTGGGCGACGAGATCGACGGCGGCTTCGAACTCTGCCGCGAACTGCGGGCCCGTTCCCTGACCCTGCCGATCATCTTTCTCACCGCCCGCGACAGTGACTTCGACAGCGTTGCCGGCCTGCGCCTGGGGGCCGACGACTACCTGACCAAGGAGATCAGCCTGCCCCATCTGGCGGCCCGCATCGCCGCCCTGTTCCGACGCATCGACGCCCTGTCCCAGACCCCGGACGAACCGGAGCAGCTGGTCTGCGACGCCCTGCGCCTCGATACCCAGCGCCTTACCGCCCACTGGGACGACACGCCGGTCCCGCTCACCGTCACCGAATTCTGGATGGTGCACGCCCTGGCCAGACGACCCGGCCATGTGCGCAGCCGTGGGCAGCTGATGGATGAGGCGCAGATCTACGTCGACGAGGCGAGCATCAGCTCCCACATCAAGCGCATCCGGCGCAAGTTCCTCGAGCACGATCCGGATTTCGACCACATTGAGTCGGTCTACGGTGCCGGCTACCGCTGGAAACGCTGACCGAACCGTCATGGGGCAACCCCGCTTTCGCCACTCCCTGCGCTTCAAACTGGCCCTCGCCTCCCTGACCCTGCTGGCGATCCCGTGGGCCGGCTACCGCTATCTGCAGGAGACCGAGGACTCCCTGCGCCAGGCGCAGGAGGCGCTGCTGCTGAGCCGCGCCGAAGTGGTGGCCGGAGTGCTGACCAACCAAATGCCTCAGCTCAACGGCAGCAACGCCGGGAAGAGTCTCTACGTCCATCCCCTGCCGCAACCGGTGCTGCTCGACGGCTACGCCGAGGAGTGGGATGATCTGCTCACCCAGGCACGCCGCTACCGGGCCAGCGAAACCACCCCCGACGCGATCCGCTTCGATCTGTTGGCCGGCTATCAAGAACGCGACCTCTACCTGCTGCTGCGCGTGCACGACCGCACCCTTGCCTATCCCCGTCCCGGCGAACCGCTCACCACCGGCGACCACCTGCTACTCGCCCTGCCGGGCGAGGGCGCCAAGAGCCGGCAGTACCGCATCGGCACCTCGGCGCCCGGCTGGCTCACCGTCGAGCCGCTCAACGGCGGCAGCGAACGCGCCATCCGTGGCGAATGGCAGGAGAGTGCGGAGGGCTACACGGTGGAGCTGCGCCTGCCGCTGACGATGGCGGAACAGGGTCTCTCGCTGGCCGTGATCGACCGGGCGCAGGGGCGGGAGGGCATTCAGGGCATCGCCTCCACCTCGGGCTGGCAGCACAACGACCAGTTGGCACAGCTGGTGATGCCGAGCCTGCCGAGCGGGACCCTGCTGCAAGGACTCGACAGCCGCACCCACCGCTACACCATACTCAACCGACAGCGTCAGATGGTCGGCCGCCATGGCAGCCTGGCCGCCGACAGCGGCGAACCGCGTACGCTTACGCAACGCCTGCTCGGGCTTCTACTGAGCCGGCCCGGATCCGAGAGCACCGCCACCCGCGAGCATGCCGGCCGCATGGACGGCCCGGAGATCCGGCGCGCCCTCGATGGCAAACCGGCGATCTACCGCTATGCCGACACGCGCGCCAACACCCTCGCCGCCGCCTACCCGCTGACCAGCCGCGGTGAAACGGTGGGCGCCATCCTGGTGGAACAGACCACCGGCAACATCCTGCTGCTGCAGCGGCAGGCGCTGGAAGGCCTGCTCGGCACCAGCCTGATCCTGTTCCTGATTACCGCCGGCACCCTCTTCCTCCTCGCCACCTGGCTCACCGGCCGCATCTCGCGACTCAATCGCAAATTCAACCGCGCCGTGAGCCACGACGGTCGTGTCATGCAGGCGGTCAAGGGTAGCAGCGACAGCGACGAACTGGGCGATCTCGACCGCAGCTTCGCCAGCGTGCTGCAACGCCTGCAGGCCTACAACCACTACCTGGAGCAGATGGCCTCCCGTCTGGCCCACGAATTCCGTACCCCGCTGGCGATGGTGCAATCCTCGCTGGAAAACCTGCAAGCGGACGACACCGCCGAAACCAGAAAGCGCTACACCGAACGTGCGCTGGAGGGAACCCAACGGCTGCACCTGATCCTCAATCGCCTGCGCGAAGCGACCCGCCTGGAACAGGCCCTGCAATCGGCGGAGATGATCCGCCTCGACCTGAGCGAGCTGTGCAAGGGACTCTGCGAAGGCTATCGTCTCAGCAATCCACAGCTCACTTTCGAATGTGAGATACCGGACGCGTCCATCGAAGTCATGGCCGCACCGGAACTGATCGGGCAGGCACTGGATAAACTGATCAGCAATGCGATTGATTTTCACACGGAGGGAACACCGATCCGTCTTACCCTCATCACCTGTGGCGATCATCAAGCACGGATCGCGGTAGAGAACCAAGGCTCCCCATTGCCCAAGGACATGGAGCATGCCCTTTTTGCGTCAATGGTGTCGGTGCGCGACAAAAATGGAAACGAGCCTCACCTAGGGCTGGGGCTTTATCTGGTGAAACTCATAGTGGAATTCCACAACGGTGAGGCCGGGGCGGAAAATCTTGCCGATGGCGTGAGATTTTCATTGCTGTTGGCCTGCGATTTGTAGTTTGACATGACAACCACCGGTGAGTAGCAAAAGTGTGACTGCATCAACCAAGCATATTCGAGCAGCGCTGAAGAAGAGAAAAATAAATTTAGCAAGACCGTACAGATATTGAACGGCAAAATTCCGGCAGTTTTTATCAACGGCATGGCTAAGACAAATCCCGATATCGAAGAGATTGTTGCAGAATATCGCCGGACAAACTGAGGTGTGGTTGAGTCATGAAATGAAGCCTGACATTCCACATGAGAATGTTTGGCGGCAGAGTATTTTACTCTGATCCCACACTGGATTGGATAAAGCCCGTTATCATCCTTGCCGGGTTCGGTGAAAACCCACTCGACCCCGGGAGAGTTTTGTCCTGTCATCGGGGTATGCCGGGATGGGAATCTCGGTCATTGATGTGACTGTCCGATTGTACGCTGGGGTGGGATTGACGATACGGACTGGGGGCGATTTGAGGCAGTCACCGTCATGACCAGATCGGTGGAGATGGGCCCCACCCTACCGATCCGACTGACAGGACGCTGTCAGTAGCATGGTTTTAGTATTTAGCCTCGACTATCTTCTGAAGGGTTAAATGATGAAATCCATTTTTACATATACCGGCTTGTTTCTTTCCGTACTGTTTACCGCCAACTCGCATGCGGAAGCTATTGAAGTCGTGGTCTTTTCGGCAAAAGAAAGTGTCTCTGACCAGAGGCTTTTGAAGTCAGCTGAGGGAATGCTGGATACGATAAGGAAGTGGGATGGATTCATATCCAGGGAGTTGGTCAAGGTTGGTCATGGAAAGTGGATTGATGTCGTACATTGGACAGATCTGGAATCCGCCAAATCTGCACAGCATAAGGCAATGGAGAGTGACTCTTGTTTGCTTTTCTTTTCCTTGCTGGAGGATACCGACCAACAGATTTATCACGGTGAGAAGGTGTTATCCCAGACTCGATGAGTCAGCAATAAGACAACAAAAAGCAATTGAAAGGGGCTTGCCTTGCGCGGCACTTGTTTGTGGCTATGCCACAGTCCACGTCCCGCCACGGCAAGCCCCTCTTAACCGGCATTATGCACAGAAAGCTATTCCCGCTCTTCAATCCACGCCGCCTGAATCGCCTCCAGGATCTTCTCGCCGGAGTGGTGGGGGTCGTCATCGAACTCCTCCAGGGCGACCACCCAGTCACGCAGATCGACGAAGTTGAGTGTCATCGGATCCACGTCGGGGTGGGCCTCGTCGAGGGCGATGGCAATTTCAAGAGAATCAACCCACTTCAGTCCCATGGCAGACTCCTGATCAGTGATGTTCAGACACCATATTGATGGTGTATTTGGGGATCTCGATCACCAGGTCCTCCTCGCCGACCACCGCTTGGCAGCTGAGGCGGGATTCGGGCTCCAGGCCCCAGGCCTTGTCAAGCATGTCCTCCTCGTTCTCCTCCGCCTCCACCAGGGAGTCGAAGCCCTCGCGGATGATCACGTGGCAGGTGGTGCAGGCGCAGGATTTCTCGCAGGCGTGCTCGATCTCGATACCGTGCTGCAGGGCAGCGTCGCAGATGGTGATGCCCGGCTCCACCTCGAAGGCGGCGCCTTCCGGGCAGATCTCTTCGTGGGGCAGGAAGATGAGTTGTGGCATAAGTTGATCCGTCCTACTTAGGGCCTGTTGACACTAATTTGAATTTACTCGAACTCGTCGACCTTGTGGCCCGACATGGCCTGCTGAATGCTCTGGTTCATGCGGCGCTCGACGTAGAAGCCACAGACCTGTTCCAGCTTTTCGATGCCGCTCTTGATCGCTCTCTCGTCGTCTGACCGGGCCAGATCCCTCAGCTCATCGAGGGCGGCCTCCACCAGGCGGCGCTCGTCGGCATCGAGCAGGCGGTCGCCATCGCTGGCCAGGGCCGCCTCCAGGGCCTCGATGGTGCGGGCCGCCTCCACCTGCTGCTCGCGCAGGCTGCGCGCCTGCTTGTCCTCGCCGGCGTGGGCAATGGAGTCCTTGAGCATGGTCTCGATCTCGCTGTCGGTGAGGCCGTAGGAGGGTTTGACCTCGATGCTCGCCTCCACTCCGCTCGACATCTCGCGGGCGCTGACGCTGAGCAGGCCGTCGGCGTCAACCGCGAAGGTGACCCGGATGCGTGCCGCGCCCGCCACCATGGGCGGGATGCCGCGCAACTCGAAACGGGCCAGGGAGCGGCAATCGGAGACCAGCTCGCGCTCGCCCTGCACCACGTGGATGGCGATGGCGGTCTGGCCGTCCTTGAAGGTGGTGAACTCCTGGGCCCGGGCCACCGGGATGGTGGTGTTGCGGCTGACCAGCTTCTCGCTCAGTCCGCCCATGGTCTCGATACCCAGCGACAGAGGGATGACGTCGAGCAGCAGCACCTCCCCGTCCGGCTTGTTGCCGGCCAGGATGTCGGCCTGAATGGCGGCGCCCACGGCCACCACCCGATCCGGGTCGATGTCGACCAGCGGCTCGCTGCCGAACAGCTCGCCCACCTTCTCGCGCACCCGGGGCACCCGGGTGGAGCCGCCGACCATCACCACCTCGTGCACCTCTTGCGGGCTGACGCCGGCGTCGCGCAGGGCGCGGCGGCAGGCCACGAGGGTCTTCTTGATCAGGGGGTCGATGAGTGCGTTGAACTGTTCCCGTGTCAGGCTGCCCTGCCATTCGCTGCCGTCGGCCAGGGTGACGCTGACATCGGTCTCCCCGGCCTGGCTGAGGGCCTCCTTGGCGGCGCAGCCGGCGTTGATCAGGCGCTTGACCAGGGCGTGGTCCGCATCCTCGGCGATGCCCGCCTGCTGCATGATCCAGTGGGCCACGGCGCGGTCGAAGTCGTCGCCGCCGAGGGCGGAGTCGCCACCGGTGGCCATCACCTCGAAGACGCCCTTGTTGAGGCGCAGGATCGAGATGTCGAAGGTACCGCCACCCAGGTCGTAGATGGCGTGAACCCCCTCCGCCTGCTTGTCGAGCCCGTAGGCGACAGCGGCGGCGGTGGGTTCGTTGAGCAGGCGGAAGACGTGCAGTCCGGCCAGCTTGGCGGCGTCCTTGGTGGCCTGGCGTTGGGCCTCGTCGAAGTAGGCGGGCACGGTGATGACCACCCCGGCCAGCTCACCGCCCAGGGTATCCTCGGCCCGCCGGGAGAGCACCTTCAGCACCTCGGCGGAAACCTCGATGGGACTGATGTCGCCGGCCACGGTCTGGATCCGCGGTACCGTGGTGTGCTCCTGGATGAAGCGGTAGGGCAAGCGGCTGCCCAGGGTCTTGATGTCGGCGACCCCGCGGCCGATCAGGCGCTTGGCCGAGGAGATGGTGTTCAGGGGATCATCCGCCTCGCCCGCCTTGGCCTCGTGGCCGACCAGCAGGCCGTCGGCCATGTAGCGCACCACCGAAGGCAGCAGATGGCGGCCCTCCCCGTCCGGCAGGGTCTCGGCCTGGCCGCTGCGCACGCTGGCCACCAGGGAGTTGGTGGTACCCAGGTCGATGCCGGCGGCGAGCCGGTGTTGATGAGGGGCCTGCGCCTGGCCCGGTTCCGCTATCTGTAAAAGTGCCATCGTTCTCGCTGAATCGTCATACTGTCATCATTATCCGCATACGCCCTCTCCCCTGGGGGAGAAAGGGCGCTTGTCGTCATCTCCTGATGACGCCCGCCCTTGGTATTACATCGCCAGCCGCAGCGGCATGCGGCGCGATGGTCATCGCTTCATTCCATCTCATCTTCCAGGTCCGCGGCCACGTTCTCAGCCTCGCTGCGCAGCTTCTTCAGGAAGCGCATTTTACGCAGGATCTCCCGCGCCGCCTCGAGCTGATCCGAAGTGGGGGTCTCGAACTGCACCGCCATCTGCCCCACCAGGTTGGTGATCTGCTGGTTCACACGGTTGCAGATGTCGATCACCGCCGCATAGGGGTCGGGCCGGTTGCGCACCCCTTCCAGCTCCTCGCGCAGCTCCATCTGGTGCATGAGAAACTCCATATCAGTGGTCGACTCGTTGAGGGCGTCCATCTCGATGCCGTGCAGACCCAGCAGGTAGCTGCCGCGTGCGACCGGGTCCTTGAGCGTCTCGTAGGCCTCGTTGATCAGCGCCGCGCCCTGGATGGAGAGGCGGCGCTCATGGTCCGAGGCGTTGGCGAAGCGATCGGGATGGACGACGCGCTGCAGCTCGCGATAGCGCTCGGAAAGCTCGGCCCCATCCACGATGTAGCCGACCGGCAGACCGAAGAGTTCAAAGTAGTTTTTCGAAAAATCCAGCATCTCGAAAAAGAACGGCCGCCGATGGGCAGCCGTCTCTCAGTTAGGTGTCAGCGGGCGCTATCAGCGTCTCAGACCCCGAAGCTCTCGCCGCAACCGCACTCGCTCTTGGCGTTGGGATTGTTGAACTTGAAGCCTTCGTTCAACCCCTCCCGGGCGTAATCCACTTCGGTACCGTCCAAATAGACCAGGCTCTTGGCGTCGACCACGACTTTCACGCCGTGATCCTCGAACACCTGGTCCTCATCCTGTAACTCGTCGACGAACTCCATCTCGTAGGCCATGCCGGAGCAGCCGGAGGTGCGCACGGCCAGACGGATACCCAGCCCCTTGCCCCGGTTGGCGAGGTAGGACTGCACATGCTTGGCGGCGGCTTCGGTAATGGTGATACCCATGGCGTTTCTCTGTCTGTAGTGAATCGAATATGACAGTTTAGCTACTTGGGCTTCTTTTCGGAATAGTCCTTGATCGCCGCCTTGATGGCATCCTCGGCCAGTACCGAGCAGTGCACCTTGACCGGCGGCAGGGCCAGTTCCTCGGCGATCTCAGAGTTCTTGATCTGCTGGGCCTCCTCCAGAGTCTTGCCCTTCACCCATTCGGTGAGCAGGCTGCTGGAGGCGATGGCGGAGCCGCAGCCATAGGTCTTGAAGCGGGCATCTTCGATCACGCCCTTTTCATTGACCTTGATCTGCAGTCGCATCACATCACCGCAGGCGGGGGCTCCGACCATGCCGGTACCGACGCTCTGGTCGTCCTTGTCGAAGGAGCCGACGTTGCGGGGATTCTCGTAGTGGTCCAGGACCTTGTCACTGTATGCCATGTCTTTAAAACCTCAATCTATTGCGCTGGCGCTCAGTGCGCCG
>JBNKYJ010000131.1:0-14876 GCA_050300835.1 Sedimenticolaceae bacterium
TGGATTTGCGCTGAATCAAGCAGACCTATCACCGGGCGTCTTGCCCCTGATAACCGGTCAACCGTCGGGACAGACAGAAGCGTCCCGTAAAGATGGTGGCCAGGGACAGAATCGAACTGCCGACACGGGGATTTTCAGTCCCCTGCTCTACCGACTGAGCTACCTGGCCTTAGAGAAGAGGGCGTATTAAACCGGGCTTGGGGTGTGGAGTCAAGCCAGGGCCCAGTGCGGATCACTCGGGTGGGCGGTAATCGGGCGGCGTTGCCGAGCCTTCGCCGAAGAAAAACTGCTCCATCTGCTCTTCGAGGAATTTGCGCGCCCTGGGGTCGACCGGGCTGAGGCGGTTTTCGTTGATCAGCATGGTCTGGTGGCGCAGCCACTCCTGCCAGGCCTCCTTCGACACGTTGTCGAAGATGCGTTGTCCCAATTCGCCCGGATAGGGTAGGCGATCCAGCCCTTCAGCCTCTTTGTCTAGCTTGACGCAGTGTACGGTTCGACTCATGCGATCACTTCTCCGTTGGTGAGGACTCGGCTGCCTCCAGCTCCTGCAGAATGCGTGCTATCGGCGCGGCCAGCCCCCGGTTGTCTGGTTGGCTAAGGTTATACCAAACCCACTCCTCCCCATCCATGACCCGGCGTTTGGGGTTTTTTATCCGCGCCCGCACCGGTTCGATGTCGAGCCTGAAGTGGGAGAAGGTGTGGCGTCGCACCGGCAGTGAGTGCGGTCGCTCGATCTCGAATCCCATCCGCTCCCGGCACCACTGGGCGACAGTGGTCTCCGGCGGACACTCCGGCAGGCTCCAGAGTCCGCCCCAGATACCGCTGGGAGGACGGCGTTGCAGCAGGATCCGCCCCTGCCGGTCGGCCAGGATCACCATCCGCGTCGTCTTCAGGGGCAGTCCTTTCCTGGGCTTGGCCTCGGGATAGGCCTCGGGGTTGCCCTGTTGTCGCGCCCGGCAGCCGTCCTCGAGTGGGCACTCACCGCAGGCCGGACGCCGGCGTCCGCAGAGCAGAGCGCCCAGGTCCATCATGGCCTGGTTGTAGTCGTCACAGCGCCGCTTTGGCGTCAGGCTTTGACTCAGCGACCAGAGCCGCTTCTGCACAGCGGAGCTCCCCGTCCAGCCTTCGATGGCGAAATAGCGGGCCAGCACCCGCTTGACGTTGCCGTCGAGGATCGGCGCCGGCTTTCCGTGTCCCAGCGAGCGGATGGCCCCGGCCGTGGAACGCCCGATGCCGGGTAGCGTCTCCAGTTCGTCGACCTTCTGCGGAAACTCGCCAGCATGCTGATGACTCAGGATCTGCGCGCAGCGATGGAGGTTGCGTGCCCGGGCGTAGTAACCCAGCCCGGACCAGTGGTGGAGCACCTGGTCGATCGGCGCCGAGGCCAGCGTCTCGAGATCGGGGAAATGTGACATGAAGCGTTCGAAATAGGGGATTACCGTCGCCACCTGGGTCTGCTGCAGCATGATCTCGGAGACCCAGACCCGATAGGGGTCGCGCGGCTGCTGCCAGGGCAGGTCCTTGCGTCCGTGGCGATCGAACCAGTTCAGGACACGCGAGGCGAAGCGCTTTGCCTCGGTTCGCGCGACAGGCTCGAGCAGCCACTCCCTATCCCGCGCCACGTCTCCCATCAGAAGAGCTTTTTGAACTTGTCCTTGAGCTTGTTTTCCAGATCCTCGGGCACCTTCTCCTGCAGCTTCTCTTCCACCTTGCTGTCGAGTTTCTCTTTCAGCTTGGCCTTCTGCTGTTCTTCGAGGATCTTCGCCAGCTGGATACTGAACTGGGGATCGCTCCAGCTGCCATGGATGCGCACCGGGATGGGGACACCGACCAGCTCTTCGAGCCCCTGTCCGCCCTGTCCCTTCGGGGTACTCACGATCACCGGCCGGATTGTGTAGTCGAGGTCCTCCTGCACCAGGTTGGCCTTACCGGTACCATTGACCCGCAGATAGGGCGATTTGGCCAGCAGCTGTTGGTTGTTGACCAGGCCGTTCACAATAGTGGCTTTGCCGCTGAGTTCGGAGAAGTCGGTCTGTTCCGGCTCGTTGGAGATGGCTACCGCCTCGCCGGAAAGTTTGGCCCGGGTCTCACGGATCATCTTGGCCAGGTTGAATCCCTTCACAGCACCATCACGGAAATCGAAGTTGAGGTCGCCGCTGAGGGTACGCTTGATCTGGTTCACGGTCCCCCCCTGACTCGCCAGGTTGAGGTTCAGATTGCCACTGCCCAGCAGGGTATCCTTCCCCATCAGATCCATCAGCAGAGGCCCGGCCAGTATGCGGGAAAGCGACTGGTTGATCGTCATCTTGGGGGTCTTGCCGGTGACGTCCAGATTGACGCTGCCCCTGGTCAGGCCATCATAGAAGCGGCCGATCTCCTGATCGACGGTGAGCTTGCCGTCACGACTGCGGATTTTCAGCAGTACCGCCTGTGCATGCAGTTGATTCACGGTCAGGCTGTCGACCAGAAGCTTGCCGTCCAGGCGCAGTTTGCGCAAAGGCTCCACCGGAATCAGCTCCTCGTTGCCGCCGCCCGCGCCCTTGGCGCCTCCACCCGTGCCTGAACCACCCTTGCTGGCCGGTGGCAGATAGCGGTCGAGATTGATCTGATCCACATTGAGATCGAAGATGTAGGCCGGTTGGGCCAGACTGATCAGTTCGAAATCGCCCTTCACAGTCGTCTGGTCGAGCTTCAGCAGTAGATTGCTGAATTCCACATGATCGGTGCCCGCTTTGAAATCGGCGGTGATTTCCAGGGCGTCGAGCACTTTGGGGTCGCCCGTCTCCGGCACCGGCAGATCGAAGGTTTTCAGCCATACTCTCGGACTGAACTTCTCCACACGCAGTTGGCCATTAAGTTTCGGATCCGTGGTCAGGGCCAGGCCCTCAAGCCCTCCTTTCACCACCAACTCTCCCGAGGTCAGGTTGAGATCCTTCACATCCAATGCATCGTTGGCCTGATCGTAGCGCAGATTGGCCTGGAGCTCCCCTTTCACACCCTGTTCAGGCAAGCCCTCGCCGCTGACGTCGCTCTCCAGCGATAGGTCGTCCAGCATGATCAGCCCATGCTGCTCGTCGAGCATCAGTCGACCGGTCAGCCCCAGTTTTCCTTTCAACTGGGGTTTGCGGCTGTCCAATTCGGTATTGAAGCTGATATCTACCGAGCGCCCGGGGATGATCTCCCCTGTCTCCAGGTTGAGGTTGGCCACCTCGTATCGCTCGCCGGTGGATTGGTCGTCCCACACCACCCGGGCATCTTTGATGGTGACCCCGCCGATGGCGAATGCCATCAAACCGGCTTCCGACCCGTCACCACCGGAGGCAGGCGCTTGCGCGCCCTTGTCGCCCTTCTGGGCACCCAGCATATCGTCCCAATTGGTGACACCCTGTTTCGATTTGGCCAGATTGAGGGTCAGCCCGTCGATCTCCAGGGTATCGGCCTCCAGCCTCTGGCTGAACAACAGGGGAATCATGTTGACCTCGACCTGGGCGTGCTTCACGGCAGCGAACTGCTCCGCCTTGAAGCCCTCGGCATTGCTCAGACTCAGGCCGTTCAGCTCGAGGGCGAAACGGGGGAATACCGACAGACCCAGCTCGCCGGCGATGGTCAGATCGCGGCCCGTGGCCTTCTTGACCTCATGGATGATGCGTTCCTTGTGATCGTTCAGATCGACGAACATGGGCACCAGAATGATGGCCGCGATGATCAGGACCACCAGCATCCCGACCAACCAGCCAAGCACCTTGAGGAGTTTACCCATGACTATCTCCCTTCTCTTCTTTTTCCCGTGGCGTTGCACAATTCCAACACAGATCGAAGCCGGGATCGACACCCTCTCCACAGACCGGACAGCGCCAGGATCTGCCGCCAGGCGCTTTCGCAGTGGTCTTGTACTCCTCGATCAGCCAGCGCGCCCGCTGATACTGCTCATCCTTTACCAGCCACAGGGTGGGAAAGATGTTGGCCGGCAGTTCACCGGCGGCACCGCTGAGGGCATCGCCGAGCAGCACGCTCGGTATCTCCTGCTCCTGCAGGTAGTCCTTGAGCATCTGCGCCTCGATCCTGTCGGCGGCTTCGTAGAGTTTTCGCATCGATAGATGCTATCAGTCCGCCGTCCGTGAAACCATCCAGCTAATGATGGCACATTCGCTGCGAAGGTTTCCCGGACAGATCGTAATCCATTGCAGGGCGATCCACGCCAGGCCCGAATTAACCGCTACGGGAACCCGTCAGCGTCAGGGCAGGCTGCGCAATAGGGTCAATGCCTGACGGATGCTCTCCATACGCTGGCTTTGCGGGCTGTAGACGGCGTAGGCGAAGCGGCCGATCACCGGCGCATCCTCGACCGGAAACAGGCGTCCCTGGTCGATCTCCTGCTGCACCATACGCTGGCTGAGGTAGGCGCAGCCACCCATTTCGAGCAACAGATCGACCGCCAGCACACCGGCATTGACTTTGATCACCGGCGTGCTGAGATCGGGGAACAATTCGGCATGACGCACACTGAAGGCGCTGCCCCAATCGACCAGCAGATAGTCTCCGGCCATCGCCTCGGCGACACCGAGACCGGGTCGACTGGCCACCAGCGCCAACGGCACCTCCAGAACCTGCTCGGTTTCGAGACCCTGCATCATCGGCGGCTCGAACATGAAGGCGAGATCGAGCAGGTGGCCGGTCAGCCGGCGCACCAGGGTCTCACCCGGATGGGTTTCGATGCGCAGGGCGACCGCCGGCTGATGTCTGCGCATCTGCGCCACCCAGTGTTTCAGCTGGATACTCCAGAGATCCTGCGCCAACCCCACCGCCAGACTGGCGGAGAAGGCCGGTGCCAGCGCGATCTCCTGGCGCGCCCGCTCCCAACCGCTGACGATGGTCTCGGCATGGCGCAGCAGCCGATGTCCGGCCGGTGTCAGCTGGATCTCCTTGCGTTCACGCATCAACAGCTGAACCCCGAGCTGGGATTCCAGCAGCTTGATGCGGGCGCTGACCGCGGACTGGGTAATACAAAGGGTGTCGGCCGCCTTGCCGAAGTGGCGTTGTTTGACGACTTCCAGGAAGGTTTTCAGCAGGGCTATGTCCAACGGATACCTCAGACGGCGTGTTGAAATAAGCAGGCAACGCGCAACCGCACGACAGCGGGCCCCGGAGCGACCCCCGGGGGATGCGAAAAACACTAAATATCACAGCCGCATCGGTCGATAAATAATATTTGAGCATCCGACAAAAACTATTCGATGGTTTTTGTCGCCGAATCGGGTTAATAACGCCGGAAAATCAATTTGTTCGAGGTAGGCCCATGAGCAATGAAATTGTGGATGATGACGACAACGCCTTCTCGGCCGATGAGTTCGAGCCGGTGATCGACACCAGCATGCCCGCAATCAAGGAGCAGTCCGACGCCCGACGCCGAATCGAGGAGTTGATGGAGCGTCGCCGCCTGAAGGCCCTGCTGGACGATCCCTATCGGGACGGATTCGACGAGGACCTCTAAACCCTCTCATCACCGGCCGTGGTGTACGGCCGGTGATGCCCGCTATTGCGCCAGCTTGCCGCCCAGAATCTTCCAGTCGCCATCCTCCATGCGACAGATCCTGTAGGTCCCGCCTCCGTTGACGCCACCGGCGAAGTTGCGTATCACCAGATCACGGCACAGCCTGCCGTCCACCTGCAGATGGGAGATGGGGGTCATCGAGCCGTAGTGTCCGCTCTCCTCATTGCGCCACTTCACGCTCTCCCCGTCCTCCTTGTCCTCGAGTGCCGTGCGGGCCGCCTGGCGCAGCAGTTGCCAATCCTCTTCCGTGAAATACTTTACCGGAGAGAACTCCAGCCATTTGAGGTTGAGGGCGTGAGCGGAGGAAAAACCGAACAGCATCAGCAGGGGCAGGTATCTGATCAGACGCATGGACATGGACTCTGGACGATGAAGGTTCCCGTCAGTATATCCCAGACCTTTGCCTGAGCCAGCAGGGCCCGAAAGCGGCCATGATCAACATGCGACGGTCTATGCGGAAGATCTCGCGATCACCCAAGACTGCAAAGGGTTCCTACGGAGCCGGTTTGGGTTAAAGTACTCCCGAGACTCAACGAGCCACCATCATGATCCGATTCATCCACTGCATGAAAGCCCGCTCCGACGTCAGCACGGAAGCGTTTCGCAGCTTCTGGCACAGCGCCGAGATGAAACAGCTGCTTTCCGAACTCGCCATCCAGGCCGGCACCCGTCAGATCCGGCGCAATCTCACCCTGCAGGTGGAGGCCAACAACCAGTTGCAGATGGAACGGGAGGCCCAGCCAGCCTACGATGCGGTCCTGGAGATCTGGTTCGATGCTGCCGCCGGCTTGCAACGACTGAACGAGAAGGAAGAGATTCGGGCCTTGCTCAAGCGCATGCAGACGTTGCAAGCCGATTTCGTCGACTTTCAAGCTTCCAGTCGCTTCTTTACCGAGTGGGTGGAGGAGTGAAGCATCCACACAGAACCCGGATGGGTAACCCCATGAACAAACACGCACTGAAACAGACCGCCCTGCTGCTCTGCCTCGGCGCGGCCAGCACCCTCGCCACGGCGGAAAAAGCCCCTTCGGTCATGTTCGAGCCGCCGGAGCAGACGATCAACACCACGCCGCCGTTGGAGCGCAGCTCCACGGGAGACAAATGCGAGGCGCTGCTGCGCAGGATCGAGGAGTTGAAAGGCAAGCCGCAGCAGCGCCATACCGCACGCGAGCGCTATAAGCAGGAGTGCACTCAGCCCGACCCCTGAGTCGGCATGCGTTGACGCGCGACGCATGCACACGGACATGCCCCCTGACTGGTGGGGCCCATTCGTCTGGTCACCGGTCGGAAAGCGAAGATAACGGCGAGTCCGCCCAGGGCTGCCAGGAAGGACTTGGGGTGCGACCGTTCTGTCGCTTCAACGAAGCGGGGAAAGTTGGAGCGGGTAACGGGAGTCGAACCCGTCTCTCTGGCTTGGGAAGCCAGGGTAATACCGATATACGATACCCGCGCGTGAACGCATTCTAGGTTAGCCCGAGCGAAGCGCGCAAGCCTCCCTTGCGGGACCGCACCGGCTCACACCAAGCCGTCGTCATAAAGCGAGTCATAGGCCCGTTTACAATAGTCCAGCACTTTCTGGCGCTTCACCTTCATGGTCGGCGTCAGCAAGTCGTTCTCGACGGTCCAGGGCTCCAGCAGCAGCGCCACCCGCCGGATCTTGGCATAGCCGGGAAAGTCCTTCAGCTGGGAGCGGATGCGTTTCAGCAACACGCTCTCGAGGCGCTCGTCCTGCAAACTCTCGCCGTTCGACGGATCCAGCTCGTACTCCTCCGCCAGTCCGTTCCAGAGATCGGGATTGAGCACCACCAGGGCGCCCAGATAGGGCTTGCCTTCGCCCACCACCATCACCTGCTCCACCAGGGGGTCGAGGGCAATCGCCATCTCCATGTCCGCGGGTGGGATCTTCTCGCCGTTGGAAAGCACCAGGATGTCCTTGATGCGTCCGGTGATGTGAATGTGGCCGTCGTCGTCGATGCGGGCCTGATCACCGGTATGCAGCCAGCCTTCCGGGTCGATCATCTCGGCGGTGGCGGCATGGTTGTTCCAGTAGCCCAGCATCATGCCGGGGGTCTTCACCAGCAGTTCGTGGTCATCGCCGACCCTGACCTGAATACCGCGCAGCGGAACGCCCACGCTCTCCGGCTTGATGTTGTCGAGCGGATTGACGCTGATCACGGGGCTGGTCTCGGTCAGACCGTAGCCCTGCAGCATGGGCAGACCCAGGCCGAGAAAGACCCGCGCGATCTCCGGCGAGATGGCGGCACCGCCGCTGACCGCCACCCGCAGTCGGCCGCCCAGCTTGTCGAGGATCTTCCCCGACACCAGCCTGCGCAGCAGGGGATGGAGCAGCAACGACGGCGACCAGCGACGCCGCCCCATACGGTGCTCGAACTCCTTGAAACCCACGTCCAGCGCCAGACGGAACAGCATGCGGGCGAAGGCCGGTTTGTTTTTCAGCTGATCCTGCACCCGGGCGTAGACCCGCTCGAAGATACGCGGCACGGCGATGATGGCGGTCGGCCGGATGGTCTGTAGATCCTCCGCCAACTGGGGGATGGAGCGGGCAAAGCCGACCGTGGAGCCGGACATGATCGGCAGATAGTAGCCGCCGGTCCGTTCCAGGGTGTGGGAGAGCGGCAGGAAGGAGAGGAAGCTGTCCTGGGTAAAGCAGTCGATCACGGTCAACGAGGCATGGGCCACCGAAAGCATGTTCCAGTGGCTGAGCATGACGCCCTTCGGACGCCCCGTGGTGCCCGAGGTGTATACGATGGAGGCCAGGCTGTTGGGATCGGCACGTCGCTGCACCAGGGGCTCGCCGCGCGGTGGCAGCCAGCCCTTGGCCGCCCGCACCCGCTCATCCTCGTCGCTTTCGACCGCCTGTTTGGCCTCCAGCACCACCACCCGTTTCAGCGCGGGCAGCTCACTGAGTGCCTCCCGCATACGGTTCCAGCGTCCCGAATCCTGAACCAGCAGCAGCTTCACTGCCGCATCCTTCAGAATGTAGGCGATGGCTTCGGCCCGGTCGTCGGTGTAGAGAGGCACCACCACCAGCCCCAGGGAGAGCGCCGCTTGATCGAACATCACCCACTCGGGGCTGTTGCGCAGCAGGATCGCGACCCGATCACCGGTCTCAAGATGCTCGCCGGCCAGGGCCTGGCGCCAGCGTGCCACCTGACGTTCCATGTCGGCCCAAGTCAGTTCGTACCACTGCTTCTTGTCCCGGTCGAAATTCCGATAGGCGATCCCATCGGGCGTACGCTTGATCCGCTGATAGAACAGACCGTCCAGCGTACGCGCCTGCTCCAAGGGGATCAGATCTTCGTGCCACTGCCCCACTGAAACCTCCGACAGCCCTTGTGACTCAGGGTCCCCCAGGCCTTGATGACTCATTTTCCTCTCTGCGTACTTTGTTGATCGCAGATGTTGTAGAATTCCGGGTCTCAAAGGTGATATGGCGAGCTACCCAGAGAGACCGGAAAAGATGCAGATTTACTTAAACGGCGAGGAAAAGCAAATCCCCGAAGGGCTCGATATGATGGGCCTGATCGAAATGCTCGATCTGACCGACCAACGCATCGCGGTGGAGGTCAACGAGGAGCTGGTTCCGCGCAGTACCTTTCCCGGTCACCCCTTGAATGCCGATGACCGGGTCGAGATCATCCATGCCGTCGGTGGCGGTTGAACCGCCTCGCTCCGATCCCTGGCAATACACCCCAACATCAGACAGACCGATGCCCAATCAAACCAACGACAGCTTCAGCGTCGCCGGACGCACGTTCACTTCCCGCCTGCTGGTGGGAACCGGCAAATACAAAGACATGCAGGAGACCCGCGCCGCCATCGATGCCAGCGGCGCCGAGATCGTCACCATCGCGGTGCGCCGCACCAACCTCGGCCAGAACAAGGACGAGCCCAACATCCTCGAGGTCTTGCCGCCGAGTGAGTTCACCTACCTGCCCAACACCGCCGGCTGCTACGACGCCGCCACCGCGGTGCGCACCTGCCGCCTGGCCCGCGAGCTGCTCGACGGCCACAACCTGGTCAAGCTGGAGGTGCTGGGCGACGAGAAGACCCTCTTCCCCGACGTGGTGCAGACCCTCAGCGCCGCCGAGGAGCTGATCAAGGACGGCTTCGACGTCATGGTCTACACCAATGACGATCCGATCATGGCCAAGCGCCTGGAGGAGCTGGGCTGTGTCGCGGTGATGCCGCTGGCCGCCCCCATCGGCTCCGGCCTCGGCATCCGCAACCGGCTCAACATCCGCACCATCGTCGAGAACGCCAAGGTGCCGATCCTGGTCGACGCCGGTGTCGACACCGCCTCCGCTGCCGCGGTGGCGATGGAGCTGGGCTGCGACGGCGTGCTCATGAACACCGCCATCGCCGCCGCCCAGGACCCGATCCTGATGGCCTCGGCCATGAAGAAGGCGATCGAGGCCGGCCGCGAGGCCTATCGGGCCGGGCGCATGCCGGCCAAGCGCTACGCCTCGGCCTCCTCGCCGATGGACGGCCTCTTTTTCTGACGGGAAACCGGTAGTGCCTGGCGGCTGAGGCCACTCCCGAGGTCGGGTGGACGGTGAAAGTTTTCCCGCGCACCGCCGATAGTCGAAAGTGTGCCGCTTATTGAAGACTCCACCCGGGCGCCCGGTATCCGTCGCCCAGGGGTAGTCGTTCGATTGCCTGCAGTGACGAAACCCTTGGTTAGAGAGACCATCCAGGCCCGAAAGCCGCGATTGCCGAATACGCGTAGGAGGAAGGAGTGACAGGGATGAGCGATCTGCTGTTGATAATCTTCACCCTGGCCCTGCTTTTCATCACCCAACTGATACGCATGCTGCTGGCGGTGCGTATCCCATCCGACCTGAAATTCAAGCCGGTGAAGCCGGTCAAGCCGCCCCGGGTCATGGCAGAGCTCTTCACCCAGACCCACAGCGAACTGAAGGCACTCGGCTTTGCACGCGTCGGTTGGGCAACCCCCCAGACACCCACCCCCCTGCCCGGCTTCGTGCCGCCGCTGGTGCGCCTCTATCACCACCGCACCCAACCCGTGGTCGCGCGGGTCTCGCCGCCCTTCAATCTGTTCGCCGGCGACCACTGCCAGGTGGTCTTTATCTCCCGCAGCCGGGAGCGGGTCTATCTCGCCACCGCCAACCGCATGCCCGAACTCTTCCCGCGCCCGCCGGAGACGGCATCCATCATGCTCAACACCCGGGTGGACTCACTCGCCGAACAGTACCGCGCGCATAGCGAAGAGATGGCACGCCGGCGGCTGACCTGGCGCCACCATCAGGCCAAGCTGGGCGCGCTGACCTGGTCGCTGCATCTGGTCAACCGCTACGAACAGAAGAGCATCCAGTGGATCCGGGAGAGCGGCTTTATCAGACCCCTGGCGGATGGCACCACCGCGCCCCGGCTCGGCATCGCACTGCGCTTTCTCTGGCGCTTCCTTACCGGCAAGGAAAAAAATCCGCCCCACGAACTGCAGGCCATCCCCACCCGCCGCGCCGCCTACCTGTTCGGCAACTGGGAACAGACTCAGCGCATGCCGCCTCCGCTCTCGGCCCAGCTGGGCATCTTTCTGATCAGCGCCATCGCCTTCGTAGTGCTTGCCGGGACCCTCTGGGACTGGGTATTCGCCCCGCTGATACTGGGGGTGATCCTGTTTCACGAGGCGGGTCACTGGCTCGCCATGCGACTGCTGGGCTACCGCAATCTGCAGATCCTGATGCTGCCCCTGGTCGGCGGCGTCACCCTCGGACAGGAGCGCACGGGGAAGGCCGCCCACCGGGCCCTGGTCAGCCTCATGGGTCCGCTGCCGGGAATCATCCTCGGCTTCGTCATCCTCGGCCTCTACGGATTCGAGCACGGCTGGATCACCGCCCTGGGCGTCACGCTGCTTCTCGTCAACTACCTCAACCTGCTGCCGATCCTGCCGCTGGACGGCGGCCAGCTGATCAAGGCGCTGATCCCGGTCAGACGCTTCGGCCTGCTGATCCTCTTTGAATGGCTGGGCGCCGTCGGCCTGCTGCTGCTCGGCTGGCTGCTCGACACCTACTTCCTGTCGGCCCTGGCGCTGCTGCCCTTCCTCAGTGGCCTCGCCCTGCTGAAGCGCAAACAGGTGCTCGAGGCACTGGAGGGGGCCGCGGATGACAGCGTGGAGCCTTCACCCAATGCCCGGACCACTGCGGTCATCCAGGCCATCGATCACAGCGACAAGCGCTACCGCCCACTGGAGAAGAAGGCACGGGACATCATCGAAATCCTCTCCATGCTGCGACTCAAGCCGGCCGGCCCGGCGGTGGCGGGAACCTTCCTTGCCCTCTACATCGGACTCTTCGCAGTACCTCCCGTGGCCCTGGTGGCAGCCTTCCCCAAGCTCACGGATGTCGTGGAGCGGTTCACCACCGATTGGGAAGCCGAGCAACAGGCGGCTTACGACCGGGCCGTCGCGATGCCGGTACCGCGGCTGGTCCGCGAAGTGGCCGATGCCACCCGCCGACTGAGCCAGTCGCTGGATCCGACGTTCTCCCGCGACCTGCTACAGCCCCCTGCCACCGACGACACCATCACCGCCGCCGAGCATCGGCTCGCCATCTCGATCGATGGCGACTACCGGCAGTTCCTCAAAACCGGCAACGGCTTTCTCGAGCTGGGGGCGACATCGCACGTCACCCGCTACCTCCTCTTCCCCGTGCAACGGGTGGAGCGCTTCGCCAAAACACTCTCCCCCGCCTATGTACGTATTCGCCAAGCGAGTCGGACTCCGGATAAACCCCTGCAGGTCACCATCTATGGCAGGGCCACCGACGGCAAAGAGACCGAAGAGACATTCGAGCCGGCCAAGCTGGGCCACATGCTCCTGATCGGCAACCGATATTCCGAAGAGTATCTGCTGCTCGAGCCCGGCTCCGACAGCGAACACCCCGGCCGGGTCCTGTGCATCAACGAGGAACCGGGCGGTTTTACAGGAAGGTACTACAACAGCCTGCGCGAGTTCCTGGCCGACGAGCTTTCTCAGCTGCAGGGGTACCTCTAGATACCGGCCGATTCAAGCGCCCCCACGGGGGGACCCTTTTAATCGGGAAATTCGCTATCATCTCCCGATTCGGGTAGGACCCGGACCCGCCCCTGACAAAAGCGGGGCACCCGATCGTCCCACTCCCAACGATACGACGACGACCAGACAGGACCCATGCCTCCTGCCGGAACTTAGCAGATGACCGAATCACCCACCGGCAGCCACCGCCCCATCCGCAGCTTCGTGCTGCGCCAGGGGCGCATGACCGAAGCCCAGCAGCACGCCTTCGAGACCCTCTGGCCCCGTTACGGCCTGACCTTGGGCGAAGCAGAACTCGACCTGCCGGCACTGTTCGGCAACGACCACCCCGTGACCCTGGAGATCGGCTTCGGCAACGGCGAGGCCCTGGCCCTGCAGGCCCAGCGCCACCCCGAACGCAATTTCCTCGGCGTCGAGGTGCACAGTCCCGGGGTCGGCCACCTGATGATCAGACTGGCGCAGCAGGAGAGCGACAATGTGCGCATCCTGCAGTGCGACGCCATGGAGCTGTTGCGCCACCATCTGCCAGCCGGGAGTCTCGCCGCCGTACTGCTCTTTTTTCCCGATCCCTGGCACAAGAAACGCCACCACAAGCGGCGCATCGTACAGCCCGAGTTCGCCGATCGGGTCTACCGGGCGCTGGTTCCCGGCGGCCTGCTCCACATGGCCACCGACTGGGAGGACTATGCCGGGCAGATGCTGCGCGTGCTCAGCGAGCATCCCGGTTTCGACAACAAGGCGGGAGGGGGGAGCTATTCACCCCGCCCGGAGGATCGCCCACTGACCAAGTTCGAACAGCGCGGCCAGCGCCTCGGCCACGGGGTCTGGGACCTGCTGTTCGAGCGCCGGGACTGAACCGTTGAGCGGACTCGCCCTCAAGCAGTTCGGCACCCCGCTGCTGGAGCCTTTCGATCTCAGCCTGGCCGCGGGCGAGTGCGTCACCCTCAGCGGCCCCTCGGGCAGCGGTAAGTCGCGCCTGCTGCGCGCCATCGCAGACCTCGATCCCCACCAGGGCGAGGCCTGGTGCGACGGCACCCGCCAACAGGCCCTCAGCGCGCCCGTCTGGCGCCGCCGGGTGGCCCTGCTGCCGGCGGAGAGCGCCTGGTGGGGCGAACGGGTCGGCGACCACTTCGCACAGCTCGACGCCGACACCCTCGATCTGCTCAAGCTGCCGGCGGATGCCGCCGACTGGCAGGTCACCCGACTCTCCAGCGGCGAGCGCCAGCGCCTCGCCTTGCTGCGGGTGTTGAGCATCGCACCGGAGGTCCTGCTGCTGGACGAGCCCACGGCCAATCTGGACCAGACCAACATCGAGCGGGTCGAGGCCCTGATCGCGCGCTGGCGCCGGGAACAGGGGACCGCTGTGTTCTGGGTCTCTCACGATCCCGCCCAACGGCGGCGCGTGAGCAAACGTTCGTTGCGCATCGAAAGCCGCCGACTGGTGAGCGAATGGGACTGATCAGCCTCACCCCCTGGGACCTCACCCTGGCCGCGCTGCTGGTGCTGGCCCTGGCCCTGCTGTCGCTGAAGCTCTCCCTCGGCATCGGCCGACGCCTGCTGATCGCCACCCTGCGCACCGTGGTGCAGCTGAGCCTGCTCGGCCTGGTGCTCAAGTTCCTCTTCGTGCAATCCCATCCGCTGCTGATCGCCGCCCTGGCCCTCTTCATGCTGATGGTGGCGGGCTACGAAGTGATGGCCAGGCAACAGCGCCGGTTCCTCGGTATCTGGGGCATGGGGGTGGGCACGCTGTCCATGTTCATCTCCTCCTTCAGCGTCACCCTGATCGCGCTGACGGTGATCATCCAGGCGCAGCCCTGGTACTCGGTGCAGTACACCATTCCCCTGCTCGGCATGCTGCTCGGCAACACCATGTCGGGCATCGCCATCGCGCTGGACAACCTGACCCAGAGCGCCTGGCAGCAGCAGCGGGAGATCGAGGGCCGGCTGATGCTGGGTCATACCTGGGAGCAGGCGATCCGGGAGATCCGGCGCAGCGCGCTGCGCAGCGGCCTGATCCCGATCATCAACGCCATGGCCGCCGCCGGCGTGGTCAGCCTGCCCGGCATGATGACCGGCCAGATCCTGGCCGGCAGCCCGCCCTTCGAAGCGGCCAAGTATCAGATTCTGATCATGCTGCTGATCGCCGCCGGCACCGGCTTCGGCGCCAGCGCGGCGGTGTGGATCGGTTCCAGAAGACTGTTCGACGAGCGCGAGCGGCTACGGCTCGATCGGTTGAAGCCGAGCAAGCGCTAACTCTGGAAGCCTGCT
>JBNKYJ010000132.1:0-9913 GCA_050300835.1 Sedimenticolaceae bacterium
GATGAGATCGACCTTTCTCAGCGTGTCAACCGCTCTTGTGGAGAAATCCTCAAGATTGCCGATCGGTGTGGCAACAACGTACAGTACACCCTTTGTCACTCTGATTCCTGATGTAGAATTGGCAGGCCGAACATCCTGCCACAGAAGCCTGATGATGCAAATCAACCGAAGTATTGCCGCTATCCTGATCCTGCTGATCCTGATCCTGCAGGGTTGCGGCACCCTGCCGACAGCGAGGCAGCCGACCGCCGCGCTGCCCCCCGAAATCCGCCAACAGGTCGATCTTCTGATCGGCAACGAATCGTACGAAGCGGCGGCGGCCCTGCTACAGACCCTGGCCCAGCAATACCCCCCTCCGTTGCGCGACCAGTTGATGTTGGAGGCGGCGGACAGCTGGCTCAAGGCACGACGCCTGGAGGAGGCCAGCGCCCTGCTGGAGCGCCTGCAAGCACCCGCGGACGATGCCGACTTCGCCTTCCGCCTGCGTATGGTGCGCACCCAGGCCGCGATCCTCAGGGGCGACATCGATCAGGCGCTCGACCTGATGGAACCCGGCCCGGGCGAGGAGACGCCAGCAGAACTGCGCCAGCGCTACCACACCAACATGGCGGAGATCTTCCGCCTCTCCGGCAATCTGCTGGAGAGCGGTCGCGAACTGAACGTGCTCGATCAGCTGCAGGCGGACGACGAAGTCGCCCGTCTCAAGACCCAGGAGCTGCTGGTGCAGACCCTGGCGTCCATGACCGACACCGCACTGCAACTGCTGCAGCCACCCCCACCCTCCAACATGATCGGCTGGATGGAACTGGCCCGGGTGGTCAAACAGCAGATCGCTCAGCCCGCGGAACTCGCCTCCGCCCTCGCCGCCTGGCGCGAGCGCTTTCCCGAGCATCCGGCGCTGCAGGCCTATCTCGCCAGCCTGTTGGAACAACGCGGACTCAGCAGCAGCGACCATATCGCCGTGCTCCTGCCCCGCAGCGGCCCCTACGTGAACGTAGCCGCCGCCGTACGCGACGGCTTCATGGCTGCCTGGTATCAACAGCCGCCCGCCGACCGCCCCCAGCTGCGCTTCTATGACAGCGGCAATCTGGAAGAGACGCTGCGCACCTATCAGCAGGCGGTGCTGCAGGGGGCACAGCGGGTGGTCGGTCCACTGGACAAGGATGCGGTCAACATGCTGATGCAGCTGGAGAGCCTGCCGCAGCCGGTACTGGCGCTGAATCAGGTGGAGGATCAGAACCGCTATCTGCCCAACCTGTTTCAGTTTGGCCTGGCCCCCGAGGATGAAGCGGAACAGGTCGCCGAGCGCGCCTGGCTCGAAGGCCACCACCGGGCACTGATACTGACCCCCACGGGTAACTGGGGCGGTCGTATCGGCGAGAGTTTCCGACGCCGCTGGGAGACGCTCGGCGGCCAGGTGCTGGAGACCCAGCGCTACAATGCCAAGGAGAACGACTTTTCGACCCCGATCCGCCTGTTGCTCAACATCGATGAGAGCGAAGCCCGTATTAACGCCTTGGAACGACTGCTCGGCATGCAGGTGGAAGCCTATGCCCGCCGTCGCCACGATGCCGACTTCATCTTCCTGGCCGCCCGTCCGCAGAAAGGGCGTCAGCTGGGCCCGCAGCTGAAATTCCACCACGCCGGGGACCTGCCGATCTACGCCACGTCGCACATCTACAGCGGCGTGGAGGACAACGAACGGGACCGGGACCTGGGACACATCAGCTTTGTCGACACCCCCTGGCTGCTGGAGGACGAACGCGAGAGTCCCCTCTCCAGAGAGCGGCTGCAGAAGCTGATGCCCGGCGTGCGCGGGCAGTATGCCCGCCTCTACGCGATGGGCATCGACAGTTACAACCTGCTCTCCAATCTCGAGCTTCTGAGCACACAACCCGGCCGCACCTTCAGCGGCAAGAGCGGCACCCTCTACCTCGACGAGTACAACCGCCTGCACCGACTTCTGGCCTGGGCCGACATGCAGCAGGGCAAGGCCACCATCAGCGGCTATGCACCGCGTATGCACTCACCGGTGTTCACACCGGCACCGCAGACGAACCCTCTCCCACCCATGACTCCGCCACTGAGCGGCCGCGAAGACACCCCGCAGACGGTCCCGGTCAATGACCGCACCTTTCCGCACTAGGGCCGCATGAATGGCAAGGCACAACGCACAGGGAAGTGCCGCGGAAGAACGGGCCCTGCGTCATCTCCAGGCTCAGGGACTGACGCTCGTCGAACGCAATTTCCGTGTCAGCGGGGGAGAGATCGATCTGGTCATGCGCCAGCAACAGACCCTGGTCTTTGTCGAGGTGCGCTTTCGGCGTCGAGGCGACTATGGCTCACCGCAGGAGACCGTCACCCCGACCAAGCAACGCCGATTGATCATCGCGGCCGCCAGCTACCTACAACGCCGGAACCTGGACCTGCCCTGCCGTTTCGACGTGGTGGCCGTCAGCGGAGCACAACAGGAGAGGATCGAATGGATTCAGGATGCATTTCGACTGCAGTGAAACCCTTCTACGCACACACTGACGACAACAGGCGAAACACAAGCCGCGTCTCACACCTGACCAGGGATTAAGTCAACGCAGCCAATTAAGGTAAACTACGGCGATGCAAAACCTAGAACGCATACAGGCACTCTTCAACCAGAGCATCCAGACCAAGATCGAAGCCCTGCCCCTGCTGTCGCAGCCGATCAGCAGTGCCGCCGATCTGATTGTCGGCCGGCTGCTGGAGGGCAACAAGATCCTCAGTTGCGGCAATGGCGGTTCCGCCGGCGACGCGCAACACTTCTCCTCCGAGATGCTCAACCGGTTTGAGCGCGAACGCCCCGGCCTGCCGGCCATCGCCTTGACCACCGACAGCTCGACCGTCACCTCGATCGCCAACGACTATGACTATTCGGTGGTCTTCTCACGCCAGGTCGAGGCCCTGGGACAACCCAACGACATCCTGCTGGCGATCTCCACCAGCGGCAATTCCGCCAACGTCAACTACGCGGTACAGGCCGCCCATGAACGGGAGATGCGCGTGGTGGCGCTGACCGGCCGCGACGGCGGCGAACTGGGGAAACTCCTCTCCTCGGCCGATGTCGAACTCCGCGTTCCATCCGACGTCACGGCACGCATCCAAGAGACCCATCTCCTGATCATCCACTGCCTGTGCGATCTGGTGGACCAGCACCTGCTGGGAAGTTGATCAACCGTTTCACACCGAGGAAAACCATGCTGAAATCTTCAGGGATATCGCTCATCGTTATCGCCACCCTGCTGCTGCTTCAGGGCTGCGCCGCCCTGGTCGTCGGCGGCGCCGCCACCACCGCCGTGGTCGCACACGACCGGCGCACCACCGGCATCATGGTGGAGGATCAGGCCATCGAACTCAAAACCTATGACCGACTCGCCCAGGACGAATCCATCAAGCAGAACAGCAAAATCAACGTCACCAGCTACAACAAAATCGTGCTGCTGACGGGCCAGGCCGGAAACGACGCCATCCGCCGCCAGGCCGAACAGCTGGCCAGTCAGGTGGAACAGGTGCGTCGCGTGGTCAACGAGATCGAGATCGGCAGCACCGCATCCTTTGGCGAACACAGCCGCGACGTGGCGCTGACCACCGAAGTGAAGCTCAAGCTGACCAACGTGGACCTGCCGGACTTCGATCCCCTGCGGGTCAAGGTCGTCACCGAACGCGGCTCGGTCTACCTGATGGGGCTGCTGACCAAGGACGAGGCTCACGCGGTGACCGAGGTGGTGCGCTACATCAGCGGCGTCCGGCGTGTGGTCAAGGTCTTCGAGTACATCTGAGCATCGTGTCCCTGACCCGTACGCAAATCAGCCGGCTGACCGAAATCGTCGGTCGCGAAGGCATCTTCACCGAGCCCGGCGACTGCCTGCCCTACGGTTACGACAACAGCCGCCTGCAGGCGACCCCGCAGGCGGTGCTCTTCGCCACCCGGCATGAGCAGGTCTGCGAGATCGCCCGTTTCTGCCACGATGAACAGATCCCGCTGGTGACCCGGGGCAAGGGTACCGGCACCACCGGTGCCTCGGTGCCCCAGCAGGGCGGTGTGGTCCTCAGTTTAGAGCGCATGAACCGCATCATCGAGATCGATGCGGACAACCGGCTTGCCGTTGTCGAGCCGGGGGTCACCAACAAGGCCCTGCAGAACGCCGTGGGCGAAGAGGGCTTCTTCTGGCCCCCCGATCCAACCAGCGCCGCAGTCTGCACCCTGGGCGGCAACCTGGCCTACAACTCAGCCGGCCCGCGGGCGGTGAAATACGGCACACCCAGGGAAAACACCCTGGGCCTGCGTGCCGTCAGCGGCACGGGCGAGAGCTTCCGCACCGGCGTCAAGACCACCAAGGGCGTGGTCGGCTATGACCTGACCCGGCTGCTGATCGGTTCCGAAGGCACCCTGGCGGTGATCACGGAAGCGACTTTGAAGCTGACCCCCCTGCCTCAGAGCAAACGCACCCTGCAGGCCACGTACCGCAACATCCACGCCGCCGCCAAGGCGGTCTCCGCCATCATGCGCCAACCGGTCGTCCCCTGTGCGTTGGAGTTCATGGATGGCACGGCGATCACTATGGTGCGTGATTTCTCCGACCTGCAGATGAGTCCCGAGGTGGGCGCGCTGTTGATGATCGAGGTCGACGGCAGCGAACACGGGATCGAACTGGAGGCGGCCGCCGTTGCCGAAGCCGCCCGGGTGGAGGGTCTGCTCGAGATCCACACCGCACGCAATCAGGAGGAGGTGGCCAGGCTGTGGAAGACCCGCAAGGCCCTCTCCCCCGCCCTGCGCAACATCGCGCCGAAGAAGATCAACGAGGATGTGGTGGTTCCGGTATCGCGCATTCCCGACTTGATCGAGGGCCTTGAGCGACTCTCCAGCCAACACGGCATCACCATCGTCAATTTCGGCCATGCCGGTAACGGCAATATCCATGTCAATCTCCTGCTCGATCCCGACGACCCGGTCCAACTGGCGGCCGGCGAAGTCTGCCTCGCCGCCGTATTCGATCTGGTGCTGGGACTGGACGGCAGTCTCTCCGGTGAGCACGGTATCGGCGTGGTCAAGCGTCCCTTCGTCGCCAAGGAGATCGATCCGGTCTCCTTACGCCTGATGCGGGCCCTCAAACGCCAGTTCGATCCCCATGGCATCCTCAACCCAGGAATCGTTTTCCCAGATTAAAGAATAACTTGTGAACAGGGTGGCGCTTCGGGCCCTAAAGCCCGGTCGAGTGTGCGCCAGTTCCGCTTTTGCCTCCCGCGTCAGCCTAGGATTCAACCCAAGAAGAGGCAAACGGAACCGCACACATTTAGGACGAAAGCGATGACAACCCTGATCCGCCAACCCCTGTACCTGATCGCCCTGCTGCTCTGCAGTCTGCTGCAGTGCGCACAGGCAGCCGACAACGACCGGTTCCTGATGCAGGACAGTGATGGTTTCGTCACCTCCTTACCCAATGTCTCGGATATCACCGTCACCCAGCACCTGCTGGAACTGGAGCAGGATCTAC
Organism: Sedimenticolaceae bacterium; assembly: GCA_050300835.1. GTDB lineage: Bacteria > Pseudomonadota > Gammaproteobacteria > Chromatiales > Chromatiaceae > Thiodiazotropha. The sequence goes on from JBNKYJ010000132.1 coordinate 5,529, forward strand.
AGACCGAGCTGAGCCTGCTGAAGCAGGAGGTCCAGCGTAAGAGCTTCAAGGCCATCGATACCCTGGTCACCGTGGTCATGCCGGGCGGTCTCATCTACGCCAAGCTGCGCCTGGATTCGTTCAAGCGGAGTGAGCTCAAGTTCAACCGGGTCAGTGATGAGCTGGCACAGATCTCCGGCGAGCTGGTCGCCTTTCAGGCCGACAACGGCGAATTGATCATCGCCACTGTCGAGTAATACACACCACTCACCGATCTGCCCCGAATCCCGGCCATGCCGGGATTTCGTTTTTCAGCCTGGCGAAAACTCCACCCGGATTCCAGCATGCGCCGCTGCCCCACTCTGGCGTCACAGGTTGACCCAACCCTTCCCTTGTTTGAAAATCCCCCTCAATAAAAAGCTTTTATGATCATTCACCAGGGGTCCCCGCTGTGAAGCTACTCTTAACCTTGCTCTGCATTCTCTCGCCCACGATGCTCCTGGCAGCCACCGAGGGGGGAGATCATCTCGACCTCACCAACCACTGGGTCGGCTTCACCTCGATCGTCATTTTCGCCGTCGCCTATCTGCTGGTGATGGCCGAAGAGTTCACCCATCTACGCAAATCCAAGCCCGTGATCCTGGCTGCGGGACTGATCTGGGGGCTGGTGGCCTGGTACTACCAGACCCATGACCTGCCCCACGCGGCCGAGGAGATGGTGCGTCACAACCTGCTGGAGTATGCGGAGCTGATGCTCTTCCTGCTGGTGGCGATGACCTATATCAACGCCATGGATGAACGCAGTGTGTTCGAGAAACTCCGCTCCTGGCTGGTGGCCAAGGGTTTCGGTTTTCGTCAGCTGTTCTGGATCACCGGTGTGCTCGCCTTCTTCATCTCGCCGGTGGCCGACAACCTGACCACCGCCCTATTGATGTGCGCCGTGGTCATGGCCGTCGGCGGCGGCAACACCAAGTTCGTGCTGCTGGCCTGCATCAACATCGTGGTGGCCGCCAATGCGGGCGGGGCCTTCAGTCCGTTCGGCGATATCACCACCCTGATGGTGTGGCAGAAAGGCATCCACACCGCCCAGGGCACCATCGATTTCTGGGCCTTCTTCGCCCTTTTCATCCCCTCCCTGGTCAACTGGCTGGTGCCCTGCGCGATCATGCACTTCGCGGTACCCGACGAGACGCCCCACGGCGGCGGCGAGGCGGTGGAGATGAAGCGCGGCGCCAAGCGCATCATCGCCCTCTTCCTGGCCACCATCGTCACCGCGGTCAGTTTCCACAACTTCCTCGCCATGCCCCCGGTGGTCGGCATGCTGACCGGCCTGGCCTACCTGCAGTTCTTCGGTTTCTATCTCAAGAAGACCTATGCGAAGGATCACAAGCATCCCACCAACGGCGACCTGACGGAGATGGAGCACGATGGCCAGATGGGTGACATGGTGGCCTTCGACGTCTTCAACAAGGTGGCCCGGGCCGAGTGGGACACCCTGCTGTTCTTCTACGGTGTGGTGCTCTGTGTCGGCGGGCTCGGCTTCATCGGGTATCTGGCACTCGCCTCCGAGGTCATGTACACCCACTGGGGCGCGGCGATGGAACTCTCAGCCAGCATGAACGCCACCCCGGCGAATGTCACGGTCGGCCTGCTCTCCGCCATCGTCGACAACATTCCGGTGATGTTTGCAGTGCTGACCATGATGCCCGACATGTCCATGGGCCAGTGGCTGCTGGTCACCCTGACCGCCGGTGTCGGTGGCTCCCTGCTCTCCATCGGCTCGGCGGCCGGTGTCGCCCTGATGGGTCAGGCCAGGGGCAAATACACCTTCTTCGGTCATCTGAAGTGGACACCCGTCATCGCTCTGGGCTATGTTGCCAGTGTCCTGGCGCACATCTGGATCAACGCCAACAGCTTCTGATACAAAAAAATAAATCTGGCAGAAACAACGACAGGAGTTTCACATCGACTCCCGGGGTCCGGGTAACGTCAGGGCTCGCTGAGCAGCCCCCAGAGCATATCGACGCAAATTTTGGCATGAACAGACGGCGCTCAACAGCTGCACTGCTCCTCTGTCTCCCCGGTCTGGCACTGGCGGAGCATATGTCCGCCAGTGGCTACAGCATGAGCACCCATTGGATCGGCTACCTCTCCCTGGCCGTCTTCGCCCTGGCCCTGCTGGCCGTCGCCTTCGAAGAGTTCATCGACCTGCCCAAATCGAAGCCGATGTTGCTCGGGGCCGGCGTCATCTGGGGTCTGATCGGCTGGTATTCCCATACCCACTACAGTGGTCACGATGCAGAGATCGCACTGCGCCACAGCCTGCTGCAGTACTTCGAACTGATGCTTTTCTTCCTGGTGGTGATGACCTACATCAACGCCCTGGCCGAACGCCGCGTGTTTCTCGCCCTGCGCAGCTGGGTCGGCCATCGCCAGTACACCTATCGCAGGATCTTCTGGATCACCGGTTTCGGCACCTTTCTGCTGTCGCCTTTCCTCGACAACCTCTCCACGGCCCTGCTGATGGGCGCCATCGTGCTCAACCTGGAGCGGGACAACCGTAAGTTCATCGCCCTGGCCTGCACCAATATCGTGATCGCCTCCAATGCCGGCGGCGCTTTCAGTCCCTTCGGCGACATCACCACGCTGATGGTCTGGCAGCGGGACATCATGAGTACCACCGGCCGCGTCGGGTTTTTCTCCTTCTTCAACCTGCTGCTGCCGTCACTCCTCAACTACCTGGTGCCGGCGCTCTTCATGCAGTTCGCCGTGCCCAGGGGAAAGCTGGCCTCCACCCAGGAGCAGGTCAGCATGCGCCGCGGCGCCAAGCGCATCATGTTCCTGTTTTTGCTGACCATCGCCACCGCGGTCTATTTTCAGTGGCAGCTCTACCTGCCGGCGGCGATCGGCGTCATGACCGGGCTCTCCTACCTGCAGTTCTTCGGCTTCTTCCTGAAAAAGACCCACCAACCGAGCAATACCACCGTCACCACCTCGGAGAGTCCCGACTTTTCCATCGTGGTGGAGAGCCGGCAGCCGTTCGACGTCTTCCTGCGGGTGGCACGCGCCGAATGGGACACCCTGTTGTTCCTCTGCGGGGTGATCCTGTGCGTGGGCGGACTCGGCTACCTGGGCTATCTGACCCTGGCCTCGGAACTGCTCTATGTGCAGTGGGGCGCCACCGCCGCCAATGTCTCCATCGGCCTCGCCTCCGCCGTGCTGGAGAATATCCCCACCATGTCGGTGGTCCTGACCATGAATCCCGAGATGTCCCTGGGCCAGTGGCTGCTGGTCACCCTGACCGCGGGGGTCGGCGGCAGCCTGCTTTCGATCGGCTCGGCCGCAGGCGTGGCCCTGATGGGACACGCAAAAGGAAAATATACATTTTTCAGTCACTTAAAATGGACGCCCGTGATTGCCCTGGGGTTTTCGGCGAGCGTTTTGTGCCACCTCTGGCTGAATAGCGGCCACTTCTGACCCCCCATCCCCCCCCCTTGCGTTCGCTGGATTTGCGGAATCTCCGTGGTATAGTTGGCTCCAATTTTTCCTCACGTCCGGTTCCAATTGGACGGAAACCGCCCAGCGGCGGCCTACCGGACGATAACATTACAACGATTAGAGAAAGGGAGAAGTCAATGTCCAAAAAACATCCCGTGGTTGCCGTTACCGGCTCGTCCGGCGCCGGTACAACGACCGTCAAACGTGCCTTCGAGCACATCTTCTACAGAGACGGCATCAAGGCCGCCGTAGTCGAGGGTGACAGCTTCCATCGCTACACCCGGGCGGAAATGCGCAAGAAAGTGGCCGAAGGCCTGAGCCATTTCGGCCCCCAGGCCAACCACTTCGACAAGATCGCCGAACTGTTCAAAACCTACGGCGAAACCGGTAGCGGAAACAAACGCTACTACCTGCACAGCCCGGAAGAGGCCGCCGAACACAATGCCCGCCTGGGTTGCGATCAGCAGCCGGGCGAGTTCACCCCCTGGGAAGATATCGAGGAGGGCACCGACGTGCTCTTCTATGAAGGCCTGCACGGCATGGTGGTCGACGGCGAAACCGATGTGGCCAAGCACGTCGACCTGGGTGTCGGCGTGGTGCCGATCGTCAACCTGGAGTGGATTCAGAAGATCTTCCGCGACAACGCGGAGCGTGGTTACAGCGAGGAGGCCATCGTCGACACCATCATGCGTCGCATGCCCGACTACATCAACCACATCACACCCCAGTTCTCACGCACCGACATCAACTTCCAGCGCGTGCCCACGGTGGATACCTCGAACCCCTTCATCGCCCGCGACATCCCGACGCCGGACGAGAGTTTCGTGGTGATCCGCTTCAGCCATCCGAAGAAGTTCGACATCGACTTCCCCTACCTGCTGTCGATGATCGACAACTCCTTCATGTCT
>JBNKYJ010000133.1:0-6302 GCA_050300835.1 Sedimenticolaceae bacterium
CCAGCGGCAGCAACATCATCGCCGACACCGCTTCCGTGCCGCGGAAGAAGATCGCCGCCAGCACCATGGTGGCGACGGTGGTCACCGCATAGGTCTCGAACAGGTCGGCGGCCATGCCGGCGCAGTCGCCCACGTTGTCGCCCACGTTGTCGGCGATGACCGCCGGGTTACGCGGGTCGTCCTCGGGAATGCCTGCTTCCACCTTGCCGACGATGTCGGCGCCCACGTCGGCGCCCTTGGTGAAGATGCCGCCGCCGAGACGGGCGAAGATGGAGATCAGGGAACCGCCGAAGGCTAGGCCCACCAGCGGATGTAGCGGGTCCTCGACGCCCATGGCGATGAGGAGGGCGTAGTAGCCGGCCACGCCGAGCAGGCCCAGGCCGACCACCAGCAGGCCGGTGATAGCGCCGCCGCGGAAAGCGATCTGCAGGGCGGCGTTGATGCCCTTGTTGGCGGCCTCGGCAGTGCGCAGGTTGGCGCGTACCGAGATGTTCATGCCGATATAGCCGGCGGCGCCGGAGAGGATGGCGCCGATGGCGAAGCCGATGGCGGTGGCGATGTGGAGGTAGAACCAGAGCACCACGAAAAGGATCACGCCGACAATGGCGATGGTGGTGTACTGGCGGTTGAGATAGGCCTTGGCGCCCTCCTGCACGGCGCCGGCGATCTCGCGCATGCGTTCGTTGCCCTCGGGCTGGGCGAGTATCCATTTCACGGACAGAAAGCCGTAGGCGAGTGCGGCAAAGGCACAAGCCAGGGCGAAAATCAGTTCAGTGCTCACTAGGTGCTCCTCCTGGGATGATAGAAAACCGGTTATGACAGTCTGTTCCGCGTGCCGGCTGCCTCCACGGTCTCCAGATGTCGCCTCGGCGATAGCCGGAGTACAGCCCGCTCACGGGGGGTGAACGAAAAGGGGGCTGTAAACAGCCCCCCCGATTGTCGTTTTTTATAGTTCGAAAGCATCCAGCTTTTTCGCTACCGGGACACCCTTGAGGGTGACGTATTCCGGCATGCCGTTGTCATTGTATGGCGGGTAGGCCTCCCCCTTGATCAGCGGGTAGAGGTACTCCTTGCACTTGTCGGTGATACCGTAACCGTCTTCGGTGATGAAATCGAGCGGCATCATCTTCTCCACGTTGGCCACTTCACTCAGCGGGGCCTCGCCGATGCTCCACTTATAGGGATTGGAGGATTCACGCACCACCGTGGGCATGATGGAGTTCTTGCCCTCCAGCGCCTTCTCCACCGCCGCCTTGCCCAGCGCGTAGGCCTGCTCCACGTCTGATTCGGAGGATAAATGGCGCGCGGCGCGCTGCAGGTAGTCGGCCACCGCCCAGTGGAACTTGTAGCCTAGGGCGTCCTTGATCATGTTGGCGACCACCGGGGCGGCGCCGCCCAGCTGGGCGTGGCCGAACGAGTCGCGGGTGCCCTGCTCGGCCAGGAACTTGCCGTCGGGCCAGTGGCAACCTTCCGAGACCACGATGGTGCAGAAGCCGTGCTCCTTGACCTTGGCGTCGACCGCGGCGAGGAATTTCTCCTGATCGAACTCCACTTCCGGGAACAGGGTCACCACCGGGATGCCATTGTCCTCGACCAGGGCGCCGGCGGCGGCGATCCAACCGGCGTGGCGGCCCATCACCTCGATAACGAAGATCTTGGTGGAGGTGGCGGCCATGGAGCGCACGTCGAAGGAGGCCTCCAGGGTGGAGACGGCGATGTACTTGGCCACCGAGCCGAAGCCGGGGCAGTTGTCGGTGATCGGCAGGTCATTGTCCACGGTCTTGGGTACGTGGATCGCCTGCACCGGGAAGCCCATCTTCTCGGAGAGCTGGGAGACCTTGTAGCAGGTGTCGGCGGAGTCGCCGCCGCCGTTATAGAAGAAGTAGCCGATGTTATGGGCCTTGAAGATCTCGATCAGGCGCTCGTACTCGCGCTTGTTCTCCTCCAGGCTCTTGAGCTTGAAGCGGCAGGAGCCGAAGCCGCCGGAGGGGGTGTGCTTGAGGGCGGCGATGTCCTCGGCGGACTCGGCGCTGGTGTCGATGAGATCCTCGGTCAGGGCGCCGATGATGCCGTTGCGGCCGGCATAGACATTGGCGATTTTGTCAGGATGCTGGCGGGCCGTTTCGATGACGCCCGCAGCAGAGGCGTTGATCACGGCCGTGACGCCGCCGGACTGGGCGTAAAACGCATTCTTTGCTGTCATTTTTTGATCCCCTTCGTGTAATCAATGGTTTTTTTAAGTGGGTTTTCCGAAATTGGTCGCTCAGAGGTCACCGCGCTCCTTGGCCTCGTGGTCGGCCTGGGCCTGCAGCAGCGAGACGATGCATTCGGTGAGGTCGTCGTACTCGTGTACGCCGGTGCCGTATTGTTGATAACCCCGGTAGAAGAACTGGCAGCGGTATTTGCGGCTGCCGGTCTTGAAGACGATGAAGTTGCAGCCCCCCTCGTTCCAGTAGACCACCGGGCAGCTGCTCAGGTCGCGGTCCGAGGGCATGAGGCGGATCTCCGCATCGGCGATCTGGGTCTCCACCTTGTGGCCATAGCGCTCGACCAGGGTGGTGTCGATGATCCAGTGTTCAGAATCTGTGATATCCGGGATTTCTGGCATGAAGGATGTTCTGCGATTACTCAACTCGCGAGGCGAAAAAGCATAGTCTAATTGGCCCATAGAGTACATACGGACCCACTTCCTGTGATCAATTGTCGTCGCGAAGCTCTGTGTGCCTGCGGTCGCACAGGCTCGGATCGGCATATCCGTGAGCCTGACGCGGATCAGGATGAGAGTCAGTAAAGTCCGTTGACTTTACGGGAAATGTTGGATTAGCTTACCCAAGCTCGCGGGTGGCGACTAATCCAAAACTTGGATGCAGCCATGGAATTTCCTAATTCATAACGATAAACAGAGAGCGCTTGAGTCCTTCTGAACCCAGCTTAGAGGCACAGGGCATGATGGGAGTGTAGCTTGTCTGTAAGGCTGTAATCGACTGATATAAAAAGGAATTTGCAGCTAAGGTTTAACAGCTCTGTGGCTTTTGAGGTAAGGGGATGAGAATAGTCATACTGGGAGGGCCGGGTTCCGGTAAGAAGACCCAGACCAGCCTGTTGGCTGAGAAATACCAACTGACCCTGGTGAATTCCAGCGAGCTGGTGAAGCAGGCCCTGTCGGAAGAGAGTGAGCGCGGAATGCAGCTTCGACTGCAGCAGCAGGCCGGCCAGCCGATGACGGATGATGTGGTGCTGGGTCTGCTGCAGGAGCGATTGGTCGGGCAGGATCTCGCCAACGGTTTCATCCTCGATGGCTTTCCCCGTAACCTGTTGCAGGCACTGACTCTCGACGAACTGCTCGGCGAGTTGGTCCTTCCCCTCGATTTCATCCTCCTGTTCGAGATCGAGACCGATGCCCTGATGGAGCGTCTGGTCGGCCGCCGCACCTGCCGTTCCTGCGGGGCGGAATACAATATCTACACCCAGCCCACCGCGGTCGAGGATGTCTGTGACCTCTGTGGCGGTCGCTTGCATCAGCGGGCTGACGACACGGAGGATACCGTCAGCAGCCGGTTGCATGTGTTCGATCACCTCACCGGGCCCATGCTCAGCCACTACGGCAAGCAGGGCAAAGTCTTGCGGGTCGATGGCGAAGGCGAGGTGGAGGATGTGTTTGTCCGCACCTGTAAGGCGATCGACCGGTGGTTGAGCCAACAATCCGTTGCGGAGGCCCCGGCCGAGCCGGCTCCCGCCGTGACGACAACGACACCCATCGCCACGACCGTCGACGATCGTCCCCGGCCGGACAGACCGGTTTCACAGAGAAAGCCGAAACAAGCGGCGGTGAAGAAGCGTGCCAAGGCCGGTGCCAAAAAGGCCACTGAGGGCGCTGCCAAGGCCGGGAAAACGGCTGCCGCCAAACCGCCAAGTGGGAAAGCGGCGAAGAAGGTTTCCACAAAACCGCCCAAGCAGGAGATCCGTGCCAAGACCGGTGTGAGCAAGCCGAAAGCCACCAAAACAGTCGAGGCCAGCGCTACCAAACCGGTAGCTTCGAAAGCGGCGGCGAAAAAGGCGCCGCCCGCCAGGCGCGCCGACAAGGCAGCTGCACCGGGCAAGCCAGGCGCCAAGAAAACGAGCAAAAAGGCGGTTCCGAAGAAGACCGCCGCCAAACCGTCTGCGGCAGCCGGATCGCGCGGGAAACAGGCTGCCTCCGCGCCCAAAGCCACGACCAAGACCCCGATCAAGAAGCCTGCGAAAAAAGGCTCGGCGGCGGGCAAAAGCAAACCGGTCTCGACCAAAAAGCGTGTCAGCAGCAAGGCGGTCGCCAAGAAGGCCGTTGCCAAGAAAGTGACTGCAAAGAAGGCTGTGACCAAGAAAGCCGCCACCAAAAAAGTCACCGCCAAGAAGGTCACCGCCAAGAAAACGGCGGCAAAGGCAGCCGCACGCAGCCCGCTCAGCAAGAAAAAAACGGCCGCCAAGGCGACGGTAAAGAAGCCGGCCGTGAAGAAGAAAGTGGCCAAAAAGCCGACCACCAGCAAACAGGCGGTCAGCAAGAAGGCCAGCAAGAAGACGGCGGCAAAGAAGAACTCAAAGCGCGCCGCTCGCCGCTGACGGCGCGGCGGTCTGTCTCCAGGTCCGTCTGGATACGCCGCTAACGGGCGGTACGCTGGAATTCAGTCCCCTTGCAACCTGAGCAGGGAGGGATGTGCCCCGTCTTCTTGAAATGCATCGGCTTGCCGCAGCCGGTGCAGACCAGGGTTCCCGGACCGGTAATCTCACCCGTGTGGTAGAGGGAGATGCCCGTGGCGCGCTGTGAGAATTTGGCCAGCTCCAGCTTGGTCTGGTCCGCCACGCTGGTGAACATCTCCAGCATGCGGTTTTCGATCTGCTGCATGTCGAACCGCCACCAGGCGGAGAGCTGTTCGCCGGTGTCCAGCAGGTAGCTGGCGGCATCCTTCATGTCGCGTTCCACATAACCGGCCACCTTCTCCGCCTCTTCGCGGCTCAGTTCACCCAGTTCCACCATCTTTTCACGTGCGTCGTTCAGGTAATCTTTCAAACCGGGCAGGGCGTTGTCACGTGCCGATTCGATGGCTTCATGAACCTCCTGGAGGATCTTGTCGTAGGCTGCAGAGAGTCTGTCGAAAGGGTCCTGCTCGTTTCGCTCGGCCATTGTCTACTCCTTACGGCGAGAGCTGCCGTTCTTCTTGGTCCTGCGTGCATGGGCATCGGCGAAAACCCTGGACGGATCGGGTGGACAGGGTTTCTGCTCGACAATATGCTCTTCCCCTCGCCTGAACCGCCCTCTAGAAGTGTCGGGTGAGTGCAGGGGTTCATGGCTGTTTCACTTTAATCATGGCCGATTCGTGGAGAATCTCAACCTGCCGTTTTTACATGATTTTTAAAGTAAACCCCCGACGCTGCCGATAACCGTTTCCATGCGACAAAGTGATCTCAATCTGTTTCGTGACAGCCTGGCGCGTGTTACTGCCCGCGATGGCTTTTTCGATGCCTTTTACGACCATTTCATGGCCCAATCGGAGGAGATCGCTGCTATTTTCCACCATCGGGATATGGTCCAGCTGAAGCAGAAGCTGCGTTCGACGCTCGAGATGGTGGCGCAGACCGCGGAAGGGCAGCCGGGTATCGTCATCTACCTGGAGATGCTGGGCAGGACCCACCAGCGGCTACAGATCGAACGCCGGCACTTCGATATGTGGCAGGCGGCCCTGCTCGATACGGTGGCGGGATTCGATGAGGCCTACAGCGATCGGATCGGCGCCGCCTGGTCGCAGGTGATCGGTTCGGTGATCGAATCGATCTTCAGTGCCCTGGACCCGTCCCACAAACTCGCTTCCTGATCACCTCGACATCGATCTCCCGCGACAGACCGGGGTGAGGTCTGTCGCGCTTTTTGAATCCCATCGCCTGCGGTATCCTTCCCCGTTTCCCGTTTCATTCGAGATTCAGGCCAGATCATGCAGAAGTACGAGCCCCGCGACATCGAGCGCAAGGTCCAGCAACATTGGGAGGAGAGCGGCACCTTCGAGGTCGGCGAGGATCCCGGCAAGGAGAAGTTCTACTGCCTCTCCATGTTCCCCTACCCCAGCGGCAAGCTGCACATGGGGCATGTGCGCAACTACACCATCGGCGATGTCATCGCCCGCTACCAGCGCATGCTGGGCAAGAACGTGCTGCAGCCCATGGGCTGGGACGCCTTCGGCCTGCCGGCGGAGAATGCCGCGCGCAAAAACAGGGCGGCCCCCGCCGCCTGGACCTACGAGAACATCGACTACATGAAGTCGCAGCTGAAAAGC